>NZ_JBSFUT010000032.1:0-100441 GCF_053591935.1 Streptomyces sp. NPDC002851 | reverse complement strand
GGGGCAACCCCTCACGAGTTCGAATCTCGTATCCTCCGCCAGTGCCTCACCGGGCACGATGTCGAAGGGCCCCACCGCTCGCGGTGGGGCCCTTCGAGTTCTGCGTCGCACTCGTCGGCTCAGCCACCCATCAGCCGGGCCTGGAGCATCACCTGCCAGGTAACGCCGGGCACACAACGCACTGCGCACGCCCCCCGTACGCGGCCGGGGTAAAAGATCACGCTTGGATCAGTCCTCGTTCGAATCGAGGATGCCAAAGGCGGACGGCACGTCATCGTCCGCCGCCCATCCGGCCGGTAAGGAGGCCTGGAGAGCCGAGGGGACATCGAGAGCCGAGGGGACATCGTCGTCCCCCCACGTCGCCCCTTGCGTCGGGCCTGAGTCGGGTTTCATACGGTCTCCTGCACATGCGTGACTGAACGGGATGTCAAAGCTTCATGTAGAGCGCGAGCGCCGCCCAGACCATCAGGGCGATCGACATCGCTGGAATCAGTGCGGGATGGGTGACGGCGATAAGAGCGGCCAGGGTTGCGCCAAGCGCGGCAATCGCAGCGCGTTCGGCAGGCATACGTTCTCCAACAAGTCGAGAAGCCCCGGACGAGTGCCCGGTTGCGGGACAGAGTGAGGGCTCAGCGGGTTAGCCACGCAACCCCCGCCGACCTGCACTTATGCCGATCGCAGAGCGGCACGGCCCTACCTGTACGCCTGGTGCCAACTGCGCGACGACGAACGCGTGTTCACCATCTCCCGGATTCAGGGGGTCATGCCCGCGCCCGCGCTACTACGCTCGCCCGTCATGGACTGGCTCGAGCGCACCGCGAAGCTGCGGCAGTGGAACAGAAACGGGGCGCGCGCTCCGCACAAGCCCCTGCTCTTTCTGTACGCCCTCGGCCGGTTCCAGCAAGATGTCGACGACGAGCTGCGCTACAGCGCGGTGGAGGACGACCTGAAGCGTCTCCTGACCGAGTACGGTCCGGCCAACAGGACGACGCCCGCCTACCCGTTCCACCATCTGGTCAGCGATGGAGTCTGGGAGGTGCGCACCGATCGCGGGCCGGGCAGCCCCGGCAGCGGAGTGCGAGAGCTGAGGGCGGCGGGAGCCGCGGGACGCCTCGCGCCGGAGCTCCGGGCGGTGCTGCGACGGGAGCCGTCACTGCTCGCACGCCTCGCGCGGGTACTCCTCGACCTGAACTTCCCGCCCTCGCTCCACAGCGAGCTGTGCGAAGCCGTCGGCCTGGAACTGGAACCGGCGGAGACCGAACAGCTCTCGGCCGCACGGAGGCAGCGGGACCGGCGGATGCGAGAGCTGGTCCTGACCGCCTACGAGTACCAGTGCGCCTTCTGCGGCTACGACGGCCGGATCGGCGCGGTGCCCGTCGGCCTGGAGGCCGCGCACGTGCGCTGGTGGGCGTTCGACGGCCCGGACGACGTCGACAACGGGCTGTGCCTGTGCTCTCTGCACCACAAGCTCTTCGACAAGGGCGTCCTGGGCATCGGCGACGGCCACCGCATCTTGGTCTCGCAACACTTCATCGGCCGTAGCTCCGCCGCCCACGAACATGTCCTGGCGCTCTCCGGCCGCACGCTCATCGGACCACAGCCGGGTGCCCACCCCATCGCCGCGGCCCACCGTGCCTGGCACGTCAGCCAGGTCTTCCACGGCGCACCACGCCCCACCACCGCCGCCTGACGGCCGGTCTTGCCGCCACCGGAGGCGCGCCTAGCACTGGTAAGGCACCCGACACCGGGAGTATGGTCTCTTGTATGGCGACAAAGAAGGTGACGGTGACGATCCCCGAGGATCTCCTTGACGAGATCCGCGCGGACGCGGCAGAGCGGGGCCTGTCGGCGTACGTGGCCGAGGCGCTGCGCTTCAAGCGTGACCGGGACCGGCTCGGCGAACTGGTCGACTGGCTGCAGGAGGAACACGGCCCGGTGACCGAGGACGAGCGCGCGGCAGCGTTCACCGAGCTCGAAGAGCTCGACGCCGAGCACGAGCGCCGGCGCACGGCCGGAAAGCCCAGGGCCGGAGAGGCCGCGTGAAGAAGCGGGCCGGTCAGCACGGGCAGCGGCCGCTGCGCGTCTTCGTACTCGACTGCGAAGCCCTGTCCCTGGCCGTGCGCGGCGACCGGAGAATGATCGCCTGGCTCGACCTCGCGGCCCGGGGCGAGGCCGAGGTGGTGACGTCTCCGATGACACTGGTCGAGGCGTACGACGGCAGAACCACCGAGCAGCGCTGGGACTGGGTGCTCTCCCGGCTCAAGGTCACCGACGTCGGGAAGGACGAGGCCCGTCAGGCCCGCCGGCTCCTGGCCGACGCCAAGCTGCACGGCCACAAGTACGCCATCGACGCGGTACTCGCCGTCATCGCGCGACAGCAGAAGGGGCAGGTCACCGTCTTCACCTCGGATGTGGATGATCTGGAGAAGCTGGTCCCCGAGTCCATCGTCGTCAAGAGGGTGTGACCCAGCGCCCCCGGTCTCAGTTCTGGTCTCATTCACGTACGTCCGGGGCCGTCCACAGACCCCATCCGCCCCGACTGCACCGCAGGTCAGAACGCCCCCGCACACCCCAGAACCCCCAGACGAAGACTTGGAAAGCGTGTTGGGGGCAACCCCTCACGAGTTCGAATCTCGTATCCTCCGCCAGTGCCTCACCGGGCACGATGTCGAAGGGCCCCACCGCTCGCGGTGGGGCCCTTCTTCGGTTCCGTCGGCCTCCACCATGACCCGGCTGTCATCAGCAGCGCCACACCCGTCCAGTACCTTCAAAACCGCGGCGGGTGGGCCGTCGATCCGGACGAGCCATCGACGCCTCCCTGCTGGCTCTCGCCACCGGTCTGCACCACCAGGATCCACTCTTCGTTGCCGTTGGCAGCCGCATCATCACCGCCGAACACGCCATCGGGCTTCTCGACGAGGCCCGGAGCTGTCCTCAACGAACCCGGTACGTGGTGGACATCTGCCTCAACGGCCTCCACTTCGCCTCCCCCTTCGACGGCCAAGGCCGGCAGTTGCGAAGCCGCGTCGAAGAAGCCGTGCGCGACTGCCCCAGGACCACATCTTCGAGTACCACCTGGCCTCAGGTCAGCACATGTGCCAGGACCACAACGCGGCACCCGACAGCATCAAGAGCGCTCTGCGTCACCTGCCCGCGCTCGGCAACCGGGGCAGCCACAAGCTCCTGCACGAGCAGTGCCTCAGCAAGCGCGACGTCAGCGTCGAAGGCCAGCTACGCGCCAGCCTCGACAGGGAGTACCAGCGCCGGCTGGAAGAGCGGGAAGCCGAACACCAGGAACTGTGGCAGCACCGGGAAACCGAACTACGCCGCGCCGAGCAGAACACCATACAAGGCACACGTTGAACCCCAGGAGACCAGCCGCGCCAGGGCAGTACGAGCCGTGGGACTTGTCGCCATGTTCACCGCAGCGCATGCGGTAGCCAGACTTGCGCCAGCAGCGGTTGACGCAGCCATACGCAAACTGTCGAATGCCGCTACTCATGCCCCGCATATTGTCGCGCCGCCAAACATATTTCACTCGATGGGGCTGGATCCCAGCAGAAATCCCCAAACTGCAGCTGACGCGCCCCATGATTTTCCATAGGCCCAATCTGGCGGCGCGAGAGGAAAACCAACATGCGCGATGTCTTCAGCCTCATCAATGAACGAATTCTGCGCAACTGCGGCGGGGAGCCCATCTGTGCGCATGTCGGCGATGTTCAAGTGTGTGCAATCAAGAGCCATCCCACATACCAGGTGTTGCGCGAGAAAGTTCGACTTGGTCGATCGAAATCCGTAGCTAGCTTGCGCCTCTGGGAGTCGGTTGGAACTTTGGCGAGAGAAAGCAGCCAACAGGATCGGGAGAAATGGCTGATGATCCTACTAGATCTACTGACTCCATACTTTGGGAGGTGGTCGAAAGAGTTGGCACGACAGTGGCGTTATGAGGTCTCTGACATTAGGTCTGCGATGATGGAAGGCGCCCTGGAGGCATGGTTTTCCATGGCAGGTGGCACGCCTTCCAAGAAACTCCTGGATACCATGATGACTCGTGCGTTCACCAGCGCTCGCGACCTGGTGGAGACCGGAAGCTCGGAAACGTGTGCGGCAAGTGCGGAGTATTTGATTGCCGACGCTGCGCATGAGGAATATTCCACACTGCGCGCATCGTCAATCATTGACGCCAGAGCGGTGCAGGATCCGGATGTCGATGAGAGAATTCGCGGCGAGCGCACGGGAGCCCTACTTCAACGAATGGGAGCCATGGACCACGTCAAGATCCTTCATGAAAAACTCCGCAGTGGTTGCCGTGATGAGGCAGATGCTCCCGCCATCACTCCCGCGCAGGTGGGGCGATCCTGGGTGGACGGGAAGAATCTTTACTATCGAATTTCCGATCTCCTGCCGCAGTATATCGGTTTCAGCGAAGCGGCCAATATTGTTGGCCTTTCAGAATCGCAAGCAACAAAGATGGCCAGGAAGGGATCCCTCCCCTTTAGGGTACTCTGGATTGGCAATAGCCGGGTCGTGTCGGTCAAGTCACTTATGCACATCTTGGACATCCAGGACTCCATCGTGCATCCCGATGATGTGGAGAATGGAGCTTCTCATGTCGGCGGAGAATAGAAATCGACGAATGCTTTCGTTGCCGAGGTGGACCAGTCCTCTGCTGCTACTTCGTCAGGCTCGACGGACGAGCCAGGGCAGTGTCTGACACGGGCGATGGCAACTCGGCTCGGCAAGGCAGATCTTCTGCTGCCGGTCTCGTCGCGTCGGCACGGCCCGGGGCGGGCAGGAGGGGATCTCCGGGATCTGTCTTCGTGCGGCTTCCGCAGATCATGGAACTGCACCATCCTTGAACCCAGCTCCAAAGCGACTTCGGTCTGCCCGCTCGTGACAGATTCCATGTCTGTCGTGGTGCCCCTCATGAAGTCCCGCTCAACGCTTGCGACTTGGCTGAGCTGGCGGACCGTCTCCAACACCGGCGCCCGTGGCACTCGTCCTGCCACAACTCCCCGCTGCCATGCCTGCAGGCTGCGGGGGCGCTGGCGGCCTGGGGACGCGGCCTGGATGTCGGCCGCACCCCAACCGACATCACAACCGACCTGGCAGCCTCCGCCACGGCGGCCCTGCCGTAGCCGCTGACCTATCTCGACACCGCACGAGGCCAGGGACGGGTGCGTATCGCCCCCGCAGCCTGTGTCATCCACAGCGCCGAACCGGCACTCCTGGCCGACCGGCTACTCACGGCCCCGCCGGCCGCACCGGAATCCGAGCCGTTCGGCAGCGGCGTGCTTTTCACGACGGACACCGAGGAGATCGTCGCCAGGTATGCAAAGCATGCGTCGCACGGCGACGCCCAGGCACCTCTCGAGATATACTTGACCCCATATTTGATATCAGGGAGGCTCGAATGAGTCGGACGGTAATCGACCTAGACGACGACCTGGTCGCGGACGTGGCGAAAGCCCTCGGGACGAACACTAAGAAGGAGACCGTCAACACCGCTCTTCGCGAGGTGTTGGAGAGCCGGCGTCGCGCCCTGGCTCTCGCCCGGCTGCGGGCCGCCGCGGGCGACGGCGCATTTGATCTGGAGCTGTTCGAGAACAAGGAGAACTACCGCCGGTGAACGCGGCCCAGTTCCTGATCGACACCAGCGCGCTCGCGCGGTTCATGCGCGGGGACGCGGAGCAGTACGGCTGGGACCAGGCCGCCGCGGCTGGACTCATCGCGACCTGCCCCATCACCGAGCTTGAGTTCTTCTACAGCGCGCGATCAGCCGCCGACCGGACGCGCGGCATCGAGGACATGCGGCTAATCTTCGGCTGGGTTCCCGTCGACGACCGCGCCTACGACCGCGCCTGGCAGGTCCAGGAAGCCCTCACCAAGCAGGGGAAACACCGAAGCGCCGGAGCGGTCGACCTGGTCGTCGCCGCGACCGCTGAGCTGCGGGGGCTCACCCTGCTCCATCGCGATCACGACTTCGAGTGCATCGCCGCAGTGACCGGGCAAGCCCTCCAGTGGTACGGCCCGGAACTCGGCAAGTAGGTCTGTAGTGGTTGCAGTTCTGGTTGTCGTTCATCGCCGTACAACATTGTTCAGAAGCCCCACCCGAGTTGACTCCACCGCAGGTCAGAACACCCCCGCACACCCCAGAACCCCCAGAACCCCCAGAACCCCCAGACGAAGACTTGGAAAGCGTGTTGGGGGCAACCCCTCACGAGTTCGAATCTCGTATCCTCCGCCAGTGCCTCACCGGGCACGATGTCGAAGGGCCCCACCGTTCGCGGTGGGGCCCTTCGGCGTTGTCCGACTCATCGGGTCGGTCGTCGGGGCGGTCGTCGGGGCGGTCACCGGGTGTCAGGGCTCAGTTCGGTCCCGTCCAGTCGAAGGTGATGTGCTTGCTGGACTGGCCCTCGCGGCTCCACTTGAAGCCGAAGGCGTCGGCACGGTCGGCCACCGAGCGGCCCCAGGTCGCGACCTGGCCGGGGCCCGTCTCCGATCCGGGGAGGTTCATCGTCTGGACGCGACCGCCCTCGGGTGTGGTCGGCCCGGTGAGCGCGACCGCGCTGGCCTCGACCCGGCCGGGGATCGCGGCCCGCCACTTGCCGAGGTCGTCGTCGATCTCGAACTCGATGGGGACGACATCCATGCCGCGCATCTCGGCCCCGAACATGTTGATCATTTCCTCGGGCCAGCTGCCGGCCGCACCGCTGAAGATCATCTGGAGCGCTTCGCGCTGCCGGTCGTCGGCGCTCTCATCGAGGAAGACCGCCCCGTACGCATCGCTGTGCTCGGCCCATACGTTGCCGACGAACGAGCCCAGCATCATTACGTTGAGCCCGTCCAGGGTGACGTCCCCGTAGTGGCCCTCACGGATGTGCCAGGCCAGGACGCCGTCGCAGTGCCCGTCCGTCGGCGGCTGTGCGAACGAGCACGGGCAGGGGATATTGCACCTGCACGTGTCGAACCAGTTGCCGGACACGTGCCACTCCGGAATGTTCTGCGTCGTCTCGGACATCTCGCCGCCTCCTTGCACACGAACTGCCGCGCAGCACCGCGCCAAGCGGTGGGGGAAGTTCGGCAAGAGCTCGTGGGATCGGCAAGAGCTTGTTGTTGATGCCCGGCTTACTGCCCGGTTCCATGCCCGGATTGATGCCCGAATGACCTCGCGCTGGTGCCGAGCTTCGCCTCGACAGCCCGGCAAACGGCATAACGGAATATTTGCCCCCATTCTCTCACCGACGGTGGTCGCGAACCAGGGGTGCACCAACGGCGGGGGCACGAACCGGGGATGGCGGACCGCCCCCTCACCGACGCGCGGCGCGCCGTCGTCCGTGATGGGCTGGAACCATGCTCTTCCACCGGGAACGGCTGACCCCGCCCTTGCGGACCGGCAATCTGCTCCCGGCTCGGCAGCTGGCCGCCGCCTGGTCCCTCATGGCGCTGATCGCCCTGCTCGCCTGGGTGCTTGTGGTCGCGCAGGCGGGCGGCATGGGGCTGGGTATGGGTCCGGGGACGATGGGCATGAGCATGCCACTGTTCCTGCTGCTCTGGGTGATCATGATGATCGCCATGATGTTCCCGTCCGTGGCGCCGGTGGCCGTCACCTGGGCCCGGGCCATCGGCCGACAGACATCGGGGGCCGCGCGGACGCTCCGGACCGCCCAGTTCGTGGCCGGGTACCTGCTCGCCTGGGCGGCGTTCGGCCTGGTCGTCTACGGGATGCTGGTCCTGGTCGACGCTCTGGTGTCCGATCACCCGCAGGCCGGACGGTGGATCGGTGCCGCCGCCTTCCTCGCCGCCGCCCTCCAGCAGTTCAGCCCGCTCAAGGACATCTGCCTGCGCCACTGCCGCAGCCCCATGGCCCAACTGGTGCGCTACGCCGGTTTCCGTACGAGGGCCCGGGACCTGCGGGTGGGCATCCACCACGGCCTCTACTGCGTCGGCTGCTGCTGGGGCCTCATGATCCTCCTCATCCCGCTGGGCTCGATGAATATCGCGGCCATGGCGGCGGTCGCGCTGATCATTTTCGTGGAGAAGCTGTGGCGCCTGGGCCCCGTGTTCAGCATGGTGATCGGCTCGGTGTTTCTGGCCCTGGCCGTCCTGAGCGCGCTCGGGCTCCTTCAGGGCTTGCTGCTGCCCGGACTCCAGCACTCCTGAAGCATCCGTTCCTGAAAGAGAGTGCCTAGCCGCGGAGGACGTCGCCCGGTTCCTGGGTGCGGGCCAGGTGGCGGTAGTGGTCGCTGGTGGCGAGGAGTTCGTCGTGGGTGCCTGCGGCTACTACGCGGCCGTCGTCCAGGACGACCACGAGGTCGGCGGCGCGGATCGTCGAGTGGCGGTGGGCGATGACCAGGAGGGCGCACTCCTGGGTGATCTGGCGGATGGAGCGGCGCAGGGCGGCCTCGTTGGCCGCGTCCAGGTGGGCCGTCGGCTCGTCGAGGAGCAGGAGGGCGGGGCGGGTGAGCAGCGCGCGGGCGAGGGCGATGCGTTGGCGCTCGCCGCCGGACAGCGACATGCCGCGCTCTCCGGCCGCCGTGTCCAGGCCGAGCGGGAACCGGTCGACCAGGTCCGTCAGTTGGGCCAGTTCGACGGCCCGGTCCAGTTCGGCGGAGTTCGCATCCGGTGCGGCGTACAACAGGTTCTCGCGCAGCGTGCCGAACAACACCGGAGCGTGCTGTTCCACCAGGCCGATACGGGCGCGGTGCTCGGTTCTGTCCAGGGTGCGGATGTCCTGGCCCTCGAAGAGGATGCGGCCCGCGTCGGGTTCGTAGAAGCGTTCCGCCAGGGCGAAGACGGTGGATTTTCCCGCCCCGGAGCTGCCGATGAGGGCGACGTGGCCGCGCTGCGGGACCGTGAAGGAGATGCCGCACAGGACCGGTTGGCCCGGCTCGTAGCCGAAGCGGACGTTCTGGAATTCCAGAACGGGAGTGGTCCCGGACGCCGCAGCCGGTTCGGGTTCCAGTTCGGGCTTGGGTGCGGCCTGCCGGTCCGCCCCGGCCTCGCTGGACAGGTCCAGGACCTCGCTGATGCGTCGTAGTGCGCCCAGGCCCTGGCGCATGGTGCTCAGGGCCTGGAAGACGGCCGCCACGGGGGACATGAGATAGAGCATGTAGAGGAGGAACGCGGCCAGGTCGGCCACCGAGCCGTCGCCCCCGGCGACCCGTATGCCGCCGATCAGGAGCACCAGCAGGAACGAGCCGTTGATGGTGAGCGTGATCGCCGGAGCGACCACCGCGTCAAGCGCGCCGACGCGCACGCTCTGGGTGTACGCGGACCGGGCCTGCTCCCCGATACGCGACGTCTCGCGCTCCTCGGCGCGGCTGGCGCGCACCGTGCGGATGGCGCCGAGCGCGCGCTCCAGTTCGGCGGTCATCGCGCCGGTGGCCTCCTGTGCGTGCAGCGAGGCCCGTTCGATGCCGCGCAGCACCGACGCCACCGCCAGCGAGCCGAGCACGATCACGGCCAGGACCAGCAGGAACAGCACCCAGTCCAGCCACACCATCAGGACGACGACGCCGACGAGGCCGATGCTGCCGGTCAGCGCGTCGGTGAAGCCCTGCGAGACGAGCATGCGCAGCGCGGTGCTGTCGGCGGTCGTCCTGGCGATCAGGTCGCCGGTGCGGTGACGGTCGTACGTACGCATCGGCAGGCGCAAGAGGTGGGCGATGAGGCCCAGGCGCAGACCGAGCACGACGCCCTCTCCGGTGCGGGCGAGTACGTAACGTGCCACGGCCTGAACGGCGGCCTGCGCGAGGAAGAGCGCGACGAGCAGCCAGATGGCACCGGCCATCGCGGCGCCCGCGCCAGCCGCCTCGATGACCCGCTTGACGACCAGGGGTTGGGCCAGCGCGAGCGCGGACCCGGCCAGGGCAAGGGCCGCGGCCAGGGAGATCCGGCGGCCGTGCCCGCGCAGGATGCGCCGGATCTCCTGCGTGCCCGTGCGTCGGCCGCCGGGTGCGGCGGGAGCGGGTGCCGCGGGTGCGGCGGCCCGTCGGATCCTCATGCGGCGCTCCCGGACGCCGCCCGTCGGTTCGCGTCGACCGCCTCCGCCCCCGCCCCCGCCCCCGTCCCCGCTCCCCGTACCTGCTCGGAACCGACGCGCTGCAACACCGTGTATCCCGTCCTGACCCCGGGAATGTCCGCGAGCACCTCCCCGTACAGCTCCGCCCAGGCGTGGAAGGCGAACCGGCCGCCGATCGACGAGCGCTGCCGGGCCACGACGAGTTCGGCGGGCAGCCCGAGCGCGGTGAGGTAGGTGACGAGCGCGTACGAACGGGCCAGGCAGAGCGCGTTCGGGTCGGCGAGGCGCAACGCCGTGAGGCAGGGCAGCACTTCGCGACGGGCGAGCCGGACCGCCTCCGACGGCTCACGCCGGAGCCGGACATCGGCGTGCACCACCGGCCGCTGCGCCCGCAGGTACCGCTGCGCCTCGCCCCAGCCGCGCCGCCGCAGCAGCCGCGCGGCCCGAACGGTGCGAGCAGCGGCGAGCAGCCGCACCCGACGAGGCACCCGACGAGACGAACGACGAGACGAACGAGCCACCCCGCCACCGCGAGCGGCGGGCCCGGCGGCGGGCGATGGCCCGGGATCCCAGAGCAAGAACTCCCACGCCGCGACCGGATCAACGACCGAACCACCGACCCGATCGACAACCGAACCGGCGCCCGAACCAGCACCGGAACCGACGCCTGAACCAGCGCCCGTACCAACGCCCGCACCAGCGCCCGACTCCGTCATGACCCCTCGCCGCCGCCGTAGTCGCCGCCACCTTCACCATCACCGGACACGCCACCACGCTCGGCAAGACGCGTCTCAGCGAGCTGCCCGGCGAGCTCGGCAAGCCCGTCGCGGAGCACGGCCTCGGTGGCGTCGATGCGCTGCGCGAGGTCCCGTACCGCGTCCTCCGTGGTGTCGAAGCGCAGCGCGGCCTGGAGCATCAGGGTGGCGACGGGGTTCAGCTCGTAGTACGCGCCGTCCGCCCCGTCGAGCAGGATGCCCGCGCCGTCGGCGGGGTCGAAGACGGTCTGTTCGGTGAGCCGGAGCAGCGGCATGGCGGTCACCTCCGGTCGTCCGCCGTGTGGGGGCGGAGTCGGGCTTCGAGGTCGCGCAGGAAGAGCTCGACCATGGTGGAGCAGAGCAGGTTCTCGGCATTGCGGCGCAGCGCGCGGGGGTCCGCGAGTACCGCGTCGAGGCGCCTCGGGTCGACGACGCCGAGGGCGCTCAGGCGGGCATCGGGGGCGCCGAGGATCCGGGCGAGCGTGTCGGGGTGGCGCAGGCACCAGGTCTCGTCGGGCGAGCCCAGCCAGGTGCGTCCGTAGTGGCGCCAGACCTCGGGCGGCAGCCGGTGGGCGGCGGCGAGGCGCAGCACCGGCTTGTCGATGGTGCGTCCGGCGTGCGGGATCAGGCGGTACGCGTCGGGGAGCCGGGCCGCGAGGCGGCGCAGGAGCCGTCCGCCGAGGGGCTTGGCGAGATGGATGCCGCGGGGCCGCCAGAGGGCGAGGTTCAGCGTGTGTTCCTGGGGCGCGAAGTCGGCGTCGTACGCCTCGGGCCCGGCGTCCGGCACCGGGATGAGGAAGTCGCTGCCGAGTTCCACCTCGGCGAGCCCTTCCGGGTCGGCGTAGAGGGAGTACGAGGGCCGGGCGCTGCGCAGGATGCGGCTCAGTTCCCAGCGGGTGCCGAGCAGGCCGTGCAGCATGTGCCACTTCTCGTACGGCGCTATGTCGCCCCGGAGGACGTCGTGCAGCCCGTACCGCAGCGGGCCGAAGAGCATGTCCCCCTCCAGGCCGGACAGGACGACCCGGATGCCGTCCGCCGCGATCCGGTCGGCGACGCGTTCCAGGGAGCGCAGCCAGACGTGGTTGAAGGGGTGGGGCAGGTCGCAGCTGGTGGCGAAGTAGTCGTCGTCGGCCGCGGCGCGGGGGACGGTCACCAGGGGGACGTCGAGGTGGCGGCAGACCGCCCGCGCGTACCCGCTCTCGTCGGCGGCCGGGTCGTCGGTGCCCATGTGGTACGCCGTGACGTCACAGCCGCCGTGGTCGGCGAGCGCCGCAAGGACGGTGGCCGAGTCGACGCCGCCGGAGAGCAGGATGCCGACCCGGTCCGGGCCGCCCTCGCCCGGGGCGTAGCGGCGGGTCTCCTCGAGGAGCAGGTCGTAGGCGAGGCGGGCGTACGCGCGCAGCGGGGTGCGGCGCGGCAGCTCGAGGGGGGTGGCGCGCTCGTACGTCTCGGTACGGGTGGTGCGGGGGCCGAGGACGGCGAACTGGCCGGAGCGCAGCTGCCCGAGGTGCGGATAGAGCAGCACGTCCTCGCCGCGGCAGCTCCGCCAGAGGCTCTCGCGGTCGAAGTCCGGGAGGCGGCCGTCCAGGAGGTCCCTGGGGTCCGAGGACCAGGAGACATCCGTTCCGGTCCGCCGGTGGAAGATCTGGTCGGGGCTGGAGAGGCCGCGGAACAGGACGACCCGCTCCGGCGTGACGACACATCCGGAGAGCTCCGCGGGCAGCGTCCTGAGGACCCCGGCGAGGGCCCGGTAACGCGCGTCCGCGACCGCATCGGAAATACGCTGGACAAATTCCAGTGATGGACGAAAGAGAAGAGGCCCGGAAAAAAGCACGCGTGCACCGTTTTCGGGTTGCGGCGGACCCTCGATAACTCCCGGACTCAACCATTGAAAGGAGGAATATTGCACATCCGAGGAAATGCGCGGAGTGCCGGGCGCACTACGCCCCGAGCACCCCACCAGATCGATCACAAGGTGCCGGTCAGATGCAAAAGCCCCCGCCTGACTGCCTGTTGAGGCAGCAGGCAAGGGGCTCGCCCTATCACTTCTCACAGAATGTTGCCGTGGCCGAGAAGGTCAGGAACACCGCGACGAAGCTGTCCGGTCAATTCTTCGATCCGCCCGAGGCGGGTCACCGTCGGAGCTGTGTACCTCAGCATCTACTTCACCTTCTTCCCCTCATGCATAATCTATTCCGATCTGCTCGGAATGTCTTCTCGAGAGGCCGCTTCGAGATCACTGGGAAAGAACCGGTAAAGAATACGACGAGGGCCCCGGCCGGTGAACCGGTCGGGGCCCTCGTCCTACATACAGTCACTACCTACACACATGCAGTCCCCGGTAGTCCGTTCTCGGTTTCGTAAGCCTCGAACGTCTTCGGGAACTTACGAGATCGAGTGGATCTGCCGGGGGCCTAGCCAGAGCCAACGAGTGGGTCTTCACGCGACCGACGGACGTCTCCATCGGGGGTGCGGCTCGCTCTGGTTTTCTGGTGTATTTGAGATTTTCCTCGCTGTTTGTCATACGTCAAGGGGTTCTGTCCACTTTTTTGCGATCGATCATGCCGAACCGCATTCCCCCGTCGTCGACCCTGCCCCGCCGCAGCAGCAGGACGTCCCGCGCATAGTTCTGGTAGAGCCGCCACGGCGCCGTTGGGCCCTGCTTCGGCAGCCGGTCCAGGCCGCGCTGCACGTACCCGGACTTCAGGTCGATGAGCGGCCGCAGGCCGCGGGCCGAGCGCGGGGCCCGGGGCGTGCACACCCGGTGACCGCGCCGGTCCATGTGGCGCAGGAGGCGACAGACGTACCGCGCGACGAGATCCGCCTTGAGGGTCCAGGAAGCGTTCGTGTAGCCGAGCGTGAACGCGAAGTTGGGGACGCCGGACAGCATCATGCCCTTGTACGCGACCGTGTCCCGCGGCTCCACCGGCTTGCCGTCGACGGTCATCTCCAGGCCGCCGAAGGCCAGCAGGTTGAGCCCGGTGGCGGTGACCACGACATCGGCGGCGAGCTCCGCGCCGGAGGCGAGCCGTATGCCGTTCTCCGTGAAGCCCTCGATCGCGTCCGTCACCACGTCGGCCCGGCGGCTGCGGAGCGCGCGGAACAGGTCCCCGTCCGGTACGACACAGAGCCGCTGGTCCCAGGGGTCGTACGACGGACGGAAGTGCGTGTCCACGTCGTAGCCGGACGGCAGCTGACTGCGCACGGCGGCGCGCAGGCCCTTGCGAACGGCCCGGGGCGCGCGCCTGCTGAGCTGGTACGTGGCGATCTGGAGCAGCGCGTTCCGCCAGCGCAGGGTGCTGCCCGCGGCCCGCTCCGGGAGCAACCGGTGCAGCGGCCGGGCGAGCGGTTCGCGCGAGGGCAGGGGCACGACGTAGCTGGGCGAGCGCTGGAGCATCGTCACGTGTTCGGCGGTCTCGGCCAGGGCCGGGACGAGGGTGACGGCGGTGGCGCCGCTGCCGATCACCACGATTCGCCGGCCCGCGTGGTCCAGGTCCTCGGGCCAGTCCTGTGGGTGGACGACACGGCCGCGGAAGTTCTCGATGCCGGGGAAGTCGGGGGCGTAGCCCTCGTCGTAGCGGTAGTAACCGGAGCAACAGAAGAAGAAGCCGCAGTCGATCCGGACCTCTTCAGTAGCGCCGCCTTCGGTCTCCCGCGCCACCGTGACGCGCCAATGCGCACGCTCCGAGGACCAGTCGGCCCGTACCACCCGGTGGCCGTAGCGGATGGCACGGTCCACGCCATAGGCGCGGGCGGTGTCCTGGATGTACGCGCGAATGGAGGTGCCGTCGACGATGGCGCGGTTGTCGGTCCAGGGCCGGAACGAGTAGCTCAGGGTGTACATGTCCGAGTCGGAGCGGATGCCCGGGTACCGGAAGAGGTCCCAGGTGCCGCCTATGGACCGTCGGCTCTCCAGGATGGCGAAGCTCTTGCCGCGGGCCTCGCGCCGCAGGTGGCAGGCGGCCCCGATGCCGGAGAGCCCGGCGCCGACGATCAGTACGTCCACGTACTCGATCTCTTCGCCGTACTCGGCGTACTCGCCGTGCTCGGCGCCCCCGGACTCGGCGCCCCCGGCCGATCCGACGGATTCGTGCGATGCCTCCGGCATGTCATTCCCCAGTCGTACGACGGCAGTTGACGGTGCGGACGGTATCTCCCGGCGACCGTATCGACACTCTGTCAACAGCGTCAACGCCACAAAAATACCCCTCACCCGAGACTGAGTACGGTGTACGCTTTTTGGGACCCCTCACCACTTGAGATCGCCCACCACTTGGGATCCCCACCAACCACCTCGAGCCCCAGGAGCCGCCGTGACCGCACCGCCCGCCGACAGCCACAACCTGATCCAGGTCCGCGGCGCCCGCGCGAACAACCTTCGGAACGTCTCGCTCGACCTGCCCAAGCGCCGCCTCACCGTGTTCACGGGGGTCTCCGGGTCCGGCAAGTCCAGCCTGGTCTTCGGCACCGTCGCCGCCGAGTCGCAGCGTCTGATCAACGAGACGTACAGCGCCTTCCTCCAGTCCTTCATGGCGAGCCCGGCCCGCCCCGAGGTGGACGCGCTGCGCAATCTGAGCGCGGCGATCGTGGTCGACCAGGAGCGGATGGGCGCCAACTCGCGCTCCACGGTGGGCACCGCCACGGACGCCTACAGCATGCTGCGGATCGTCTACAGCCGCCTCGGCACCCCGCACATCGGCACGTCCGGCGCCTTCAGCTTCAATCTGCCGGAGGGCATGTGCCCCGAGTGCGAGGGGCTCGGGCAGGTCTCGGACATCGACCTCGATCAGCTCGTGGACCGGTCGAAGTCGCTCAATGAGGGCGCGCTGTTGATACCCGGGTACGCCGTCGACTCGTGGCCCTGGTCGGTCGTCGTCGCGGCGCCGTTCCTCGACCCGGACAAGAAGCTCGCCGCGTACACCGATGCCGAGTGGGAGGACCTGCTCCGCAAGCCGGTCACCAAGGTCAAGGTGGGGACCAGCAACCTCACGTACGAGGGCCTGATCGGCAAGATGCAGCGCAGCTGGCTGGTCAAGGACCGGGACGCGCTGCAGCCGCACATCCGGAAGTTCGTCGACCGGGCCGTGGTCTTCACCGACTGCCCGGCCTGCGGCGGCACCCGGCTCAGCCGAGCGGCGCGGTCCTCGACCATCGGCGGCAAGAACATCGCCGAGTGCTCCGCGATGCAGATCAACGATCTGGCCGACTTCCTGCGGGGCGTCGACGCCGAGGGCGTGCGGCCGCTCGTCGACACGCTCAAGCATCTGCTCGACTCGCTCGTGGAGATCGGGCTCGGCTATCTGAGCCTGGACCGGCCCGCGGGCACGCTCTCCGGCGGCGAGGCGCAGCGCGTGAAGATGGTGCGGCACCTGGGCTCCAGCCTCACCGACGTGACGTACGTCTTCGACGAGCCGACCATCGGCCTGCACCCGCACGACATCCGGCGCATGAACGACCTGCTGCTTCTCCTGCGGGACAAGGGCAACACGGTGCTCGTCGTGGAGCACAAGCCCGAGGTGATCGAGATCGCCGACCACGTCGTGGACCTGGGTCCGGGGGCCGGTACCGAGGGCGGCCGGATCTGCTACACGGGCGATGTGGCCGGGCTCCGCGACTCGGACACGCTGACCGGCCGCCACCTCGGCCACCGTGCCAAGCTCCGCGACCAAGTGCGCGAGCCGCGCGGGCAGTTGGCGATCCGGGGCGCCGATCTGCACAACCTGCAGGGCGTCGACGTGGACATTCCGGAGGGCGTCCTGACCGTGGTCACGGGCGTCGCCGGGTCCGGCAAGAGCTCGCTGATCCACGGGTATCTGGCGGGGCGGGACGGCGTGGTGGTGGCCGACCAGTCGCCGATCCGCGGCTCGCGGCGCTCCAATCCGGCGACGTACACGGGGCTGCTCAACCCGATCCGTACCGCCTTCGCCAAGGCCAACGGCGTCAAGGCGGCGCTGTTCAGCGCGAATTCGCAGGGCGCCTGCCCGAAGTGCAACGGCATCGGGCTCATTTACACCGACCTCGCGATGATGGCCGGGGTCGCCTCGGTGTGCGAGCAGTGCGAGGGCAAGCGGTTCACGCCCGAGGTCCTGACGTACACGCTGCGCGGCCGGAACATCAGCGAGGTCCTGGGGATGTCGGTCGCCGAGGCGTACGACTTCTTCCCGAGCGGCCAGGCGCACACGATCCTGGCCCGTCTCGTTGATGTCGGCCTGGGCTATCTGCGGCTCGGACAGCCGCTCAACACCCTGTCCGGCGGCGAGCGGCAGCGCATCAAGCTCGCCATCCACATGGCCGAGAAGTCCTCGACGTACGTCCTCGACGAGCCCACCACCGGGCTGCACCTGGCGGATGTGGACAAGCTGCTCGCGCTCCTCGACCGGCTCGTGGACGACGGCAATACGGTCGTCGTCATCGAGCACCACCAGGCCGTGATGGCGCACGCGGACTGGCTGGTCGACCTGGGCCCGGGCGGCGGTCACGACGGCGGGCGCGTGGTGTTCACCGGCACGCCCGCCGACCTCGTGGCCTCCTCGGAGACGCTGACGGCACAGCATCTGCGGGAGTACGTGGGGGCCTGATCCTCGCGAGTACGGCGGGAAGCCCCGCGCTCCCCGCCCGCTCCCGGCAGGTTCAGCCGAGCAGCCTGGCCGTGATCTTCGTGAGCCGCTCGCCCTGGTGGCGGGCGGCCCGGAGGGCGTTCTCGCTGACCGGGCCGTTGGCGCCCGGGTGCACGGTGCCGTAGGGGTTGCCGCCCGCGGCGTACACGGTCTCGTCGGTGTAGCCGGGCGAGACGATCAGCGAGCCCCAGTGGTGGGCGGTGTTGTAGAGCGCGAGCAGCGTCGACTCATTGCCACCGTGTGCGTTGTGCGCACTGGTGAAGCCGGTGAACGTCTTGTCCTGGAAGGCGCCGCGCTGCCAGAGCCCGCCGGTGGTGTCGACGAACTGCTTCAGCTGGCTGGCGACGTTCCCGAACCGGGTCGGCGAGCCGAACGCATACCCGTCCGCCCACTCCAGGTCGTCGAGCGTGGCGACCTCGATGTCCTTGGTGGCCTCGACGTGCTCACGCCAGTCGGGGTTGGCGTCGATGGCGGCGTCCGGCGCGAGCTCGGCCACCCGGCGCAGGCGCACCTCGGCGCCGCCCTTCTGGGCGCCCTCGGCGAGGGCCTGGGCGAGCTGGTGCACGGTGCCGGTCGCCGAGTAGTAGACGACAGCGATCTTGGCGGTCATGACGGGGTCCCTTCGAAAGCACGAGGTCGAGAAGGTCTGGAAGATCTGGAGGGCTGAACCGGATCACTATCCGCTTCCTGTCGTTGACCAGTGAACCGGATCGCTATCCGGTTCGCAAGAGGTTCCGGCGAAGAAGCGGATAACTTTCCGCTTCACCTGCTCCGCGGGTACGCTCGGAACATGAAGGACCAGCCACACCTACCCCCGCACCACGGCCTGCTGCCCCTGGCCGACCAGCCGCCGACCGAGCGCGCCGACGCCGCGCGCAACCGGCGCAAGATCCTGGACGCCGCGGCGACGATCGTCGCCGAGCGCGGACCCGGCGCGGTCACGATGAACGCGGTCGCGCGCGCCAGCGGGATCGGCGTGGGGACGGTCTACCGCCGGTTCAGTGACGTATCCGCGCTGCTCATGGCCCTTCTGGACGACCGCGAGCAGCAGTTGCAGCAGGCTTTTCTGTCCGGGCCACCGCCGCTCGGCCCGAACGCCCCACCGGCCGAGCGCCTGCGTGCCTTTCTGCACGCGCTCGCCGACCACGTGGACGAGCAGCGGGCGATGATGCTCGCGGCCGAACACGCGGGCTCACCGACCGCGCGCTACAGCCGGGGTCCCTACCCCACGCTGCACACCCATGTGTCCATGCTGATCCGCGCGATTCGGCCCGACGCGGATGCCCCCGTCCTCGCCCATCTGCTCCTCGCTCCGCTGACACCGAGCCTGATCCACCACCTGCGCGCCGAGCGGGAGGTACCGGCCGGGCGGATCAAGGACGCCCTGGACGAACTGCTCGGGCACGCGGGCCTGGCTCCACGCAACGGTAGGGAGTGACGGCCGAGGGGCACTCGACTCTCCCCTCAACCCCTAGTCGTGCAGCGCCCCTTCGCCCTCCCCATGCCCCACCGGCTCCAGTTGAAGCGTCGAGTGCGCGACGTCGAAATGGTCGCCGAGGCAGGCCTGGAGCCGGCGCAGAAGGCGGCCCCGGTCCTCCTGAGCGAGCACGGCGGGCTCCACCACCACATGCGCCATGAGCACCGGCATCCCGGAGGTCACGGTCCAGGCGTGCAGGTCGTGCACCGCCACCACGCCCGGCTCATCGAGCAGGTGTTGACGTACCTCCGCGAGGTCCACGTCCTGGGGCGTGGCCTCGAGCAGCACGAGCCCGGCGTCCTTCAGGAGCGAGACGGAGCGCGGCACGATCAGTACCCCGATCACGATCGCGGCGATCGGGTCGGCGGCCTGCCACCCGGTGAAGTAGATGACCAGGGCGCCCACGATCACGGCCATCGAGCCGAGCGCGTCGCCGAGCACCTCCAGATACGCGCCCCGCAGATTGAGGCTCTTCCCCTTCCCCTCGCGCAGCAGCCACAGCCCCACCAGGTTGGCGAACAGGCCGAGCGCCGCGATGACGAAGGCGAGCCCGCCCTGCACCTCGACCGGCTCGTGGAACCGCCGGATCGCCGAGACGAGCACCCAGACGAAAATCCCGAGGAGCAGCAGCGCGTTGAGGACCGCGGAGAAGATCTCCACGCGGTAGAAGCCGAACGTCCGCCGGGGCGTCGGCGCCCGCTGGGCCAGCGTGACCGCGCCCAGCGCGAGCGAGACGCCGATCGCGTCGGTGAGGCTGTGCGCGGCATCCGCGAGCAGCGCGAGGCTGCCGGAGAGCAGCCCGCCGACGACCTGGAGCAGCGTGATGAAGACGCTGATGCCGATGGTCATCAGAAGCCGGGAGCGGTACGCCCCGGTCGGGGTGCCGGACACCACGGACCCCACGCCGTGCTCGTGGCCCATACGCCCCAGTCGACCACCGGGCCCCGCCCGTCACCACCGGACCGGCCGAGCCACGCGCGCCGCCCGCCCCCCACCTGGCTCCACCCCGATCGCAACCCCACTCCTGGAGCCGCATGATCGGGCCATGACCGAGATTCACCTTGCCCAGGACGCCGCCGCGGACGAACTGCTCGGCCGCAGCCACCTCGCCGCCCTCGTCGGCGCACTGCTCGACCAGCAGGTGCCGATGGAGTGGGCGTTCGCGGGGCCGCACACCATCGCGCAGCGCATGGGCGCGGACGACCTCGACGCCCATGACATCGCCGCGTACGACCCGGAGGCGTTCGCCGCGCTGCTCTCCGAGAAGCCCGCGGTGCACCGCTATCCGGGGTCGATGGCCAAGCGGGTGCAGCAGCTCTGCCGGTACCTCGTCGAGGAGTACGACGGTGACGCCGAGGCCATCTGGGCCGATGTCGCCGACGGCAAGGAGCTCCTGGCCCGCCTCAAGGCGCTGCCCGGCTACGGCGAACAGAAGGCCAAGATCTTCCTGGCGCTGCTCGGCAAGCAGTACGGCGTACAGCCCAAGGGCTGGCGCGAGGCCGCTGGTTCGTACGGCGAGAAGGGGGCGTACCGCTCGGCGGCGGACATCACGGGCCCCGAGTCGCTGGCCAAAGTCCGGGCGAACAAGCAGGAGTTGAAAGCCGCGGCCAAGGCGGCAAAGGCGGCGAAACCCCCGCGGAGTTAGGTCCTGTCCTCAAACTCGCGGGCATAGGCGGGAGTTTGAGGACAGGACCTAACTCATTCACACCCCTTCCCCGAGGTCACGGGCGTCGCTAGGTTCCTTCCACCTCGTACGGCACCGGCCTCGGGCCAAGCCGTACGCCCAACACCCTCGGGGAAAGGACCTCTGTGAAGACACACAGAACCCTGGCGGCTCTCGCCGCCGCCGCGCTCGCGACACCACTCCTGCTCGCCTCCGCCGGCACCGCCACCGCCGACCGCGCCCACGGCACCGGCCACGGCAACCCCACCCACGACGCCCGCAAGCTGGCCACCAAGCTGGTCCGGACGTCGACCGCGGCCAAGGCCCACGACCACCTGCAAAAGCTCCAGGAGATAGCCGACGCCAACGGCGGCCACCGGGCGGCCGGTTCGCCGGGTCACGACGCCTCGGCCGCGTACGCCGCGAAGATGTTCAAGAAGGCCGGGTACGACGTCTCGTACGACTCCTTCGAGTTCACCTACACCGAGACGCTCGCCCAGCGTCTCGCCGTCGTCTCGCCCGCGCCCCGCGACGTCGAGATCAAGTCGATGACGTACACCAAGTCGACCCCGGAAGGCGGCATTCGGGCCACCATCGCCGCCGTACCGGCCGACGACACCACCGGCTGCGAAGCCGCCGACTTCTCCTCCGGCGACTTCACCGGCAAGATCGCGCTGATCAAGCGCGGCGGCTGCACCTTCGCGCAGAAGCAGGCCACCGCCGCGGACGCGGGCGCGGTCGGCGCGATCGTCTACAACAACACCGACGGCGCCCTCTCCGGCACCCTCGGCGACCCCGCCGTCGCCCGCATCCCGACCGGCGGCATCACCAAGGCCGAGGGCGAGAAGCTGGCCGCCGAGGCCGAATCCGGCGCGCTCACCGTCGACTTCGAGATCCGCGAGCTCCAAGAGGTCCGCAAGACGAACAACGTCATCGCCGAGACCCCGGGCGGCGACGCCGACCACACCGTGATGCTCGGCGCCCACCTCGACTCGGTCAGCGCGGGCCCCGGCATCAACGACAACGGATCCGGCTCGGCCGGTCTCCTCGAAGTCGCCCGGACACTTGGCGAGGCGAAGGCCAAGCCCCGCAACAAGGTGCGGTTCGCGCTCTGGTCCGCCGAGGAGAACGGCCTGATCGGCTCCGAGAAGTGGGTCGAGAAGCTCAGCGAGGAGCAGCGGAAGCAGATCGCGCTCTACCTCAACTTCGACATGATCGCCTCACCCAACTACGGCCAGTTCGTGTACGACGGCGACGACTCGGACGGCGAAGGCGCGGGCGCGGGCCCCGAGGGCTCGGCCCAACTCGAGCGCGACATCAACGAGTTCCTCGACCGGGCGGACAAGCCGCACGAGGGCACCGACTTCACGGGACGCTCCGACTACGGCCCGTTCATCGCGGTCGGCATCCCCTCCGGCGGCACCTTCACGGGCGCCGAGGGCGTCAAGACCGACAAGCAGGCGGAGAAGTACGGCGGCGAGGCGGGCATCGCGTACGACCCGTGCTACCACGCGGCCTGCGACACCCTCGAGAACATCGACATGGCGGCGTTCGACACCAACATCGACGTCATCGCCAACGCCGTGGGCACCTACGCCCACGACCTGAGCTCGCTCACGAAGCCGGTGGAGTCCGTGCCCACCGAGGGCGACGAGGGCAGCGGCGGGGGTCTGCATGAGGACCACGAGCGCGTGACGGAGTAGCCACCCAGAGAGCATCCCCGCATGAGGATCGTTGAACAATCCTCATGTGGGGATGCTCTCGTCGCACGGCGGTCACGGCTCCGGCCGCGTCAATATCGCTCCGCGCGGACTCACCCGGTCGGGCCCCGGCACGCTTCGGGCGGTCGGCTCGCTCTCGGTCATGTCAGGCCCCTGTTCCGGCTCGGGCTGCGCCACCTAGCGGGCGATATGCCCCTTTCGGGGGATGATTTCCCAGCTTCGCACTCGGTCGCCATGGCTGCGCCCGGAGGGCCGGGCCCGGTAGGCTTTCCGTGTGATCTTCAAGCGCATCGGAAACGGCCGGCCGTACCCCGACCACGGCCTGGAGAGCACCCGGGAGTGGTCGGACGTGGCACCGCGCCCGGTCCGCCTCGATCAGCTCGTCACCACCAAGCAGCAGCTGGACCTCGAAACGCTGCTCGCCGAGGACTCGACCTTCTACGGCGACCTCTTCGCCCACGTCGTGAAGTGGCAGGGCGACCTCTACCTCGAGGACGGCCTGCACCGCGCCGTGCGCGCCGCGCTCCAGCAGCGCCAGGTGCTGCACGCCCGCGTCCTCGAGCTCGACTGACGCACCCGACTGCCACGGTCGGCCTACGCACCCGACCGGCGTACCCGGCTGACGTGCCCTCAAGCCCGAACCGGCCCCGATGAGCCGAGTCGGGTCACCGACAAAGATCACCCAGTAGGCAGCGCCGCCGAGCCGGATTACGCTGCGCTTATGAGCATGCTCACTCCCCCCGGCAAGGGCGGTCAGTTCCGCATCACGGGGGACAAGTACCCGCGGATGCGCAGAAGTCGCCGCGGCAGGATCGTGCTCGCGGTGATCGGGGCCGCGGCGCTCGCGCTGGCGTCCTGGGGCACGTTCCAGCTCATCGGCGTCTTCTCCGGCGACGGCGAGCGCAGAACCGTTGCTGCGGACCGAACCGACTGCAAGCCGGACAAGTCCCCCGCCCCTGCCGAGCCGCCGAAACCGCTGCCGAAGCCGGACCGGATCACCGTCAACGTCCTCAACGCCACGCCCCGCAGCGGCCTCGCCCAGAGGACCGCCGACGAGCTGAAGAAGCGCGGCTTCACCATCGGCAAGGTGGGCAACGCGACGAAGGAGTACGACAAGAAGGTCAAGGGCGCCGCAGTACTGCTCGGCCCCAAGACCGCCGAGGACACCGCCATGCCGGTGCTCGCCACCCAGCTCAAGGGCGCCGAGCACCGCACGGACGGCCGCAAGGGCCAGGAGATCGACCTGATCATCGGCACCGCCTTCAAGGAGCTCACCAAGAAGGCGGAAGCCGACAAGGCCATCAAGGCCCTGACCAACCCGAAGCCGAACCCGTCCGACCCGGCCTCGGGCAAGAAGAACTGCTGAGCGGCGGCGGGGCTACGGCGGGGCGGCGGGGCGGGCTACTCCGCGGCGCCGTACATCCGGTCCCCGGCGTCGCCGAGGCCCGGCACGATGTACCCGTGCTCGTTGAGCCGCTCGTCGACGGACGCGGTCACCACGGTCACCGGCGTACCCGCCAGATCCCGCTCCATGACCTCGACGCCCTCGGGCGCCGCGAGCAGCACCACGGCCGTCACATCGTCGGCGCCGCGCCGGATCAGCTCCTTGATCGCCGCGACCAGCGTGCCGCCGGTGGCCAGCATCGGGTCCACGACGTACACCTGGCGCCCGGAGAGGTCCTCCGGCATGCGGGTCGCGTACGTCGAGGCGGTGAGCGTCTCCTCGTCGCGGACCATCCCGAGGAAGCCCACCTCGGCGGTCGGAAGCAGCCGCACCATGCCGTCGAGCATGCCGAGCCCGGCCCGCAGGATCGGGACGACCAGCGGCCGCGGGTGGGAGAGCTTGACGCCGGTGGTCGGGCCGACCGGGGTAGTGATGTCGACCTGCTCGGTGCGCACGTCCCGCGTCGCCTCGTACGCGAGCAGGGTGACCAGCTCGTCGGCGAGGCGCCGGAAGGTCGGGGAGTCGGTGCGCTTGTCGCGCAGCGTGGTGAGTTTGTGCGCCACCAGCGGGTGGTCGACAACGTGGATCCGCATGGACACCACAGTAACTGGGCCCCGGACCGCCCCGTGCCCGCTCTCCGAGCGGTGCGGGACAACAATCCAGCAGCGCACCCGCACGGCTCGCCGTAGACACAGCACGCCGAAGACCTCTCGCATCGCGCAGGTTTCTGCCACGATTCCGATGGGACGGAGGCGCTAGCCGCACTCCCGACCAGTTCAACCTCCGCCGGGGGGAACCCCAACCGGCACGCCTCAGACCAGTGGGAGAGTCACGGTGTACTTCGCCGCACTGCTCGCGCGCACCGAAGACGGGTGGGAAGCGAGCGATACAGAGCTCGACGATGTGGAGACCCTGTCGGATCTCACCGACCTGGCCCGGGACGCCGCCCCGGGGGCAGACGACGAAACAGTGCTCGTGTTCATCGAGCAGGAGGACGCCTGGTTCGGCGTCGTCCGAGTGGACGGCGAGGAGGACCCGCGTATCTACGTATCGAACGCGGCGGCCGCCAAGCGCAGCAGCTACGGCGAGATCCTGCTCACGGACGAGCTGCTCGGCCGCGAGCCGGGCTCCTCGGACGACTCGGCCGACCTGGACGAGCTGACCGACCTCGACGGCACCGAGGACGGCGAGCCGGAGCACGACGCCGACGAGACCGACAGTGACGCCGTACCGGTCGGACCGCTCGGGGACAGCGCGATCCTCGACGACCTGGGCCTGTCGGAGAAGGAGCTGCTCACGATGTCCGCGAACGGCGACGCCCTGAACGAGATCGCCGACGCCCTGGGCGCCTCGGAGGTCCTGGAGGCGGTGCGCTAGTGACCGACCCGGCAGGCGCCCCCGCGACACCGCGGGGGCATCGCGGTGACTGATCCGGTGACCGATCCGGTACGCGACCGCTGGGAGGCGCCGATGCGGCTCGCCCTCGCCGAGGCCGAACAGGCCGTACTCGGCGGGGACGTACCGGTCGGCGCCGTCGTCCTCTCCCCGCGCGGCGAGCTTCTCGCCGCCGGGCACAACGAGCGGGAGGCGTCCGGCGACCCCACGGCGCACGCCGAGGTGCTCGCCGTGCGCCGCGCCGCCGCGAAGCTCGGCGAGTGGCGGCTGACCGGCTGCACGCTCGTCGTGACGCTCGAGCCCTGCACGATGTGCGCGGGCGCTCTGGTGCAGTCCCGTTTGGAGCGGGTGGTGTACGGCGCACGGGACGAGAAGGCGGGCGCGGCCGGTTCGCTGTGGGACCTGATCCGCGACCGCCGCCTCAACCACCGCCCCGAGGTTGTCTCCGGGGTGCTCGAAGAGGAGTGCTCCGACCAGCTCCGCCGCTTCTTCCGGGAGCGGTGAAGGACCGCTGAAGGACCGCTGAGGCCCGTGCCTGAGCCTTGATCGATACGGATTTCAGTGCACGGGGCCCTTTGGGCTAAGCTTCGTCTCGGTAGCGTGTCCGAGCGGCCGAAGGAGCTCGCCTCGAAAGCGAGTGTGGCGCAAGTCACCGTGGGTTCAAATCCCACCGCTACCGCTGAAGAAGGGCCCCGGCAGCAGCCGGGGCCCTTCAGCGTTTCCTCAAGGGCGTTTCCTCAAGACATACGCGTACCAGCCCCGTACGCACGCGAAAGCCCCGACGCCGCAAGGGCACCGGGGCTTTCGCACCGTCAGGACGGGGGAAGCGGCATCGGGGGGACAAGCCGCTTCCCCCGGCGAGGACCTGGCCCCTAAGTCCACGTCGCAGTCAGGGGGAAGCGCGCGACGTGAACCCCGCAGTAGAGCCGGGTCCCGGGCCCTGCGGATTCCTGCCAGATCCGCCGGGCTCACCATCCATCCTGCGCCCTCGCAAAGCGCCCGCGGCGCGGCAAAGGACCCGCTTCTCGAGGCCGTTGGTCCTTAAAGCCTGTGTGAGTAATAGACTCACCCGACCGCACGCAGGAGAGGCAGGGGAGGTCGGCAGCGTGGCGCAGGCCAAAAAGATCGCGCTCTACATACTCGTGGTCTTCGTGCTGTACACGATCATCGTGTCACCGAAGCGTGCCGCCGATCTCGTCGGCGTCGGCTTCGAGGGCATCTCCAGCGCCGCACAGGGCGTCGGCGACTTCATGACCGAGTTGGTCAACTGACCCCACCCACAGCACTCCGCGTTCGGTTCCGCCTCCTGCTTCCCCCGCAGGGGGCTTTTCTGCGTTCTGCACGTTTACTTCACAACTTGCCCCTCAACACGGCGTTATGCGGTGCTTGCACACAGTGCACATGTCTTGTGATGCTATGACCGCTTTTGACGAATGAGTGGAACGGTTTTGCTCAGAAAAGGAGTGGCGTTGACCGTGCCGGCCAGTACTGCTCCTCAAGTGCCCCCCGCCAAGAAGCGGGGCGCCGATACCCGAGCGCTGACCCAGGTCCTCTTCGCCGAGCTCAAGGAGCTCGAGCCGGGCACCCGGGAGCACAGCCGGGTACGGGCGGCACTGATCGAGGCGAACCTGCCGCTCGTGCGGTACGCGGCGGCCCGGTTCCGCAGCCGCAACGAGCCGATGGAGGACGTCGTCCAGGTCGGCACCATCGGCCTCATCAACGCCATCGACCGGTTCGACCCGGACCGCGGCGTCCAGTTCCCGACCTTCGCGATGCCCACCGTCGTCGGTGAGATCAAGCGGTACTTCCGCGACAACGTCCGCACGGTGCACGTACCGCGCCGCCTGCACGAGCTGTGGGTCCAGGTGACCGGCGCGAGCGAGGACCTCACCACGGCGTACGGGCGCACCCCCACGACCGCGGAGATCGCCGAACGCCTCCGCATCACTGAGGACGAGGTCCTGGCCTGCATCGAGGCCGGACGCTCGTACCACGCAACGTCGTTGGAGGCGGCCCAGGAGGGCGACGGCCTGCCGGGCCTGCTCGACCGGCTCGGCTACGAGGACCCCGCGCTCGACGGCGTGGAGCACCGCGACCTCGTACGCCATCTCCTGGTCCAACTGCCCGAGCGCGAACAGCGGATCCTTCTGCTGCGCTACTACAGCAATCTGACGCAGTCGCAGATCAGCGCCGAACTCGGCGTCTCCCAGATGCATGTGTCACGTTTGCTCGCGCGGAGCTTTGCGCGACTGCGGTCCGCAAACCGGATCGACGCTTAACCGGAACGAGTGGAGCACCGGTCGAGCACTTGCCGACAGGAGCACGTACAAAAAGCCGCAGACCGCCCCTTTCCTGCACGGACTTGCCCCCGCGTTGTCGACATGTCACTACAGAGTGTTGCCGACATGTGACATTCTCCAGGAACCGCGTTTGGCGCGGTCCTATGACCGGTATTCAGGTGGAGGCTGCGTTCCTCCGACGGGAGCGAGGCCCACCGCGACCGTCCGCGACCTCAAGGGGGTGGCATGTCCGCAGATCAGGGCAGCTCGAAGGTGCTCACGCTTCCGCTCATGGAGAGCGAGCCGGCGCCCGAAGCGCTCACCGACGCCGACGTCCGGGCCGACTCGACCGCCATCGACACTCGGACCCTGTCCCGCTCCCTGTTCCTGCGGCTCGCCAGACTCGACGAGAACAGTCCGGAGCGCGCGTACGTACGGGACACGCTCATCGAGCTCAACCTGCCGCTGGTGCGGTACGCGGCGGCCCGCTTCCGCAGCCGCAACGAGCCGATGGAGGACATCGTCCAGGTCGGCACCATCGGCCTGATCAAGGCGATCGACCGGTTCGACTGCGAACGGGGCGTGGAATTCCCGACGTTCGCGATGCCGACGGTGGTCGGAGAGATCAAACGCTTTTTCCGGGACACGAGTTGGTCGGTGCGGGTGCCGCGCCGACTGCAGGAGCTGCGGCTCGCGCTGACCAAGGCCAGCGACGAGCTGGCGCAGAAGCTGGACCGCTCGCCCACCGTGCCCGAACTCGCCCAGGTTCTGGGGGTGTCGGAGGAGGACGTCGTCGACGGCCTCGCGGTCGGCAACGCGTACACCGCCTCCTCGCTCGACTCCCCGGCCCCCGAGGACGACGGCGGCGAGGGCTCGCTCGCGGACCGGCTCGGGTACGAGGACAGCGCCCTGGAGGGCGTGGAGTACCGCGAGTCCCTGAAGCCGCTGCTCGCCAAGCTGCCGCCGCGCGAACGCCGGATCATCATGCTCCGCTTCTTCGCCAACATGACGCAGTCCCAGATCGGCGAGGAGGTCGGCATCTCCCAGATGCACGTCTCGCGGCTGCTCACGCGCACGCTCGCGCAGCTGCGGGAGGGCCTGATCGCTGACTGAGCCGACTGAGCCGACCGAGTCCGTGCGTTCCTGCCCGGGGGTTCCTTCTTGACGGCCCGTCAGTAACACTGGCGTGATGGGACGAGCCGGGACCGGAACCGCAGCATCGATACGCAGTCGCCGGGGCGCCCTCGTCGGGGCCTCGGCGGCCGTGGTGTGTCTGGGAGGACTGCTCGCCGCCACCATGGGCGGCCCGTCCAACGACGACGGTTACGTGGCGGTCGGCGCGGCCGGGGAGGCTCCCGCCAAGCCGGTGGCGCCCACGGGTGACGTGGAGTTGGTGCCGCTCGACGGGGCCGACAGGAGTGGCGAGAAGGACCGAGCGGCGGGCGAGGACGGGCCCGACGACCGTACGGGCTCCGGCCCTGTCGGGCGTACGCCCTCCAAGTCCCCTGACGAAAGCGGCAGTTCAGGACCGTCCGGCGGTACGCAGAGCACAGGCCCCTCCGGCGGTACGCGGAGCAGCGGCCCGCCCGAGTCGCCCGCCGTCCCGGAACCGAGCGCTCCCGCGGAGCCCCGGCCCGCCGTACTCAAGGTCAGCGAACCGGTGCGTGAGGCGGCTGAGGAGCGCTGGTGCGAGCAGGTCACCCTGGAGTTCCGTAACACCGGTGGCACACCGGTGCGTTCGGGCACGGTCACCTTCGGCAGCCATGTCATCGGCCCGCTTGGCACCGACTGGTCGACGGTCGAGTCCGAGGAGCCGCTGCCGGTGCCGATCGGTGCCGGGGACAGCGGGAAGGAGACCTGGACCGTGTGCGTGGACTCTTGGCGCGTACCGCTCGGGATGCACGTCGAGACCAGGGACGTCTCGGTCAAGTGGAAGTGACGTGCTCCCGGCAGGGCACGTGCTAGGCGAGTGCCAGCCAGGCGACGGCGGCGGCGACGATCACGACGGCGAGCGCGACGCCGACGATCATGCCGGTCCGCGGACCGGACGGTGCCGTCGCCCGCTGCTGTTGCGGGGCGCCCTCCTCGACGAAGGCGCGGAACATCTGCGTGCTGCCGGCGGGGTCGTGCTGTCCCTCGGGACCGGGACCCTGGGGCGCGTGGGGGTTGTGTGCCATGCGTCAGGACCCTAGCGAATCGGGCGGTCGCGCCCAACCCCCGGGCGGCCGGGTCGGTCATAGGGCGCCCGGCACCGACCGTACTGCGGCTTTGCCGGGTCATTGCCCGGCATTGCCAGCTTTTTTGCGCCCTGAGCCCGCTTTTCGTTTGCCTTCAGCAACCAACCGCTCCTATCGTTGCCCTAAGCAACAAAACGGAGGGTGTGCCCATGGCCGCGCAGAGCAGCTACGAGGAACTCGCTCGCCAGCTCAGCGCCATCGGAGCGGTCAAGCGGGAACTGGCGCGGACCCTGCCCGCCGCCTGCCCGGCCGGTTCGGCGGCCGTCCTGCTGCTGCTCGACAAGTACGGCGAGATGCGGATGAGCCGCCTCGCCGAGCTGCTCGCCGTCGACATGTCGGTGACCAGCCGCCATGTCGCGCATGTCACGGAGCACGGCTGGATCGACCGGTCCCCCGACCCCGACGACCGGCGCTCGCGCATCCTGCGCATCACGCCCGCGGGCAAGGAGCAGCTCCAGGAGCTCTCCACCCGCTACACGGATGCGCTCGCCCACTACCTGCGGGACTGGTCGGACGACGAGGTCGACCAGCTCAGCACCCTGCTCGCCCGGCTGCGCACCAGCTTCGGCGACTGCCGCCAGGGCCGCGCCCACCCGCTCCCTCACCCGCCCACCCGTACACCCGCGTAAGACGTAAGAAAAGGAAGACCATGGCAACGACCACACCGGCCGGTGTGCGGGGCAGCCATGCCAAGCACGGAGGTCACGGCCACGGCCACGGCACCTCTGACGGGGCCCCGATGAGCCACCGTCAGATCATGGAGGCGCTCTCCGGTCTGCTGCTCGGCATGTTCGTGGCGATTCTGTCGTCCACGATCGTCTCCAACGCCCTGCCCGAGATCATCTCCGACCTGGGCGGCGGCCAGTCCGCGTACACCTGGGTGGTCACCGCGGCGCTGCTCGCGATGACCGCCACCACGCCGCTGTGGGGCAAGCTCTCCGACCTGTTCAGCAAGAAGCTCCTGGTCCAGATAGCCCTGCTCATCTATGTGGCGGGCTCGGTCGTCGCCGGGCTCGCGCAGAACCCGGCGATGCTGATCGGCTGCCGCGTGGTGCAGGGCATCGGCGTCGGCGGGCTCTCCGCGCTCGCCCAGATCGTGATGGCCGCGATGATCTCGCCGCGCGAGCGCGGCCGGTACAGCGGCTACCTCGGCGCCACCTTCGCCGTCGCCACCGTCGGCGGCCCGCTGCTCGGCGGCGTCATCACCGACCACTGGGGCTGGCGCTGGTGCTTCTACGTCGGCGTGCCGTTCGCGGTGATCGCGCTGATCGTGCTCCAGAAGACCCTGAAGCTCCCGGTCGTGAAGCGGGACGTCAAGGTCGACTGGGGCGGCGCCTTCTTCATCTCCGCCGCGGTCTCGCTGCTGCTCATCTGGGTGACCTTCGCCGGGGACAAGTACGACTGGCTGTCCTGGCAGACGTACGCCATGGTCGGCGGGGCGATCGCGCTCGGGCTCATCTTCCTCCTCGTCGAGACCAGGGCGAGCGAGCCGATCATTCCGCTGCGGCTCTTCCGGAACAAGACGATCACCCTGGCCTCGCTCGCCTCGCTCTTCGTCGGTATCGCGATGTTCAGCGGCACCGTGTTCTTCAGCCAGTACTTCCAGCTGGCGCGGGGCGAGTCGCCGACGATGTCCGGTGTCCTGACGATCCCGATGATCGGTGGCCTGTTCATCTCGTCCACCGTCTCCGGGCAGGTCATCACCAAGACCGGCAAGTGGAAGGCCTGGCTGGTCAGTGGTGGTGTCCTGGTGACGGCGGGCATGGGGCTCCTCGGCACCATGCGGTACGACACCGAGTACTGGCACATCGCGGTCTTCATGGGCCTGATGGGGCTCGGCATCGGCATGATGATGCAGAACCTCGTGCTCTGCACCCAGAACCAGGTCGACCCGAGCGACCTCGGCGCGGCCAGCTCCGTCGTCACCTTCTTCCGGTCGCTCGGCGGCGCGATGGGCGTCTCCGCGCTCGGCGCCGTGATGGCCACCCGCGTCACGGACTACGTCAAGGACGGGCTCGCCGAGCTCGGTCCGAAGGCCGCGGCCGCGGCGGGGCAGGGCGGCACCGGCGGCGGCGCCATCCCGGACCTGGACAAGCTGCCCGCGCCGCTGCGCACCGTGATGGAGAGCGCGTACGGGCACGGGGTCGCCGATGTCTTCCTGTACGCGGCACCGGCGGCGCTGCTCGCCTTCCTGCTGACCCTGTTCATCAAGGAGGTGCCGCTGAAGACCAAGGGCGCTATGGCGCAGGCCGGTTCGGAGGAGACCGCGCCGGTTGCGGCTCCGGCTGCGGACCCGGTTGCGGCTACGGCTGCGGTCCCGGCTTCTGTCTCGGCTGCGGCCGCGGCGGGCGCCCCTGTTGTTTCCGAGTCGTTCGAGGAGGCGCAGACAATCGTACAGACTCCGGCCGGTACTCCCGGTACTCCCGGTACTCCCGGTACTCCCGGTACTCCCGGTATTCCGGTATGCGGTGTGGTGCGCGGCGGCGAGGGCGCTCCGGTCGCTCGGGCCGCGGTCACGCTGATCTCGCTCGGCGGGCGGCAGTTGGGCCGCACCATCGCCGGGGCCGACGGCGGCTACGCCCTTGACGCGCCCGGCGCCGGTTCGTACGTCCTGATCGCCTCCGCGGACGGGTTCCAGCCGCAGGCCTCCACCGTCGTCGTGGGCGCGGACCCCCTCGCGTACGACGTACTCCTCAGCGGCACCAGCGGACTTGCCGGTGTCGTGCACACCGAGGACGGCGGCAAGCCGGTCGTGGGCGCGATCGTCGTGGTGACCGATGTGCGCGGCGATGTCCTGGCCACCGGACAGACCGGGGAGCAGGGCGAGTTCACCTTCGGCGAGCTGGTGCCAGGACCGGTGACCCTGGCCGTGAACGGCGACGGCCACCAGCCGCTCGCGCTGCCCGTCGAGGTGGCGGGAGACGGCGTCACCCGGATCGAGGTGGCGCTGCGGGCAGGGGCGCGGGTGCAGGGCACCGTGCTCGCCGCGGGCGGGCCACTGCGGGACGCCCGGGTCACCCTGGTGAACGCCGCGGGCCACGTGGTCGCCAGCCAGACGACCGGCGAGGACGGGGCGTACGCCTTCACCGATCTGGACAGCGGCGAGTACACGGTGATGGCCACCGGCTACCCGCCCGCGGCCCTGGCGCTCACGGTCACCGGCCGCGGGGTCGATGGGCACGACATCGAACTCGCGCATCCGGCCGAGTAGTTCGCGGGCGAGTAGTTCACGGACGAGGCTTCACGGACCAGGCTTCGCGGACGAGGTTCGCGGACCAGGCTTCGCGGACCAGCACGGTTCAGGCTCCGGTGCCGCGGCCGTTTCGAGCGGAGGCGGCGCGGCACCGGCGAAAAGGGGGCCCGGCGGGCAGGGGACGGCTCGCCGGGCCCCACATCTTTGGAGGAGTGGAAGAAACGTGGGACTCAGCGCACGGATTCGTACGCGCGACGGGTGGGCCGTGCAGCACGCCGTGGTCACCCTGACCGATATGCGCGGCACGCAGGTGCTGCGCACCGAGGCCGACGAGGAGGGCATCGTCCGCGAAGCGGCCGACCTGGCCCCCGGCCCCTACACGGCGATCGTCACCGCCATCGGCTACGCCCCGGCCGCGTCCACGGCGCTGGTCTCGGCGAGCGGCCGCGCCGACCTCGGGTCGGTCACCCTGACCCGGCAGGGCGGGGCCGAACTGCCGCCGCCCGGGGCCTGGACGCTCGACCCCGCGCATTCCTCGGTGGGCGCGGTCGCCCAGCACCTGGGGATCTCCAGCGTGCACGGGCGGTTCACGGAGTTCGGCGGCCGGATCGAGATCGCCGAGGAACCGCTGCACTCGCGGGTCGACGCGGTGATCCGCTCATCCTCCATCGACACCGGCAACGGCCTGCGCGACAAGCACCTGCTCTCACCGGACTTCCTGGACGTGGAGCGGTTCCCCGAGATCACGTACCGCAGTACGTCGCTGAACGCGGCCGGGCCCGACCGGTGGACGGTGCACGGAGAGCTGTCCCTGCACGGCGTCGTACGCCCGGTCGACCTGGATCTGACGTATCTCGGCACCGGGCCCGATCCGTGGGGCGGGCTGCGGGCGGCGTTCCGCGCCACGGCCGAGCTGCGCCGCCAGGACTTCGCGATGAACTACAACCAGGTGGTCCAGGCGGGGATTTCGGCCATCGGCACGACCCTGAAGGTGGAACTCGACATGCAGGCGGTGCAGGGGACTTCGCTTCCGGGTGCGGCGTAGGGTGCGGGCATGGCACCGAGCATCGCGACCAACACCCCTGTGGACCGTGAGCAGTTGCTGGACTTCGTCCGTCCGCGCCATCGCGCGGTCCTGCTGACGAGGCGGGCCGACGGCTCCCCGCAAGCCTCGCCGTTGACCTGTGGAGTCGACGACGGTCCAGAAGGGGCGGCGCGAAGCGCCTCGTTGAGGGGTGGTGGCCGGGAGACGGGCGGGAGGATCGTGGTGTCGACGTACCCGGAGCGCGCGAAGACGCGGAACGCGCGCCGGGACCCGCGCGTGAGCGTCCTCGTCCTGAGCGACGAGTGGAACGGCCCGTGGGTGCAGGTCGACGGGACGGCCGAGGTGATCGACTCCCCCGAGTCGGTGGAGCCCCTCGTCGAGTACTTCCGGAACATCTCCGGTGAGCACCCCGACTGGGACGAGTACCGCGCGGCCATGGTGAAGCAGGGCAAGTCCCTCATCCGGATCACACCGGAGCGGTGGGGGCCGGTGGCCACGGGCGGATTCCCGGCCCGCCTTGTCGAGGGCGACTGACCGGGCTCAGGGCGACTGACCGGGCTCAGGATTCCGCGCGGGCGACCATCGCCTCGATGCCCGCGATCATCAGGTCGAGGGCGAAGCCGAAGTCGAACTCCCACATCTCCTCGACGGTCTCGCCGACGTGCGCGTCGATCACGTCCTGGAAGCTCTCCACCTGCTCCGCGAACTTCGGCTCCCCCGCGAACGCCCCCATGGCCTCGGCGTGGAACTCGTCGGGCGTCATCCCGGAAGCGGCGCACCGCTGGAGGAAATTGCCCTCGATCGTGCCGAAGCCGTAGGCGAACTGGAAGACCGCCGACACCGCGCCGGAGCGCGCCTTCGCCGGCAGGCCCGTGGCCTGGACGACCTTCTGCACCGTCTGCGCGAAGGCCATCGAGTTGGGGCCGATGTTCAGGTACGTGTGCAGGATCGGCGACACCCAGGAGTGGTCGACGAGCACCTTCCGGTAGGCGGTGGCGAGGTGGCGCAGCTGCTCGCGCCAGTCCCCCTCGTCCTCGGGAAGGCCGTCGGCGAAGCCCTCGAAGACCGAGTCCAGGGCCATTTCGAGGATGTCGTCCTTGGTGTCCACGTACCAGTAGAGGGACATCGCCGTGACGTTCAGCTCGGTGGCGAGACGGCGCATGGAGAACTTGGCGAGGCCCTCCGCGTCCAGGAGCCGGACCGCGGCCGCGATGATCCGGTCCCGGTCGAGTCCGGCGGCCTCGGCCTCGGGCCGGGCGGCCTTGCGGCCACTTCCCCGGGCAGCTCTGTCCTCCAGCCAGACGCTGGAGCGCGCCGGGTTCTTCGCACGGTCGGCTGCCCTCACCATGGCGGACCTTCCTCGTTCTTGTGCGTACGGTGTCGCGGTCGCGTTGTCGTGTGGCGTCGCGGTCGCGTGCGTACGGTGTCGCGGCGGGGTGGGCGGGCCAGGCCGGAATCGGCCCGTCCACCCACCCCGATGCTATGTGCGGATCAGGCCGACTCGGATACCTCGGGTGCGACGGGCTTCTCCGTGCCCCCTGCGGCTGCCATGGCACCTTCCGCCCGCTCGGCCCGCTCGCCCCGCTCGGCTTGCTCGGCCCGCTCGGCTTGCTCGGCCCGCTTGGCCTGCTCGCCCTGTTCGGCCTGCTCGACCCGCTCGGCCTGCTCGGCCCGCTCGGCCCTCCGCAGCAGCGCCGCCGCGAGCAGGCCGCCCGCGAACACGGCCACCGCGCCCACCAGCTGGCTGGTCCGCAGGCCGGAGGCGAAGGCGTCCGCGATCTCCTGGCGTTCGGCCGCGCTGCCCGCCGCCGCGAGCGCCGCGGGCAAGGACGCCGCGGTCACCGTGACGAGCGCCGCGAACCGGGCGTTGAGCACCGCGCCCAGAACGGCGACACCGAGGCCGTTGCCGAACTCGGCGAGCGTGCCGTTGACCCCGGCGCCCACCCCGGCCTTCTCCGCCGGAATGGCGCTCATGATCGCGTTGGCCATGGCGGGCTGCGCGACCGCGATACCGACGCCGAACAGGATCAGACCGAGCAGCATCCCCCAGTAACTGCCGTCCGTGCCGCCGCCGAGCACGGCGATGGAGGCGAGACCGACGGCCACCGTGGTCATGCCGAGCACCACCGTGCGCGGCGTACCCAGCTTCATCAGGATCTTCGGGCCGACGCCGGTGAGGTTCAGGCCCACGATGGTCAGCGCGAGCGGCGCCATCCGCAGACCCGCCTCCAACGGCTCGTATCCGAGCACGAATTGGAGGTGCTGAGTGAGCAGGAAGAGCGAGCCGCCCATCCCGAACACCACGAGCAGCGAACCCGCGACCGCGCCCACGAACTTCGGGTTCCGGAAGAAGTGCATGTCCAGCATGGGATACGGAACCTTCAACTCCCAGAGCGCGAAGGCGCCGAGCACCAGAATGCCGACCGCGGCCGGGACCAGAACCTGGGCGGAGGTCCAGCCGTGCTCGGGCCCGACGATGATCGCGTACACCACGGACGCCATACCGATGGTGGAGAGCAGCGCACCGAGCAGGTCGGGCCGGTCGCCCTGCGGATTCTTGGACTCCGGCACCAGCTTCACGACGGCGGCGAGACCGATCAGCGCCACCGGGATGTTGATGAGGAAGATCGAGCCCCACCAGAAGTGGTCGAGCAGCGCGCCGCCGATCAGCGGCCCGGCGGCGAAGCCGAGCGAACCGACGGTGGCCCACAGCGCGATCGCCTTGACCCGCTCCTTCTCGTCGAAGATCTGCATCACCACGGCCAGGGTCGTGGTCATCAGAAGCGCGCCGCCTATGCCCATCCCGGCACGGGCGGCGATCAACTGCCCGCTGGTCTGGGCGAGTCCGGCACAGAGCGAGCCGATGCCGAAGAGCGCGAGGCCCGCGGTGAGCATCTTCTTGCGGCCGTAGCGGTCGGCGGCATTGCCCGCGGTGAGCAGCAGTCCCGACTGGACCAGGGAGTACGCGTTGATCATCCACTGGATGTCGGCGGTGGACGCGTTCAGCTCCGAGGTGAGGGAGGGGATCGCGACGCTCAGGACGGTGTTGTCGAGCAGCACGGTCAGCTGCGCCAGGCAGATGACGCCGAGGATCAGCCAGCGCTGCGGGTGACCGCCGGTGGCGGCCGAGGGTTGCGGTTCGGCGATCGGCGCCGTCATGTACGGACTCCTTGTACGGTGTACGGGACGTGGACCCGTACACCGTACAAGAAGCTCTCGTACGCTGTATAGCGATTTAATTGTTGGTACGGAGACGGGGGCGGTCGGGCCCGTCGACGGACGCCCGCCCACTAGCCGACAGCCGTGCACCAGCCGACTGCCGTCCACCGGCCGACAGCCGCCCAGCAGCCGGTTGCCGTCCACCGGCCGATTCCGGCGTACGTGCCCAGGGCCACCGACGGGCCCGCGATCGCCTCATGCCGCGACCGACTCCGCGGGCTTGATCAGGTACCCGGCGCCGCGCCGGGTATGGATCATCGGCTCCCGGCCGGCGTCGATCTTCCGCCGCAGATACGAGATATACAGTTCGACCACATTGGCCTGCCCTCCAAAGTCATAGCTCCACACCCGGTCCAGAATCTGCGCCTTGCTCAGCACCCGCCGCGGGTTGCGCATCAGATACCGCAGCAGCTCGAACTCCGTGGCGGTGAGGTGGATCGACTGCCCGCCGCGCGTCACCTCGTGACTGTCCTCGTCGAGGGTCAAGTCCCCCACGGCGAGCACCGATTCACTGCGCCGTGCCGCCGCACCGGAGCGCCGAATGAGCCCGCGCAGCCGTGCCACGACCTCCTCCAGGCTGAACGGCTTGGTGACATAGTCGTCGCCCCCTGCCGTCAGACCGGCTATTCGGTCCTCGACGGCGTCCTTGGCCGTGAGGAACAGCACCGGTACATCCGGCAGTTCACGCCGCAGCTTTCCGAGCACGGTCAGACCGTGCATGTCGGGCAGCATCACGTCGAGCACCACGGCATCGGGCCGGAACGCCCGCGCGGTCCGCACGCCACTCGCCCCGTCCGCGGCGCTGCGCACCTGCCAGCCCTCGTAACGCAGGGCCATGGAGAGCAGCTCGCTGAGCGCCGCCTCGTCGTCCACGACGAGCACCCGGACCGGGCTGCCGTCGGGCCTGAGCAGTTCGGTCCGCGCGTCGCCGCGCGCCTCACCGGCACCGCCGCGCGCGCTCTGCACACCGCCGCGTATCTCACCGCGTGCGTCCACGGTCGTGGTCCTAGCCGTGGTCCTGGCCGTGGTCCTGGCCGTGGCCGTGGCCGTGGTCATCTCACCGCGTACGTCCGTACGTCCTTGGCGCGAACTCGTGTTCATACCCGCACCCTGTTCGCCGCCTCTGAGAACCCCCTTTCGCGAACCTGTGAATTTCCTGAGAACCGGGGTGGGGTTCACCCCCGTCCCGGTTCTGGCGGTGCCCGGAGTGCCGCTCCGGCCCGGCTCCGGAAGCATCGGGGCCACCGCACCTCACCGACCGTCGCCGCCCGTCCGAGACCCAGGAGGGACACGTGCCGACCTTGCCTTCGCGCACCTCCCGGCCCCTGACCGCCGCGACACCAACTACCGTACCGAGAGCGGTCCGTGCCGCCGGTGCCCTGTGGATAACTGCCGTTTTCGCAGGTGGAGCGGAGACGGCCTTAGTCGTCGCCGCCTCAAACACCGCCCCGAGCGAGCTCGTCGGAGGCCTCGTTCCCCGCGCCCTCGCCTACGCCGCCGCCGTGTTCGTGGCGCTCCGGCTCCGCCGCGGCCACGCTTGGGCCCGCCCCGTCCTCGTCGTCTGCCTCGGTATCTTCGGCACGCTCTCGCTGGTCATCGAGCCGACCCGGTGGCTGGCCGAGGGCCACTCGACCGCCGACTGGCTGGCGGCCGCAGACGCCACGGAACTCCTCGGCGCGGCCTGCCGGTTGCTGCACCTGGCAGCGGTCCTGGCCGCGCTCGCGCTGATGTTCCACCCGGCCTCGAACACGTACTTCCGCACGCAGCGCATCATGCGGACCGGTCGAATCTGGCGCATCCGACGCCCCGGCCATCAGACTCCGGCCGCAGAGCCCCGCTCGAACGTATAGCTCGAACGTATAGAGGGGGAGACTTCCCGGAGCACCAAGCAGCAGCGCCTCAGAACAAATCCCCCTGCACGGCCCCGCTCCCCGGCTCCTCGACCGGCACCCCGACTCCGACGCCCGGGTCCGCGGCGGCCAGCTGCCACCCGCTCATCGCCCGGGAGTCCACGACGAGGGCCCGGCCCTCGGCGCATTCCAGGTGCAGATCCGGCCCGGCGGCCGCCACGAGCCGCCCGGTGACGGTGCCCCCGGCCACCAGCTCCCGTACCGTCCCGGCGGCCGGGCGCACCGCGTCGAGGCCGAACTCCCGGGTGTGGTCGACCGGTTGGCAGGGCAGCCGCGCCAGGGTCTCCGGCCACCCGGGCAGCGCCGAGGCCCGCGCGTGGCACTCCGCAAGCTCCGCCGCCCGCTCCGGTCCCGGCGGCAGCGCGTCCCGCACCTGCCTCTTCTTCGCGTACGGAATCCGATCGGGCACCCCGAGTGCCGCCCCGAGCACCTCCTCCGCCCGCCGCGCGGCCATCAGCGGCCCGCGTCCCAGCCAGGTGTACGCCACGGCGCCCTGCTCCAGGAGCCGCGCCGACCCGCGCTCGACCGCCGTGATCCCCACCTTGAGCAGCCCCGGCCCGAACCAGGCCAGATAGACGGCGTACGGCCGCGGATCCCCGGCGTTGGTGTCCGCGGCCACGGAGAACGACCGGTCGATCCCGGCACACTCCGCACACTGCGCCCGCGTCCCCCGCGCGGCCACCTCAACCCCACCGGGACACGGCGTACGCCGCCCACCCCGCCACACTCCGAGACACCGCCGCACCCCCTGCGCGACGAACCCCAGCTCCTGCCCGAACACGAGAGCACTGCCCCGCTCCGACCGCCCGCCCCCACACCACCCGAGCACCGGCCGCCCTTCGACCCACCGCACTCCCGTGCACCACCACGCCATACGGCAAGGATGACGCGACCCGCTGACAACACGGCCAGCACTGACAACACGGCCAGCGCCGCCAACACGGCCAGCACTGACGAAACCGACAACGTGGACACACGAAAGAAGCCCCGGATTTCTCCGGGGCTTCTTCTGCCTGTGCACTCGGCAGGATTCGAACCTGCAACCTTCTGATCCGTAGTCAGATGCTCTATCCGTTAAGCTACGAGTGCTTGTGCTTCCGGGGGTTTTGCGCCCCGTCGGCGTTGCGGGAACAACATTACATGACCTGCGCCGATAGGCGAAATCCGTTTACCGAACCCCATCTGACCTGCGGAAATGACCAGATATGAGGGTTTCCGTGCTGCGGCGGGGAGGGGCTCGGGGCGGGTGGTCCGCGGGCCGCGGGAGCGTCCCGGGTGGCCGGCGCGGCGAGGGCTTCGGGAGGTGGAAACACGGAAGCCCCGGCCGTGTGGGCCGGGGCTTCCGTGATCGAAAGCGGAGGCGGAGGGATTTGAACCCTCGATGGGCTTTAAGACCCAAACCGCATTAGCAGTGCGGCGCCATAGACCGGACTAGGCGACGCCTCCAGCACACCCCGCGAGCGCGGTGCGTAGCAGATGATGACACAGCCGAGCGGGGTGTCACCAATCGCCCCCCACGGTACTAGGCGGGCGGCCGACAGAGCAAAGCATCTTCTCCGGCTCAGGGTCGCGTCAGGGGTGGCTCAGGGAAGAGTCCGGGTTCGCAGGGCCGTCGCGGCCGCAACGTCGGGCGGCGGCGGGCGTTGAACCGGGTGACTGCGCTCGGCGACCAGGGCCGAGCGCCCGAACCTCGGGAGTGCCCATGCTGCGCCACCTCGCCGTCACCGCCGCCGCGTCCCTCGCCGCGCTGACCGCCGCCGCTACGACCACCCAGGCCACGGACCGGGCGCCGTTACCTGTGGAGGAGACGGACCACCTCACCGTCACGGTCACGCAGACGAGGGCCGGGAACGACGGGACGTACGAGCTGCACTGCGGGAGCCACGGAACGTTCAACGGACTGCACCCCGATGCCGCCGCGGCGTGCGACCGGCTGAAAGAGCTGACCGATGAGGGGGTCGACCCGTTCGCGCCGACGCCGACGCGCGCCATGTGCACCATGCAGCACGGCGGGCCCGGTACCGCGCGCATCACCGGCGTCTGGCAGGGGCGGACGGTCGACGCGACATACGACAGGGGGAACGGATGCGAGATCGAACGCTGGGACCGACTTGTGCCCGTATTGCCGGAAACAGGCGGGATGGCGGCGGCTGTTCGGTGACCGTACGCACGCATGACGCACACACCTCGTCCGTCACATCTCCTCCGCGAGACGTCCCTCCGATCCGGCGTCACGCCCGCAACGGGTGCCCGTAGACTCCTTCCCGTGACACGCCACGGGCCGAGGGGCAAGATGGGCTCGGCGGTCGGCAAGGTGCAGTAGAGGGAGGAACCGTCGTCGTGAGCAGCAGGCCATCCCGAGGCGCTGCTCGCCTCGCAGCCATACTCGATGCTCTGCCGGACGCGCTGTTGCTGGTCAACACCAACGGCACGGTTGTCAACGCCAACACCATCGCGCTCCAGACCTTCGAGACCGCGGGGTGGGCCCTGGTCGGGCGCGGGCTGCTCGATCTGCTGCCCGAGTTCGACTCCCGGCTGATCCCCGGTTCCATGCGGCGGCCCGACCCCGCCGAAGAGGCCGGGCGGACCAAGCCGAAGCGGATGATCGCGCGGCGCACCGACGGCAGCGAGTTCCCGGTCGAGGTCACCAGCGCAAATCTGGAGAACTCCCGCGACGCGTACGAGAACCACGGGTACTCGGGGGACGAGCTGCTGATGCTCGTCGTGCGGGACCTGTCCGGGACCGTCGACACCGAGGCCGAGCTGGCGCGTTCGCAGCGGCAGACCGAGATGATCCTGCGCGCCGCCGCCGAGGGTGTCGTCGGCACCGACACCGAGGGGCGGGTGGTGCTCGTCAACCCGGCCGCCGCGCAGATACTCGGCTACCGCGCCAGCGACCTCGGTGGCAAGGAACTGCACCCGCTCGTACAGCACTCGCGGCCCGACGGCACTCCGCTCCCGTACGAGGAGAGCCCGCTCGCGGACACGCTGCGCTCCGGGCGCAAGCACCGGGTGCGGGCGCAGACCTTGTGGGCCAAGGACGGCAGTCCGGTACCGGTCGACCTGACGACGGCGCCGGTGCGGGACGGGGACCAGCTCGTCGGGGCCGTGCTCGCGTTCACCGACCGGCGGCCGTACGACGAACTGGTCGCCCAGCACGCGGAGGAGACCGCGCGGGCGCAGGAGCAGTACGCGGCCCTGGCCGAGCGGGAGAAGGACCGGTACGCGGCGCTCGCGGAGCGGGAGCAGGACCGCTACGAGGCGCTCGCCGAGCGGGAGCACGAGCGGTACGAGGCGCTGGCCGCACGCCACTCGCAACTGCTCGCCGTGCTTGCCGAGTCGCTGCGCGGGCCGCTCGAGGAGCTGCGGCGGGAGCTCGGCTCCCTGGCGGCCGACCCTGCCGGGCAGCTGTGGCCGGAGGCCAATCAGCTCCTTCACCATCTGTCCGCCGGGTACGCGCGGATGACGACGCTCGTCGACAACGTACTCGCCTACCAGCTCCTGGACGCGGGCACCGAGGAGCTGCGCAAGGAGGTCGTGCTCCTCGATGGTGTCGTGGCCGCCGGGGTCGAGGGTGCGACCGAGCTGATCGGGCCCGGCCGGGCGCAGTTCGCGGTGCACGCGCCGCCGCTGCGGGCCGAGGTCGATCCGGCGCGCCTGGCCACCGCGCTCGCGCATCTGATCGCGGACGTGGCGGGCATCGACGCGACCGGCAGCGCGCGCACGCCCGCGCCCGGCGCCGCCCCGGGCGGCTATGCGGACTCCACGATCGTGGTGGCCGCGGCTCAGCGCGGCGAGGTCGTACGGATCGAGGTGCGCGGGCCGTACGCCGGCGGGGACCCGGTGCACGGGCCGATCGTCCGGGGCATCGTGCGGGCGCACGGTGGTGTGCTGCAGACGCATCAGGTGCCGGGCACGGGCGGTAGTTCGTTTGTGCTCGAGGTGCCGTTGGGGGCTGGGGTGGTCGAGGCCGCCGGGGGTGCCGAGGGCGCCCGGGGGGCTGCGGGTGCTCTGGGCCCTGCGGGTTCTGCTGGTGACGGGGTCGGTGATCTCGCGGTCGGTGGGGCTGCTGAGGCCGGGACCGCGGGTGTGGTTGCCGTGCCCGGTGGCGGTAAAGGCGGTACGGGGGCCGAGGTCGCCGTGTTCGGGCAGCAGGACGACGGCGGTTCCGGGCGGCGGGCTCGACGGAGCTCCACGGACGCGTTTCTCGACAACGGCGGGGTGGGGCAGACTGCTTCCGCTTCCGCCGCCGCTTCAGGGGCCGGTTCGGAGGCGGTGGGTGAGCAGGCCTCTGGTGAGGTCGCGGGCGCTCCGGGCGCTTCGGGTACTCCTGCTCTGCCCGCTGCCGCTGCCTCGGACGGCACTGCTGGTGGGGGCGAACCTGCCGCGGGAGGTTCGGGTTCCGGTCAGGAGCGTAAGGGGCGGCGTAGGCGGCGGGCCGCTGCGCCGGTCGCGGAGTCGGAGTCTGTGCCCGCGCAGCAGTCGGGCGAGACGAACGAGGCGGGTGGCCCCGGTGCCGGTGCCGCCCCGAGCAGCGGTACGGGACGTCGGCGGCGTAAGCCCGCCGAGCAGAGCGCGGCCGCGCCTGCGCCCGCGCAGGGTTCGGTGGTGACCGCGGCCGAGCACGCCGCGGGGGCCGGAGCGGCTCAGGCGCCGGGGCTCGGCCCGACCGTGCCGCCGCAGGGCATGCCCGTGGCGGAGAACGCCCAGGCTCCGAGTGGACGCCGGGCCCGGCGGAACACGCAGGGCGGTATGCCCGCGCTGCCTGCGGGCGGGGCCGAACCCCAGGACGGGGCGCTTGCCGATGCCCACGCCGACACGGGTGCCTCCGCGGTTGCTGGTGCCGGTGCGCAGGTGGGTTCTGGGGCCGAGGCCGGTTCTGTGGCCGGTGCTGCTGAGGGCTCGGGGGCCGAGGGTGCGGGCGCGGCCCGGGGTTCCGGGCGGCGGGCGCGGCGGGCCCTGGCGCCCGCCAACGAGCGTGCCGCCGCGCACGGGCAGCAGCAGGCGGCGCCGGAAGAGCACCGCGGTGCGCGTACCGCCTTCGCCCTGCCCCCGGCCGAGGCCGACCGCGTCCCCGAGGCGCCGGGCACTGCCGTCGAGCAGGCAGCCGACAGCAGGCATGACGCCGCACCGCAGAGCACGGCCACCGACCACACCCCGCCGCAGCCGCACCCGGTCGAGGCCCCCACGGGGCGGCGCCGGGCGCGCGCGGCCGCCCCGGACAAGGCGACGCCGCACGGGCCGCAGGCCGTTCCGGCCGACCCCGCCGCGCCTGCCTCCCACGATTCCCGGGTCGCACAGGGGCCCCAGGTCCCCCAAGGGCCGCAGGAGTTGCCCACGGTCGCGGGTGCCGACAGTGGGCACCACCCGTTGCCGACCGGCCCCGGGGCCGAGGCCGCTGCCCCGGCCGCGGGCGCGGGCGCCTCGCCGGAGGCACTCAGCGCGCTGCCCCTGGAGCAGCCCGGCCCACTGCCGGAGCCGCAGGCACAGGCACAGGCACAGGCACAGCAGCAAGCGCAGCAACCGGCACAGCTCGCGCAGGCACAACAGCCGCAAGAAGCCCAACAGGCACAACAGGCTCAACACGCCCAGCGGGCCCCGCAGTCGGCGCAGCCTGAGCAGGCGGCACAGTCGGCACAGCCTGAGCAGCTGCCGCAGGAAGCACAGGCGGTACACGCGGCACCGGGCGAGCTGCCCCAGCAGGAACAACAAGCACACCAGGCCCAACAAGCACAGCCGACCCAGCAGACACAGCCGACGACCCAGCAAACGCAGCAAGCCCCACAAACGCAGCAGCAGGCGCAGCCGACACAACAGGCCCAACAGGCCGAACAGCACCAACAGGCCGAACAGGCCGAACAGGCCGCGCACGCCCAGCAGTCCCAGCCCGAGCAAGCGACGCCGCCGCAGCAGAACCGGCTCGCTCAGCCCTTGCCCGACGAGGCCGGTGAGCCGCCCGCCGCCTCGGGGACCTCGACGCAGGGCAGGGCGATCAGTGTGCGCACGCTCGGGCAGGGCGTGCCGTTCGCGCAGCACATCGCGGAGCAGCAGCGGCAGCCCGGCGCCGTGGCGCCCCGGCCTGCCGGGCAGCCGCAGGGTCAGCCGCAGAACCCGACGCAGACCCAGACGGGCAGCCACGCCCCCGCGCCCGGCTCGGGTCGGCGCCGCAAGCTCGGTACCCCGGAGGCCGGACGCGGAGCCCAGGCGTCCACCCCCGCCACCGGCACTCCCGCCACCGGAACACCGGCCGCCGGAACACCGGCCACGGGCACCCCTGCGGGCGGAACCCCCGCTACCGGAACCCCGGCGGGCGGAACCCCGGCCCCCGGCACCCCCACCACCGGCACGAACGGCGCCGGGCTGCCCGCCGCAGCCTCCACACCCCCCGCAGGTCCCCTGCCCGGAGCCCTGCCGCAGCCCACGCCGCAGCAGCAGCGGGCCGAGGGGCGTTCCTATGCGATCGGCGCTCCCGACGAGGGGGCCGAGGGTCCCGAGCCGCTGGACGGGCCGAACGGTGCGGTCGAGGTGACCAACCGGCCCCAGCCGCAGCCAATGGACGACGAGCTTCCGCCGGAGCCGCTGGACAATCCGCGACGGCTCCTGGTCTGGCCCGCGCCCGATGTCTCCACGCAGCAGGCGCTCAGCGACCGTGGCTACCGGCCGGTGACCGTGAACTCCCGGGACGAGGTGGACGCCCAGATCGCGGCGTTCCCCGCGGCGCTCTTCGTGGACCCGCTGACCGGGCCGATCACCCGGACCGCGCTGCAGTCACTGCGGCAGGCGGCCGTGGCCGCCGAGGTTCCGGTGCTTGTCACGGCCGGTCTCGGCCAGGCCTCGCGCGAGGCGGCGTACGGTGCCGACCCCGCCGTACTTCTGAAGGCCCTGGCGCCACGGGACAGTGAGCAGCATCCGCCGCGGGTGCTCCTGATCGAGGAGCACGAGGAGATCGCGCTCGCGCTCACCGCCACCCTGGAGCGCCGGGGCATGCAGGTGGCGCGGGCCGGGGCGGACACGGACGCCGTGACGCTCGCGACGCAGATGCGGCCGAATCTGGTGGTGATGGACCTGATGCAGGTACGCCGCCGGAGGGCCGGAATCGTCGACTGGCTGCGTGCCAACGGGCAGCTGAACCGCACTCCGCTGGTCGTCTACACGGCGGCCGTCGACCAGTCCGACCTGCCCAAGCTGGCCTCGGGCGAGACCGTGCTGTTCCTGGCTGAGCGCTCCACCAGCTCCGAGGTACAGGCCCGGATCGTCGATCTGCTCGCGAAGATCGGCACGAATTAGCCGGAGATCGGCACCAACTGGCCGCCGGATGCGGGGCGTTGTTCCACGTGAAACATCGCCCCGCACCAGCCCCCCGTACGACCGGGAACCGGGTGGTCAGAGCTGTTCGACCTCCAGCTCCCCGTCCGCGTACTGCCTGCGCAGCACCTTCTTGTCGAACTTGCCCACGCTGGTCTTCGGCACGGCCGGGATCAAGGACCAGCGCTCCGGGAGCTGCCACTTGGCGACCGTCTCGCCGAGGAAGGCGCGGAGCGTCGCGAAGTCGACGGTGACGCCCTCCTTCAACACCACGGCGGCGAGCGGGCGTTCGCCCCACTTCTCGTCCGGGACCGCGACGACCGCGGCCTCGGCCACCTCGGGGTGGGCCATCAGGGCGTTCTCCAGCTCGACCGAGGAGATCCACTCGCCGCCGGACTTGATCACGTCCTTGGCGCGGTCGGTGAGGGTGAGGAAGCCGTCGGGGCTGATGACGCCGACGTCGCCGGTCTTCAGCCAGCCGTCCTCGCTGAACTTGTCGGCGGGCTTGAGGGGTTCGCCATCCGCGCCACCGTAGTAGGCACCCGCGATCCAGGGGCCGCGGACCTCCAGCTCACCCGCCGACTCGCCGTCCCACGGGAGGTGACCGCCGCCGGGGCCGACCAGACGGGCCTCGACGCTCGCCGGGAAGCGGCCCTGCGTCACGCGGTAGCCGAACTCCTCCTGCCCGCTCACCCCGGCCGGCGGACGGGCCACGGTGCCGAGCGGGGAGGTCTCCGTCATGCCCCAGGCGTGGCAGACGCGGATGCCCAGCTTGTCGTACGCCTCCATCAGGGACGGCGGGCAGGCGGAGCCGCCGATGGTGACCTGCTCCAGGCTGCTGATGTCCCGTGCGCTGGTGGTGACCTCGGCGAGCAGGCCCTGCCAGATGGTGGGGACCGCGGCGGCGTACGTGGGGCGCTCGGCCTCGATCATCTCGGCGAGCGGGGCGGGCTGCAGGAAGCGGTCCGGCATCAGGAGATTGACGCCGGTCATGAAGACGGCGTGCGGCAAGCCCCAGGCGTTCACATGAAATTGCGGGACGACCACGAGTCCGGTGTCGCAGTCGGTGAGGCCCATCGACTGGGCCATGTTGACCTGCATGGAGTGCAGATAGACGGAGCGGTGGGAGTAGACCACACCCTTGGGGTCGCCGGTGGTGCCGGAGGTGTAGCACATGGCGGCGGCCTGGCGTTCGTCGAGCTCCGGCCAGTCGTACGCGGTCGGCTTTCCGGCGAGGAGCTCCTCGTACTCGTGTACGTGGACACCGGCGGCAACGGCGTCGTCGAGCAGCGAGCGGTCGCCCGGGCCACTGACCACGACGTGTTCGAGCGGCTTGAGGTGCGGGAGCAGCGGGGCGAGCAGCGGCAGCAGGGAGCCGTTGACGATGACCACGCGGTCGGCGGCGTGGTTGACGATCCACACCAACTGCTCCGCGGGCAGGCGCAGGTTGAGGGTGTGCAGAACGGCACCCATGGCGGGGATCGCGAAGTACGCCTCGACGTGTTCCGCGTTGTTCCACATGAGGGTCGCTACGCGCTCGTCGCCGGTGACGCCCAGGTCCTCACGCAGTGCGTGGGCGAGCTGTGCGGTGCGCTCGCCGATCTCGGCGAAGGTGCGGCGGTGCGGCTCCTCCCCGGTCCAGGTGGTGATCCGCGAGCTGCCGTGCACGGTCGAGCCGTGGGACAGGATGCGGGTCACGGTCAGTGGTACGTCCTGCATGGTGCTCAGCACGGCGTCCTCCCGGTGGGCGCTACGGAGCAGTATGGGCTGGAGGGATTGTCGCCGCATACCACGCGGTATGTCACTAGCCGCGTCCTACGGATCCCGCATTCGTGCCGTTGACTCGGTTGCCGCGCCTGGGGGCTCTGCCCCCGGACCCCCGGGGTTCTTTCCCCTATCCCGCCCCTTCCCGTAACTGGGGCTCCGCCCCAGACCCCGTTTATCGCGCTGAACGCGCTCGTCCTCAAGCGCCGGACGGGCTGGAGGGTGGGCCCACTCGCCTCCCAAGCGCCGGACCGGCTGGAGGTGGACGCGCTCGTCCTCAAGCGCCGGACGGGCTGAGTTGTCAGCGCACCGGGCTCAGCTCCGGATCGTCCCGGAGCTTGCCCAGGGCCCTCGAGACAGCGCTCTTTACCGTGCCGATGGAGACGCCGAGGAGGTCGGCGGTTTGGGCCTCGCTCAGGTCCTCGTAGTACCTGAGGACGACCATTGCTCGCTGTCGGGGCGGCAGGCGCATGATCGCGCGCCACATCGCGTCCCTCAGGACCTGCTGCTCGGCGGGGTCGGCGACCGGGGTCGGGCCGGGTTCGGGGAGTTCGTCGCAGGCGAGTTCGTCGACCTTGCGCTTGCGCCACTGTGACGTACGCGTGTTGAGCAGGGCGCGGCGTACGTAGCCGTCGAGCGCCCGGTGGTCCTCGATCCGCTCCCAGGCGACGTACGTCTTGGCGAGTGCGGTCTGCAGCAGGTCCTCGGCGTCGCAGGGGTTGGCGGTCAGCGAGCGCGCGGTGCGCAGCAGCACGGGCTGACGGGCCCGGACGTATGAGGAGAACGACGGATAGCCGTCGGCCGAGGTCGGCCTGGCTGCGCCGGGGCGTAGGCGCCCCTGAGTAGCGGTCATGGCTCCACGCTAGAAGCGGCCACCCTCGTGGGAATCGACCCGAAGTCCTGAAGCGGGATCCCCCTCAGGGTGGAGTGCTCGGGCCTGCCCCACCTCCTGAGGGTGGAGGAATCGGGGCAGGCCCCTGAAGGGGTACCCGTCCGGCTGGACCAGGGCCTGTCCGGAGAGGCCTAGGAGATGCGGGCCACCGGGGCGTGCATCAGGTTGCGGTCGAGGGCCAGGGTGTGTCCGCCGTGCTGTTCGCGGACGTTGCCCTCGTACTGGTGGATGCGGCGGCGCGGGTGCCAGGCCGTCGGGGCCAGGGTGGGCTCGTTGTAGAGGGACGGTTCGGTGCGCCAGCGCGCGAACCACATCACCGAGGGCAGGTCCTTCACTCCCTTCTTGCGGGCCTCCTCCATGTGCCGCACCCCGGCCTCGGCGCTGCTGTAGAAGCCCGGCAGATAGCCGTGCCGGCGCACCTCGCGGTTCCAGGCGCGGATGAAGGCGAGGGTCGTGGGCCCGCAGCCCTTCTGACGCCGGTCGTACGACTCCATGTCCAGGTAGAGCGGGCTGCCCGGCCCGATGCCGTACGCCTTCGCCCGGTCGACCGCGTCCCGGCCCTCGCGGCGGCCCTCCCTCGAGGGGTGGTCGCCCATGCGGACGTCCTGCTTGTCCTCCGCCGTCACGCAGGGGGACTGCGAGCCGACGTACGTGGGCAGAACGCCCCAGCCCATCTTCTCGACCTCGCGCAGCCAGGTCCGGCTGAGGTGCGGCTGCTTCCGGCAGTGCCTGCCGCGGCCCCCGTAGTAGACGGCCACCGCGCCGTACTCGGATGCGCGCCATCTGCGCATGGTGTCGAGGGACGGGGCTTTGCAGGTGTCGAAGGCCCAGCCGTGGAAGGTCCGGACCTCGGCCTCCGGTGGCGGCCCGGCCGGGGACGGTCCGGATGGTGAGGTTCCGGCCGGTGGTGCGGCGGTCGCAGGTGCCGCCATGAGCAGCGCGAGCGTGAGCACCACGAAGGGGATGAATTCGATGAAGGGACGTTTATGAGTCAGGCCGTTCATACGGCGATCAAGGCGCATAGGCCGAGTGAACGTGTCCGCCTTCCCTGTGCCACCGGGACACGCGCACGTCCCCCCGCCATTCAGCCGTCCGATCCCAGGATCAGCCCCGAAGTGGGCACCCCGGTACCCGCCGTAACCAGCACCCGGGCGGCGTCGGCGATCTGGTTCACGGCGCTGCCGCGCAGCTGCCGCACCCCCTCCGCGATGCCGTTCATGCCGTGCAGATACGCCTCGCCGAGCTGACCGCCATGAGTGTTGAGCGGCAGGCTCCGCTCCGCCACGAAGTCCGCGCCCTCGCCCGGCTTGCAGAAGCCGAACTCCTCCAGCTGCATCAGGACGAAGGGCGTGAAGTGGTCGTAGAGGATGCCGACATCGATCTCCCCGGGGGTGAGCCCGGAGTTCCGCCACAACTGCCGTGCCACCACGCTCATCTCCGGCAGGCCGGTCAGATCGTCCCGATGGATGCCTTTCTCGTACGTACCGGTCTCGTACACGCCGCCGGTCTCGTACACGCCGCTGCTCTCGTACACGCCCCCGGTCTCGTACACGCCGTTCCGGTAGAAGTCGTTCCGGTAGTAGCTGGTCATCTGTTCCTGGGCGCGGCCCGCGCCCTGCGCGGCGGCGGTGATCACGGCCGGTGGGTGCGGCAGCTCGCGGGCGCGCTCGACGCTGGTCACGACGAACGCCTGGCCGCCGTCCGTCTCCTGGCAGCAGTCGAGCAGCCGCAGGGGTTCGGCGATCCAGCGCGAGGCGGCGTGGTCCTCGAGGGTGATCGGCCGACCGTGGAAGTACGCCGCCGGGTTGGTCGCCGCGTACCTCCGGGCCACGACCGCGACCTGCCCGAACGCCTCCGTCCCCAGGCCGTACGCGTACAGATAGCGCTGGGCCGCCATCGCCACCCAGGACGCCGGGGTGAGCAGCCCGAACGGCAGGGCCCAGCCGAGCGCGGCGCCCTCGGCGGAGGGTTCGCGGTGCTGTACGCCGGAGCCGAAGCGGCGGCCGGAGCGCTCGTTGAACGCCCGGTAGCAGACGACGACTTCGGCCGCGCCCGTGGCCACCGCGAGGGCCGCCTGGTGCACGGTCGCGCAGGCCCCGCCGCCGCCGTAATGGATCCGCGAGAAGAAGGAGAGCTCACCGATGCCGGTCGCCTGCGCGACGGTGATCTCCGGGCTGGTGTCCATCGTGAAGGTCACCATGCCGTCGACGTCGGCGGGGGAGAGGCCCGCGTCGGCGAGCGCCGCCCGCACCGCCTCGGCGGCCAGGGTGAGCTCGCTGCGCCCGGAGTCCTTGGAGAACTCGGTGGCGCCGATGCCGACGATCGCCGCCCGGCCGCCGAGCCGGTCCGCGTTCCGTACGCTCACGTGCGCTTTCCTTCCGGGAGGACTTACGGGAGTACTTACGGCATGGCTTCCAGGAGAATTACGGGATGACTTCCGGGGTGACGACGGTGACCGTGCCGGTGACGTGGGTGCCGATGCCGTTGGAACCGGTGATCCTCACCTGCGCCGTGCCGCCCTCGACGGACGTGACGGTTCCGGTCAACACCATCGTGTCCCCCGGGTAGTTGGGGGCGCCGAGCCTGATCGCCACCTTGCGGAGCACCGCGTCCGGACCGAAGTGGTCGGTGACGTACCGGCCGACGAGCCCATTGGTCGTCAGGATGTTCATGAAGATGTCGGGGGAGCCTTTCGCCTTGGCGAGCTCCGCGTCGTGGTGCACATCCTGGAAGTCGCGGGACGCGACGGCACCGGCGACGATCAGCGTGCGGGTGATCGGGATGTCGAGCGGGGGAAGCTCGTCTCCGACCTTAGGTTCTCCCGCCTTCGCCCCTCCCGCCTTCGCCTCTCCGGACCTCATGCGGCACCCTCCTTCGCCAGGAACTCGCCCAGTTCCTCCAGGACTTCGGCCCCGCAGCCCAGATACGCGTCCAGCTGCCGCCCCCACAGAAAGTGCCGGTGCACGGGATGCTCGACGTCCGCGCCCAGGCCGCCGTGCAGATGCTGTCCGGTGTGCACCACGCGCTTGCCCGCCTCGGAGGCCCACCAGGCGGCGGTGAGCGCGGCCGCCGCACGGGCGAGCCCTTCGTCCCGGCGCCAGGCGGCCTCGTACGCCGTGACCCGGATCGCCTCGGTGTCCATGTACGCGTCGGCGCAGCGCAGCAGGACCGCCTGCTTGGCGGCGAGCGGCTTGCCGAACTGCTCGCGGGTTGCGGTGTGCTCGACGGCGCGGGCCAGGGATCCGGCACAGACCCCGGCCTGGAGTCCGGCGAAGGCGGTGCGCGCGTCGGCGAGGACGGCCGCGTACGCCTCGGGCCCGCCGAGCCGCTCGCCGGGAGCGCCGTCGAGGGTGAGCCTGCCGGCCGACCAGGGCGCCGTCAGCTCCACCGGCTCGACCTCGGCGTCCGCGGTACGGACCAGCCACAGGCTCCGGTCGGCCGCGGCCACCAGGACGTGGGTGGCGTCGCGGAGCCAGGGCACCCAGGGGACGGTGCCGGTGAGGCGGCCCGCCTCCTCGGTCGGCGAGGCCCCCGCACCGGTCACCCCGTGCGTGCTCCGCGACCGTGCCGACAGTGCCCCGGTCGCCACCGCCGAGCCGTCCAGGAACCCCGGAAGCAGCCGTTCCCGCTGCTCGGCCGAGCCGTGCGCGTCGACCGCGAGCACGCCGTACACACAGCTCGCCGCGAACGGCACCTGCGCCGTGGTCCGCCCCTGCTCCTCCAGGAGCAGTACGAGGCCGAGCAGGCCGATGTCCGGTACGGCGGCCGGGAGCCCGGCGGCGCAGAGGGCCTTCCACAGCTCGGCGTCGGTACCCGTACCAGCCGCCGCGTCGGTACCCGTACCGGCCGCCGCCAGCCGGTCGGGGGTCGACAGGTCACCGAAGATCCGGGCGGCGAGCTGCTGCGCGGTGGCCTGCTCCTCGGTGGGCGTGAAGTCCATCTCAGGCCACCGCCCCGTGCGTGGCGTCCGCGCGGAACACCGGAAGCTCCAACTCCGCGTCCGCCCGCAGGAATTCAAGCCGTACCGGCATCCCGATCCGCACCTCGTCGTGCGGCACCCCGACCACATTGCTGATCATCCGTACGCCCTCCGCGAGCTCGATCAGGCCGACCGCATACGGCGGGTCGAAAGCCGAAAACGGCGGATGGTGCATGACGACGTACGAATAGACCGTGCCCTCGCCGCTCGCCTCGACGGTCTCCCACTCCGGCGAGCCGCAGCCGTTGCACCCCGGCAGCCAGGGGAAGCGCGGCCGTCCGCACGCCGTGCAGCGCTGGATGAGCAGCCGGTGCTGCGCCACTCCGTCCCAGAACCCGGCGTTGTCCCGGTTGATCACGGGGCGGGGCCGCTTCGCCTCCTTCGGCCGTTTCGGTTTGGGGGCCGCGGCGGGCGTGTACTTGAGGATCCGGAAGCGATGCGTCCCGGCGAACTCACCGCCCGCCCACACGCTCATCCGAGTCGTCACGAAGTACCCGGTGCCGAGCTTCGTGGCCTTCCGCTCCGAGACCGACTCGATCACCGCATCGAAGGTGATCTCGTCCCCCGGCCGCAGCGACCGCAGATACTCCTGCTCGCAGTCGGTGGCGACCACCGAGGTGTACCCGGCGCCGTCGAGCAGCCCGAGCAGTTCGTCGTACGCCGCCGAACGCCCCCCGTGCCCGGAGAGCCCGCCCATCGTCCACGCCTGGAGCATGGTGGGCGGAGCGATGGCGTCCGGTCCCTGGTAGGCGGGGCTTGTGTCCCCCATCGCCTCGCACCAGTGCCGGATCATCGGCTCGTTGACCGGGTCCTTGCCGCGCCCCGCCTCGGCGGCGGCCCGCCCCTCGTACGCCTTGAGACGGACGTACAACTCATCGGCCTCGCTCCTGCGCTCCACGGTCACCTCATCGGGCTCGCTCCTGCGCTCGCTCCTGCCCTCCGCGGTCACCGTCGCACCCTCCTCATGCCGAGCCGCATCGTCGCGACGATCTCCCGCTGCACCTCGCTCACCCCGCCCCCGAAGGTGTTGATCTGCGCCGCCCGGTTCATCCGCTCCAGCTCGCCGTCCGCCCCGAACGCCCCCGGTGAGCCGCCCCGCACCAACCCCGCGTCCCCGACGACCTCCTGGCAGAGGCGGTACACCTCCACGGCCGACTCGGTGCCCAGGAACTTCACGCCGCTCGCGTCGCCGGGTGCCAGCGTCCCGGCCCCCACATCGCCGACGAGGCGCCAGTTGAGCAGCCGGGTCGCCGCGAGCCGGGCGTGGATCTCGGCGAGCCGGGCCCGCACCCAGGGCGCGTCGGCGGGCCGTTCGCCGGTCACCGGGTCGGGCGTACGGGCATGGGCGAGGGCGCTCGCGTAGCACTCCTCGGCCTGCATGCCGATGGCGGCGAGGGCCACCCGCTCGTGGTTGAGCTGGTTGGTGATCAGGCCCCAGCCGCCGTTCTCGTCGCCGACGAGGTTGCCCGCGGGTACCCGTATTCCGTCGTAGTACGTGGCGGTGGTGGTGAGGCCGCCCACGGTCTCGATCGGCGTCCAGGAGAACCCCGGGGCGTCCGTGGGCACCAGGATGATGGAGATGCCCTCGTGCTTGGGCACGTCGGGGTCGGTGCGGCAGGCGAGCCAGATCCAGTCGGCGTTCTGGGCGCCCGAGGTGAAGACCTTCTGCCCGTCGATCACCCAGCTGTCGCCGTCCCGCACCGCCCGGGTGCGCAGCGCCGCGAGGTCCGTACCGGCCTCCGGCTCGCTGTAGCCGATCGCGAAGACGAGCTCGCCGCTCAGGATGCGCGGCAGGAAGTACGCCTTCTGCTCCTCGGTGCCGAACTTCATCAGGGTCGGCCCCACGGTGTTCAGGGTCACCATGGAGACCGGCGCGCCCGCCCGGTACGCCTCGTCGAAGAACACGAACTGCTCGTCGGGCCCGCGCCCTTGACCGCCGTACTCGACCGGCCAGCCGAGCCCGAGCCGCCCGTCGGCACCGATCCGGCGCAGCAGGCGGCGCTGTTCGGCCGGGTCGCGGGACCCGCCATCGCCGACCGGGGACGTGTCATCACCGTCGGGGGACGTGACATCACCGTCGGGGGACGTGGCCATCAAGTCCCGGAAATACGCGCGGAGTTCGGCGCGCAGCCGCTGCTGGCGCCCGGTCGGTGCGAGGTGCACGGCGGCGGCCTCCCAGGACCTCGTACGAATCAGGGTTTCTGACTGTCCGTCAGATAAGCCTGTCGTGTCAAGGTCCCCGCCATCGGCATGCGGAGCGAGGACGGGGCGGCTTGCCCGGGCTCCCCGGCGAGCCCGCACAAAAGCCTGCGCGGCGGCACTCGACGTGCCGCCGCGCAGGCTGTCACCCACCCCTCGGACCCGGCCCCCGTACTCTCCCGGAGGCCGCCGGGCTCACCAGAGCTCGGTGAAGTTGACCTCGTAGGACTCGTCCGACTGGTCGACGTGGGTGAAGGCCGAGCCGTTGACCTGGGCATTGTTGTTCTCGTTCGAGGCACCGGCCCCGGTGGCCACCTGCTGGTTCGTGGCCGAGTTGCCCGCGTTGTCGTCGCCCACACCACTGCCGGTGATGGTGGCCACGCTCGCGTTCGAGCCGTCGTTCGCGAAGCCGCCGTTGTCAGCCTGAGCGACGCCGCTGAAGAGCGCGGCGGCGAGCGGAAGGGCGGCGGCCGCGGCGAGGACGCGGGCGGTACGGGTGCTTGCCATGTCAGTTTCCTCCAGAACCGGCTGCTGCCGGTAAGTACGGCTGGTGCGTCTAACTACGGCTTGTACCAAGGCAGTTGGCCGACCACCTCGGCGGCTGTTCGCGACGTCGCGAGATCAGATTTGCCCACCGAATCCCCGGCGAACCAGCCCGGACGACGCGTTTCCCTCGCAAGCGTGAGGAAAATTCAATAAACCCCCAGACCTGCCTCGAATCCCCGGCGAGCACCCACAACCCGGACCCCGACCACCGGTCCCCATGCGCCGCAAGAGGCGAAGCGTTCCGGCACGTTTTCGGCCAACCCCCGGCGCACCACCGCACAGCCGCGCCACCGCACCCCATGCCCCGAATACCCCCTTCCCTTCCTCGAACGTACGTACGAAAATAGAGGCATGCCCACCTCCGACCGGCACGCCAGCACGCTGGCCCTGGCACACGCTCTGTCCGCCGCGGAGCGCGGCCTCGCCGTCATCCCGCTGTCCCGCACGAAGCTCCCGGCCCTCCGCTCACCCCACCGACCGGAAACGGAAACGGAGCCGGGGCCCGCGCCGGGTCCCGCGGCGCCCTGCCGAGGCGAGTGCGGCCGCCCCGGGCACGGCGTGTACGACGCCACGACCGACCCGGCCCGCATCCGGGAACTCTTCGCCGCCGCCCCCTGGGCCACCGGCTACGGCATCGCCTGCGGGCTGCCCCCGTACCACCTGATCGGCATCGACCTGGACACCAAGACAGGCCCCGACTCCTCGGCGACCCTGCGCGAACTCGCGCTGCGCCACCTGTTCACGATCCCGGACACGGTGGTCGTGCTCACGCCCAGCGGCGGCCGCCACCTCTGGCTCTCCGGCCCGCCGGACGTCGTCGTCCCCAACTCCGCGAGCCGCCTCGCCCCCGGCATCGACATCCGCGGCGCGGGCGGCTACTTGGTCGGCCCGGGCTCCCGCACGGAACACGGCGTCTACAGCACGGCCCCGGGCACGGCCCACCTGCCCCCGGCCCGCTGCCCGAGCGCCCTCCTCCGCATCCTCGCGCCGACGCACCCGCGAACACCCCATGGCCCCCGAACAACCGAAGCGACCCAAGCAACCCAGGCACACCAAACACCCCAAACACCCCAGGAAACTCAAGGCGAGGGCCTCATCCACTTCGTCCTGGGCTCGCAGGTGGGCCAGCGCAACACCCGCCTCTTCTGGGCCGCTTGCCGCGCGTACGAGAACGGCATCGGCGACACCCTCGCCACTCCCCTCACGGACGCCGCCATCCGTACCGGCCTCACCGAACGCGAGGCCCGCACCACGATCGCCTCAGCGGCCCGCCTGACAGGAAGCCACGGCACACCCCGGCCCCGAACCCCCGAAGCCCCCTGAGAAACGACGCCCGCCGAGACAACGACGCCCGCTGAGACAACGACGAAGCCCCCGCCCGCGATTCTCCGCGGTGGGGGGCTTGGTTCACACGGTCATTGGTTCACACGGTCAGGGGGACAGGGTGGATCTCGTCGGCCTTGTGACCAGCGCGTTCGTGGACACGTTGGACCGCTTCGGCCGAGGGAGCCTCGGAGAGGCAGTACACCTCGCCGGACTGCGGGTCCGCCCAGGCCTTCTTGAAGTGAACGCCTTCTTCGTTCTCAACGGCGAGGTCGGCCTGGTGCGACTGCTTCAGCTGGTCGGCCGTGATGCCCTTCATCCCGTGGTGGACGTCCATGAACTCCGGCATGACGTCCCGCCTCCTTCCACATGAGCGTCCGGGGCGTTCAGAACTGCCAAGACCACTTGCCAGCTCCGTCCTCTCCATCGTGCGCCCGTACGACGACGACGGCGACATGAGTCCGGCCCCTGACCAAGTCACCAGGTCAGGGGCCGTTTCACGGGGCGGTGGGTGTGGGATTTGAACCCACGGTGACTCTCGCCACGACGGTTTTCAAGAGCGTCAAGCTGACAGTACATACGCCCTGGTCAGGAGCTACTTCGCCCCCAGTGGGGAAGCTGCTGGCCCACACATGGCCCATGGGCCCCGGAAATGCCCCCCCCTGCCGTCACCCCTTGCGAGGGGTCATCTGGTCGGGTGCGGCCGCGCAGCGGAACCCGGTGTCGTCGTCGTGCATCGTGTCGTTGGCGTCGTTGGGAACGGCAGGCGCTCCCCGGAACAAGGGGCTCGTGAAGGCGCTGCCCCGAAGTTCGTACCGCCCTGGCGTGGTCGGCGTTGCGAGCCATTCCCAGACGTTGCCCACCATGTCGTAGACACCGTAGGGGCTGACACCGCTGTGATACCGAGAGACGGACGTCGTGCGCTCTACGCCGGTCTCTCGGACATTGCACTTTGCGGCGGTCTTCTGGTCTCCCCACGGGAAGGTGCAGCCGGAGGTACCGCGCGCCGCCTTCTCCCACTGTTCGGCAGTCGGCAACGACTTCCCTGCCCACGTCGCGTACGCGTTCGCGTCTCGCCATGTCACGTGCACAACGGGGTGGTCGTACAGCTCACGCGGACATCGGCCGTTCTCCCAGTGCCCGGGTACGGGGTGCCGAGTGGCCGCGCAGAACCGCGCGTAGTCGGCGTTGGTCGTCGGGAAGGTGTCGATGTGGAACTCATCCACCCACACCGGTTCGTCGTCCTCCCCTGCCAGGAAGATCCCTTCCGGGACGTGCGCCATGAGTTTGCCGTCACCGGGATGCTTCACGTACTCGCCGCTGCTCGTCTGGTCTTCGTCGGGCTCGATGACCGCTTGAGTCGGGACGTCGTCCGCCGCGAGGATGCCGACGAATCGGCCCTGAGCGTCCTGGTCGGCCTTGGCGAGCAGAGTGTCCAAGGCGGCTTGGTTCACCATGCGCAGGCTGGCTTCCTCGCCGTCTGCCTCCCACCGGGAGACGATTCGATCGGACACCCCGAGCTTCTCCGCAAACTCCATGAGGCTCATGCGTACGGCTTCACGCAGGGCCTTTACTTCACGTCCGGTCCATTTCGTAACGAGTGGCATGGGCTACCTCTGTCGTGAGTCGCCGCCCTGGTGAGAGGCGGCGGCACGCGTCTACAGGCGCTCGCCGGGAATGCCGACGTAGGCCTCACGCAGCGCTGCGAGCACGGGGTGGTCCTGCGGGAACTGCACGTCGTCAAGCGCGCTGACGGAGCGCACGCCGACTGTCGTGTTCGTGGCGAATGCGGCGGCCATGGTCGGGACGTCGGAGCGTCGCACCGGGGCAGTTACCTGCTTGGGAGCATCAAGGCCCTGAAGCAGGAGCATCGTCGTGCCGGGGAGCACGGGCGCGTCGGGCCAGATGACCGTCCCGTCCTGGTCGACGAAGCCGAGGTTCCACGTACCGCCCTCAGAGATACGACCGTCCGGCTCGACGAACACAGCGTCGTCGAATCCGGCGAGTTGGGCGTCACGGCGAAGCCGGAGCTGCGGGTGCAGCCCGATGTGCTTCACCTTCGCGTTGTCGCGGGTGAAGGTGAAGGTCTTGGCCGTGAGGGGCGGCGCCGGCATGGCGCCCGCGGGCCGAAGGGTCACCAGGATGTGAGGGTCTTTGGCTTCGCTGGGGCGCCCCATGTCGAGCGCAGGGTCGAAAACGGTGACGCGGAGGCCTGTGACTCCGGTGACGCCGTCGACCGCCTTGCGGATGTAGTTCAGTGTCCGCTCTCGGTCCAACTCGACACCGAAGACGATGCGGCAGTCCCGCACCAAGCGGTCCAGGTGGAGCGATAGGCCACGGACGGTGCCGTTCTCCACCCGCATTGATGTGAAGTGCCCGTAGTTCGTGAGGGCGAGTGCCTGGAGGTCGTCGAGGGTGACGGGTTTCCCGTTGAGTTCGGCCATGCAGCCAGTCTTACAGCCCTTCAGGCTGCGCCAACACCCTTTCCAGAGCTGAAAGTTCGGATTAGTTCGGTGCAAGGGCGGCGGGAGTACGTACTCACGGCGCGCTCGCCGGGACACGCTAAGGGCATGACGACGAACGCACCGCGAGAGACGCTAAGCGCCAGGCTCCCCCTTGATGGAGCGCACGGTCGCCTCAAGCTCCTTGACGCGCTCGGAGAGACCGGCCAGTTCGGTCGAGACGCGCGCCACCTCGGCTTGCAGGTCGATCAGGCGTTGAGCCGACTCGCGGGGCTTCGGCTCACCATCGGCAGGGTCGCGGACATAGGTACCGCTCCCTGGGAAGCCCTCCACCAGTCCTTCGTCCCCGAGCTGGGTGTAGGCCTTCTGCACGGTCATCAGGCCTACGCCGAGCTTCCCGGCATAGCCCCTGGCACCGGGGAGGCGATCCCCAGGGCCGTACGTTCCGGCGGCGATCTCCGCTCGGAAGTGTGCGGCGATTTCGCGGGCGTTGGGCTTCCTCTTCGGCTGTGAGTCCACCCCGAAAGCGTACTTGACCTAGGTCGCTCGGAACTCGGGCTCGCGAGCCCTTGACGACCCACAAGCGACCTAGGTAGCTTTCACATCAACGGCAAGCGACCTAGGTCGCTTCGCCTAGAAAGTTGCTTGACCTGCGCAAACGCCCGGAGGGCCCCGTGAAACGGGCGCTCGATGGAAGCGGTCGTTTCTTGACAACTGCATCGCGTGATCCACCACCGCAGTACTGGCTGTGACCACACCGGCCGGGGTGAGTGGAGATCCGTCGCGAGGTGCCATTACCGCTGGTGGTGGCAGTCGACACGTGCGAGGACCCCGCAGGGCTTATTGCTGCGGGAGAGCGCGGAGGGTCGACAGCCTCGCGACGTTAAAGAACGACGTGGCACACCTTCGACGCTGCGAAGACCGCCCGGGATGAAGGTCTCCCCGGGATGGAGCAGCGCCACGTCAACGAGGCCACCGCAACCTGCGTTGCTCAGACGCCCCTGACGGCCACGGCCGGGCGGGGGCGGTGAGGGGTGGCAGGAAGCCCCACCACGAAGTGCACCGCCCGAAGTTGCAGCTTCGGGCGGTGCGTACAGGCACCTGATTGGGAGGCACCTGTGATCACCAGTCTGACAGATGCAGAGCGGGCTGAGCTGGAGCGGAGGGTGGCTGAGGCGAACAAGCAGAGCGAGGACAACGCCCATGCGCGGGGCGGCCGTTGATGGCCGACACCGAGCACGAGAAGGCCAAGCCGCCGCTGCCTGTCCGCCCGCCGCGCCCGCATCCGCATGCGGCGTAGCCGGACGTCGAACTACCACCCCCGAGTGTCCCGTCACCCCGCCGCTCGACGGGTGACGGGACACGCACCATTCACCGCCATTTCACCGCGTCAGGAGGACGCTCATGTTCGGTCGTAAGGCTGCCGAGAAGCTCGACGACGCTGCCAAGGCTCTTCACAGGGTCGGCGGCAAGGCAGGCGATTCAGTCGCCAACACGGTGATCGCGCCGCTTCGCCGCCAGATCGACACGGGCTGCACCCGTTGCGCCCGTGGCAAGTGCAAGCGCCACTGACGGTCCTCGAACCCCCAGGGCCCTTCTTGCCGTAGCGGTGAGCGCTGCGGCCGGTTGCCTCCTCCGCCCGTCCGACCCCTCCGGTCGCACGGGCGGGGTTGAGGGGAGCCGGGATAGTCCTGGTCCACGTTGCAGAGGAGGCCCTGATGGGCTGGAGCAAGCCTGCGGACCGTGTGGAAGCCGCCGTCAAGTCCGTTCTGGACCGCGGCGGCAGCAAGGAAGAGGCGCTGGCGGCGGGGAAGGCAGAGGCCTCCCTGTACACCACGGCCGAACTGAAGTCGGGCACGGCGTCGCTGCGTCACGACCTGGAGTGGGGATCCCGCCGCAAGCGGTAACCCGGGCGGGACCTCAACGCCCTGCACTCATCTCGCTTTCAACGGCGTGCGCCCCCGGAGCGGCTACTCCGGGGGCGCTGTAGGGCCGTTGCCACCTGCTAGGGAGAACACGACCCATGAAGGACATCGCTGCACGTCAGACGGTCGTTACCGTCGACCTGATCGACCGCGACCCGACGGACGCGGAGCTGGACGCGATCGAGCGGGAGATGCCGGTCATCCTGGCCGGTGTCGACTTGCTGGACGCGCAGATCGTCACCCTGGACCGCGCGCCCGCGGAGCTGGATGAGCGGCGCATCCGCCGTGCCCGGCGCCGGGTGCTCGCCGCCCGCCGCAAGCTGATCAACCAGGCGATCGCGGGTGTTCGGATGGGTGGTGCGGCATGAGCGCCACCGAATCGCCTTTGAAGGCCGCGCACGCCGAAGTGAAGGCGGAGATCGCGCGGACGGACACGAAGACGGCTCTGTTGCTGGCGTTCGTCGGTGCGGTGCTCGTCGGCGCCTGGACGGTCGCCCGTGACCTGCCGATGAACCTGCCCGCCTATGTGGTGGGCGGGCTCGGTATGGCGGTGCTGGCCGCGGCGGCTGGTCTGCTGCTGCGGTCGGTGCGGCCGAACCTGCGTGGTCGGCACGGGTTCCCGCTCTGGGCCACCCTCACGGCGGAGGAGATCACCGACGCCGTATACGGCCAGGATCGGGCCGCCGACATCGCCGGACTGTCCCGGCTCGCGGTGGCCAAGTTCACCTGCCTGCGCCGCGCGGTCGACCTGACCTGTGTCGGTGGGGCGCTGCTCGTCCTTGCCGCCCTGCTCGCAGTGGGGGGCACGGCATGAACACCAAGACCGTTCTGCCCGCCGTCGCGATGACGGCGGTGTCCATGGTGCTCACCCTGGCCGTGGTCGTGATGTGGCTGGGCACGGCCGTGCCGTGGCTGGTCGCTGTGGTGGTCGGTCTCGGGATCGACGGCGGGTGGCTGGCCACCCTCGCCTACGAGCGCCGCCTGGCCGCCCAGGGCGACCACAGCCGTGTGGTAACCGGCGTGGGCTGGTGCTTCGGCCTGGTCGCGACCGGTGTCCTGGTCGCCCACGCGCTCGTCGCTGAAGAGTCTGCGGGGGCGTGGCTGGCCGTGGCCTGGCTGCCGCTTGCGGCCAAGGCGCTGTGGCTGGTGCACGCGCTGTGGGAGCGCACCGCGCTCACCCCCGTGGCGCTGGATGCGATCCAGGGCATCCAGCAGGAAGCCCGCGACCAGGCGGCCGTGGCCCGTGCCCGGCTCCGGGCTGAGGCCGCCACCGAGGCGACCCGGCTGACGGCCGTGACGGGGGCCGGGGCCCACGTCGCACGCGTTAAGGCGAAGACCGCCCGAACCCTCGCGGGGGCGTGGTCGACGCTGGAGACGGCGCGGCAGGGCGAGGGCACCGGCAGGGCGCTGACCAGCGTGACGACCCCCGTCACGCCCGGCGTCGCACCCCGTTGGGAGCTCCCGGTCTGGGGCCCCTCGGAGCCGATCCCCGCGCCGAAGACGGCGGCCGAGCCTCCATCGATCGACCCCACGCCCGCTGAGACGAATGCGCAGGAATCGACCGAGACCAAGAGGAAACGGTCTACCTCTGACCTGCCGGAATCGACTCCGGCGCAGGTGGTGCTGGAGCGGGTACAGGTACCCGATCCGGTGCCGGTCGACTTCCTGAAGCCGACCCTGCTGTTCAAGCCTGCCCCGGCGATCGAGTCGACCCCCGTCGAGCCGATCGAGCACCCCGTTGTGGCGGCGGAATCGACCCGGCCGCGCCGGGCCACCGGCCGAGTCCCGGACGTGGCCAAGCCGCCCCGGCCCAAGCGCACCTGGGAGCAACTGCTCGATGAGGCGCGGCAGGTGACGGCCGATTGGCCGGACAACAAGCTGACCGGCGAGGGCATCCGCCGCGAGGTGCACACCTCCCCGGCCAACGCCCGCGTGCTGCGCGACACCCTCAAGTCCGAGCGCGCCCAGCGGGCCGCCGATGATGCTGAGGCGGTGGCCTGATGCCCGCCGCATACAGCAAGTGCTACGACCCGATCGGCGCCCGCTACGGCATCCCCACTTACCCATGGCGCCTTGCCCCGGACGGCTACGCCACACGTCGCCAGTTACGGGCCCGTGGGCTGCGGCCGGGCGGTCAGCCCGTCGCAGCCCAGCTCATGCGGCGCTCGCGCCGCCGCAAGGCCGGATGCTCGGTGGCCTACCTCTACCGGATCGACCGCGCGAAGCCGGTACGGCCGATGACTTCGCGCAAGTGGGGTGCGCTCGCGCTGGCGATGCTCGCCCGCCAAACGTGCCCGAAGTGCCGGATCACCTACGGCTACTGCCTGCCGACCTCGCTCGGCATGTGCCTGCTGTGCCACGACAGCGCCCAGAACGCCACTTCCACCCGCACCAACGACGCGTCCCTGAGGAGGGGCTGACTATGAGCGAGACCATGACGACTCAGGCGGTCGCATACCACTGGATCATGAGCCTGCAGACCGAGGACGGCCGTCAGGCGACCACAGATGGGACGCTCCCGATCAGCGAGGGTGTGCACACCCGCGAGCAGGCGTACGCCGCCGTGTATGCCCAGGTGAAGCAGCACTTCGGACTGACGGACGTGGGCGCCACGGTTCTGTTCTTCTCGATCGACCGCGACGTGCTGGGCACCGGGGGTGGTCGGTGATGGGCAAGCCCAACACCCGTCGGCCGCCAAGAAGTCCTGGGGATGGTGCTGACCATGCCGTTCAAGGCCCCGCACTCACGCCCGGCCGCCCGCTTTCAGCACGCGGCCGGGCCCAATCTTCCCGACCCGCGAGGAGCCACCCCATGTCACGCGAACAGTCCGCCGTCGAAGCTGCCGCCGAGGCCGTGCTCGGGCACGGCGGCCCGGAATGCCGCACCGACCCGCACACCGTCCTGGACGCCATCGGCGCGGCCCTCAAAGCAGGTTCCACCCACGACGACATCGCAGCCGAGCTGCGCCGCCAGCGCGGCGAGAACTGAAGGAGACCGGCATGACCGCCACGACCAGCACCACGTTCGAACAGCTCATCCACCGCCACACGGACCTGCTCGCCACCATGCTCGACAAGGGCGACCTCGGTGAAATGACCGCCGCAGAGTTCATCGACCACGTCGACTCAGCCGTCCACCTCCTTGCCCAGAGCGGGATCTGGGCCAGCGACCGCGAGGAGATGGAGGCCGCTCACCTCTACCTGTCCAACGCCTACCAGCTCGCCGACGACGACCCGGCCAAGACCGTCCTCCTCGGCAAGGCCGACGGCTACCTGAACGGCTTCGACGAGACCGACTGGATCTGCTGACCCACACGGGCCCGGCCGCCACCTTCCACAGCACGCGGCCGGGCCCCTTCCCTCCCGAGAGAAGGACACCCCAGTGAAGCATCCTGACGACGACGAACTGTTCAACCGACTCGAAGCAGAGATGGCCGCCGACTCCCAGCCCGACTCGGGCGGCGAGGTAGTCGACCTCGACAAGGCCCGATCCGCCCGCACCGGGTCGGCCGACTCGACACCACGCGAGTCGGCCGACCTGGACGATGACGAGTCGGCCGACTCCGCCAGGCCGACTCCGGTCGACCCGCCGACCCTCACGGGCACCGGAGTGACGGTGGAGAAGCGCCGCCCGATCCTGCCGTCCTGGCTCACCAACCAGCGCGACTTCGTCGCGACGACCTCGCTGGCGGTGAACCGGGGCTGGTACGCGACTCGGTTCCACGGTCTGCGGATCATCACGGGCGTCTATGCGCTGCGGCTCGCCTCGCACGCGCCGCGAGGCACGGCCCGGTTCCTGAAGTCCACGAACGCGTGGGTGTGGGACAAGGAGGCTGCTCCGCTGCGGGCCGCGGCGGTCCGCGATGAGGACGCCGGGGAGTACATGGTGCTCTCCCGCCAGCGGGACCGTCGGGTGAGGCTGCGCGCTCTGGTCGCCACGATCGCGACCGTGTTCGGCCTGTCCCTGGCCCTTGCCCTGTATGTGCTGGCCCCGATGTGGCTGACGCTGCTCGGCTCGCTGACCGTCCTCGTGCTCGGGTATGCGGGTCAGCACGAGGATCACCCGGTCATCGGCCCGGCCGTCCGCCTCAGCGAGGTACCGAAGCTGACGGGCCTGGTCGTGCTGCGGGCGCTGGACAACATCGGCAACGCGAAGCTGACCGCCGCCATCAAGAAGGGCGGCGACATGAACGGCATGCGCTTCACCTCCGAGATCACCCGCGACGGGCCCGGATACCGCGCTGACCTGGACCTTCCCTGGGGTGTCACTCCGGAGGACATCATGGAGGCCCGTAAGCCGCTCGCCTCCGGTCTGCGGCGCAAGGTCGGCTGTGTGTGGCCGTCGGCCGATGCCTCGGAGCACGAGGGCCGCCTGATCCTGTGGGTGGGCGACAAGCCCATGAACGAGACCACCAAGCCCGCCTGGCCGCTACTGAAGTCCGGGCAGGTGGACCTGTTCAAGCCGGTCGTGTTCGGCAACGACCAGCGCATGCGGGACGTGTCCGTCACGCTCATGTTCGCCTCGGTCGTGGTCGGCTCCATCCCACGCATGGGCAAGACGTTCCTGATGCGGCTGCTCCTGCTCATCGCCGCACTCGACCCGCGCGCCGAGATCCACGCCTTCGACTTCAAGGGCACCGGCGACTTCGGCGCCCTGGAGCCGGTCTGCCACCGCTACCGGGCCGGTGAAGAGGACGAGGACATCCTCTACGTCCTCGAATCGCTGCGGGAACTAAAGACGGAGCTACGCAGGCGGGCGAAGGTCATCAAGACCTTGCCGCGCTCGCGCTGCCCGGAGTCGAAGGTGACCCCGGAGCTGGCGAACGACAAGAGCCTCCGCCTGCACCCGATCGTCGTCGGGCTGGACGAGTGCCAGAAGGGCTTCGAGCACGACAAGTACGGGGCGGAGATCGAGGAGATCTGCACCGACATCGCCAAGCGCGGTCCGGCCCTGGGCATCATCGGCATGTTCGCCACCCAGCGCCCGGACGCCAAGTCGCTGCCCCCGGGCATCTCCGCCAACGCCGTGCTGCGGTTCTGCCTGAAGGTCATGGGCCACACCGCCAACGACATGGTCCTCAGCACCGGCGCCTACAAGGCCGGATACCGGGCCACCATGTTCTCCCGCTCCGACCTCGGCATCTGCTGGATGGCCGGTGAGGGAGACGACCCGCGCATCGTCGCCAGCGCGTTCGTGGACGCCGTCGGCGCCGAGCAGGTCGTGGCCCGCGCCCGCACCATGCGCGAGGCCTACGGCAACGTCACCGGCCACGCCCTGGGCGAAGCACCCGCCGCGTCGGCCGGTCTCGACCTGCTCGCCGATGTCCGCTCGGTCGTCACGGTCGACGAGGACAAGGTCTGGTGCGAGCGGATCGCTCAGCGCCTGGCCGACCTGCGGCCCGAGGTCTACGGCGAGTGGAAGGGCGAGAACGTCACCAGCGCCCTCAAGCCCCACGGCGTCAAGACCACCCAGGTGTGGGGCACCACCGACGACGGCGAGGGCGCCAACCGGCGCGGAATCCACCGCGCCCACCTCCTCAAAGCGATTGCGGAGCGTGACGAAAAGCGGGCCGCTGGCTGACGAACACGGCTGCTAGACCTAGCACCCCCCGCTGCTAGGTCTAGCAGCCCCGCTAGCGCCTCATCTTGCCGTTGATCAGCGAACTAGCGTCTAGCGGCCCACCTGCGAAAACCCCAGATCCCGCCCCGAGAGGCACTCTCATGACCCTCCCCGTCCTTGCTAGCACCTGCCTACTCGCCGTCACAGTCTGTTACATCGTGGTGTGTGCGGTCAGCCCGTTCGGGAACTGCCGCAAGTGTCACGGCGTCGGCCGTAAAGCCCGCATCACCCGCCGCGGCAGGCTCAAGGTCGGCAAGGTGTGCCGCCGCTGCCGCGGCGAGGGACGCCGCATACGCGTCGGCTGGTGGCTGTTCAACCGCACCCGCCGCCTCCACCACGAGGGCACCCGCTGATGCCCCGCCTGCGGCCCCTGCTCTTCCTCATCGCGCTCGGAGTCGCCATCGGCTCCTGCCACCGCGACCCCGCCCCCGCGCCGCACGACCGCCTCCACCACCCCAACTCACGTCAGGAGACGCCGTCATGGCGCTGACCAACAAGGACCCGCACAACGCCCGCGAGATGGCCCGCGTGCTCTACCTCTCCGCCAAGGCGCTGCGCCGCCAGTCCCGCGGCAAGCCCATCGAGGCCGTTGAGAACGAGATCGACCGCATACGCGAGAAGGCCCAGGCCCGCGAGGACGCCCGCGCCCGCAACCGCCGCCGCTGACACGGCCACCGGCCCCGAAAGGAGAACCACTGATGAGTCTCACGCTCTCGCTCGTGCTGATCCTCGGCATCGCCGCCGTGGTCCTGATCAGGTTCCGGGCCGTCGGCATCGGCGCCGCCGTGCTCCTCGTGCTGTTCGGCTTCTACCTCGCCGACACCGACGCCCGCACCACCATCAACGACCTCGTTGCGGGCGCCCTCAGCGTCATCCGCAGCATCGACAGCTAGGAGGGATCCGGTCGTGAACGAACCCCTCATCGCCCGGCACTGGCTCGCCCTCGCAGCGCCCAAAGCAGGCCCCGCCCTGGCCACCTCCACCGTGCTCATCCTCGGGCGGATCTGGAACGCCAACGGCGCCGAACACAGCGTCGGCGACGCCGTGCTGATGGGCACCCTCGCCGCCAGCTGCGCCGCGGCCGGGCTGGTGTGCGCCAGCCGACTCGGCAACACCACCGCCACCGTCACCGCCTTCACCGCATCCGCCGCCCTCGCCCTCGCCGGCGTCGCCGGATACGCCGACGGCCTCTCCCTGCCGCTGCTGCTGTGGGCCATCGCCACCGGCATCGGCTACGGCCTCGCCGCCCGCCTCTGGCGCCACGAGCGCAAGGAACAGACTGTCCACGACCGGCACGTGGCCGTACGCCGCGAGGAACAAGCCCACGTCGAACGCGTCGAAGCCATCCGCGCCGGGGCCCAGATCGAGACCGCCCGCGCCGGGGCCGCCTACGCCGAACAACTCGCCACCGCCCTGCTCACCCGCGCCACTCTGCCCGGCTACGACCCCCAGGCCCTCGCCGACGCGGGCCTGCCCCAACTCCCCGTCATGCACACCGACAAGGAGCACTGAGACATGTTCGAGATCCGCGTCATCTGCGAACCCAAGGACGCCGTCCGCATCGGCAACGCCCTGAAGGGCGCGTTCCGTACCGGCCTGGTGCGCAGTTACCCGTCCCGCACCCCGGGCCAGCAGCGCCTGTACGTCCGCGCCGACCACCTCCCCGCCCCGGCCGCCTGGCCCACGCCCGAGGAGGCCTACGCGAAGGCGCCGAGCATCGCCAGCGAAATCGGCTGGGTCGCCAAGACCGCCGCCGACAAGCCCCTGAGCGGCACGCTGGGGCGCGACTTCTGGCTCCGTAAGGCGGCTGTCCTCGACCGCATCGCCCTTGACGATGCAGAGGCCGGGATCCACGGGGACGCGACCGAGGTCGCTGCCAAAGCGGCCGAACGGCTGCTGGCGATGGACCGCGACGACGAGATCTGGGGCGGCGGATACATCAGCGAAGGCCCGAACCTACCCGTCCACGCCGCCGCTGAGGCCAACCCGCGCGCCTACGTCCGCCAGGAATACGCCCAGTGGGCCAAGTACCACTAACGACGCCAAGGGCGGCCCCCTCTCGCCAAAGAACCGGGGCCGCCCTTGCTCGCCAGCATCCGTCCAAGGAACTGGAGACATCCAGCATGACCCAACCTGCCGACATCCGGCGAGAGCACAGCCGCAGTGACGGCCTGAACGAGCACCAGCGCACCGCCCTGGACCTCGCCGCATCCGGCTTCCCGGTCCTGCCGCTGCGGGCCGGGAAAGTGCCGTTCGGCAACTGCCGGGCCTGCGCCAAGAACGCGTGCGGCGGCCGACCGAACATGAAGCAGGCCGGGCCCTGTCACTGCCCGGCTCCCTGCCACGCCTGGGCCGCCGCCACCACGGACCCGGACATCATCAACTCGGGTATGTGGAGGCGTGCGTGGATGCAGGCCACTGCGGTCGCCTACCACCCCGGTGGAGCCAGGCTCACCGTCGTGGACCTGGACAACGCCGACGCGGTCACCTGGGCCCATGAGCACCTGCCCTCGACACGGACGGTGGCCACCACGCGCGGGCAGCACTGGATCTACCGGGGCACCATGCGCTCCGTGAACGCCATGCGCCCTGGCGTGGACATCAAGTCCCGTATGTCCTATGCGCGTTGGCTCGGGCCCGGCACCGGCACCATCACGGCATTGCCTGCGGTCGTCCGCGCGCTGGCCGTGAAGAAGCCCACGGTCTGGCCTGCACCGCACGCCATCACCGCGCCTGCATTGGCCGGGGGCGGGCAGTGCCCTCACCGCACGCCCGCCTACCTGGAGCGTGGCATCGCCATGGCGGAGCAGCGCATCACCGAGGCTCCCAGCGCGATCCACAACACCGTCTACAGCACATTCTTGGCTGTGCTGTCCGCTCACGGCCGGTGCGGCTGTCTCACGGACGCTCACGTCACGCGGCTGTTCACCGCCGCGCAGGCCAAGGGCGAATCGCCTCGGCACTGCACCGACGCGTGGACCAACGCCCGCACCCGGTTGGGACTGTAGCCATGTCCGACGACGACAAGACTCCGGCCCGCGAAGTCATCGCCGACTACGCAGGGCAGCACTTCCGATACTTCCGTACCGCCGACGGCACCGTGTACGCGCAGAAGAACGGCCACCCCATCGCCCGGCCGATCCGCTCCCAGGGCACTGCGGGCAGCCACCGGCAGGAACTCATGGTCGGCCTGTTCAACGACGGGCACGGCGCATTCAACGGGACCGCCCTCAAGGAGGCGTTGGACTTGATCGAAGCACTCGCGATGAGCGAGGACGTACAGCCCGTCCACATCCGCGTCGCGCCCGGATTCGACGGCGCCACCTGGCTCGACCTCGGCCGCAACGACGGCCAGTCGGTCCGCATCCATCCCACCGGATGGGACATCGCCGTCCCCGACCCGCAGGAGGTGCGCTGGCGGCGCACCCAGCTCACCGGCGAACTCCCCCTGCCCGCCAAGGACACCAACGGCAAGGGCATCGACCTCCTGCTCAGGCTCTGCAACTTCGCCAACGCCGAGACCGAATGCCTGGCCGTCGCCTGGCTCATCGGCTGCCTCGCGCCGTCCGTGCCCGTCCCCGCCCCCTTCCTCACCGGCCCCCAGGGCGCGGGCAAGTCCACCGGAGGACGCATGCTCGTGCGGATCATCGAGGGCATGAGCGGCGACCTGCGCCGCGCCCCGAAGGACGAGGAGAACCTGATCGCGGCCGTGGCGGCCGGATGGGTCACCGCCCTGGACAACCTCTCTCACCTGGCCCCGGACCTCTCCGACGCCATGTGCTGCATCGTCACCGGGGCCGAGACCGTCAAACGCGCTCTGTACACCGACGGCGACGTGGTCCGGGCCCGCTACCGCCGCCCCCTGCTCATGACCGGCATCGACGTGGGCGTCATCCGGCCCGACCTTGCCGAACGGCTCCTGCCGCTCCGCCTGGAGCGTCCCCGTACCCGGCGTACCGAGGCCGAACTGTGGGCCGAGTACGAGGAGGTCCTGCCCGTCGTTCTCGGCTCGCTCCTCGATCTGACCGTCAAGGTCCGCGCGGCGGAGGCCGACATCCCCACGGATCTCCGCATGGCCGACTTCGCCCACCTGTGCGCACAGCTCGATGCGGCCACGGGGTTCGGCGCGCTCGGCGCGTACCGGAGAAGCCTGGACGACCTCAATGACGACGTCATCGAGGGCGACCTGCTCGCGCAGACCGTCCTGAAGCACGCCGCCGACCTCGAAGCGGGCGCCGAGCAGCGGATGACCTCCGCCGAATGGCTCCACTGCCTCACCCGCCTCTACAGCGGCGAGGACTGCCGTCCCCTGCCCAAGGGCTGGCCCACCACAGGCAAGGTCCTCTCCGACCGTCTCAAGCGGCTTCAGCCGACGCTTGCCGCTCGTGGCGTCCTCATCGACTGGGGCCGCACCAGCGCGGCCCGCTACATCGAGATGAGCCGACCGTCGGCACCGCCCCCACAGGAGCAGGAGCAAGTGTTCTGACCTGCGGCATCACCGCCGTCCTGGACAAGCAAGAAGAGCACCCGGCGCCCGACGTGCTCTTCTTGCTGTTCGGCGGCTTGCCGCCGCTCGATGGTCGCGCCGCGAATGCGGCTCCTTCTTCACGTCTTAAGCCGCACCGCACCACAACAGACACCCCTCTCTTGTCCGAAGAGAAGAACGCTGCGTCACCGCGTCACCCGAGGGCGGGAAACGGCCCGTGACCTGCCGCAACAGCGGTGACGCAGGCGGGCGCTGGCTGCGTCACCCCGCGTCACCCGCGTCACCGATGACAGAGACCTCCGTCATCGGTGACACAGTCTCGCCCTCTCTGCGTCACTCAAAACCACAGGTCAGAGGCGTAACTGACGCAGGTGACGCGGTGACGCAGAATTCCGCACCTCGGACACACGCGGGCTCCCGAGAGGCCCCGAAACCGACAGCGATGTGACTCCAACTTCCCCGCCACTCCCGACGCTTCCCCGAGGAGCCACGGAATGTCTCGCCAACCCATGCTCAAGCTCCCCGAAGTCCTCGAAGAGATCGGCATGAGCCGCGCCGCGTTCTACCGGATGCGTGCGCGCGGTCACGCTCCACGTCTACGAAAGCTCCCCAACGGCCAAGTCCGGGTCAGTAGGGCGGACTTGGACGCCTGGTGGGAGCGCTGCGAGCAACGCGCCGCCTGAACCCAACCACCTCAACGGGGCCCGCGCTCAGCGCGGGCCCCTCGTTGTTCTGTCTGGAGAGACATGCTCACGTACGACGTCGACTTCTGGTCCATCCGCAAGCGCGCTGGCCGACCGAAGCCCTGGGAACTGCGTTGGCGAGTCGGCGAGCGTTCCCACTCCCGGAGCTTCAAGCTCAAGACGCAGGCGGAGGGGCGTCAGTCGCAGTTGATGGCCGCTCTGCGCGGGCACCAGCAATTCGACGAGGAAACGGGCCTTCCCGTGTCCGAGCTCAGAGATCGCACGTCCCCTTCCTGGTACGAGCACGCCACCGAGTACGTACTCATGAAGTGGCCGCGAGCCGCTGCCAAGCACCGGGCGAGCATCGCGGAATCGCTCGCCGTCGTGACCCCTGCGCTGGTCACCAGCAAGCGGGGCGCACCCGGTGCGGCAGTGCTGCGTGCAGCCCTGTATCAGTGGGCATTCCGGGCTGTCCGCGACCCCGAAGGGGCCTGGGTGTCGCGCCACACCGTAGAGGAGCCGCCCGCCGACATCCGCGCCGCCCTGGAGTGGATTGCGACCCGCTCCATAAAGGTCAAGGACTTGGAAGACCCTGCGCTTCTACGTCCCGCCCTAGAGGCTCTGTCGCTCCGTCTGGATGGGCGCAAAGCCGCCGAGAACACGACCAGGCGCAAGCGCATGGTGCTGAGCAACGTGCTCCGCTACACGGTCGAGGAGAAAGGGCTCCTCACCGCGAATCCGCTGCCCCGCGTGGACTGGACGCCACCCGAGAGCGACGACGAGATTGATTTCCGGTATGTACCGGGCCCGAGCAAAGCGCGCGCCTTGCTCGGAGCCGTCCGCGACTCCGGACCGCGCGGCAAGCACCTGCACGCGTTCTTCGGGTGCCTCTACTATGCCGCCATGCGGCCCGGCGAGATCGTCGCACTCAAGGAATCGGACTGCACCTTGCCGCCTAACTCATCGGACTCCGTCAAGGAGTGGGGTGAGCTACTGCTTGGGGAGAGCCGCCCAGAAGTCGGCGGCGGTTGGACGGACGAGGGCACGTCGTATGAGCAGCGCGGACTCAAGCGCCGTAAGCGCGGCGCGACGCGTACCGTGCCCATCCCGCCCGTTCTCGTTCATCTGCTACGAGAGCACATCGCCCGCTACGGCACGGCCGACGATGGCCGTCTGTTCCGGGCCGCGCGGGGTGGACGCGTGCCATCCACGGAGTACTGCGACATCTGGGAGAGCGCGCGAAAGGCCGTGCTCACCCCCCGCGAGGTCAAATCGGCGCTCGCAGCAGTTCCGTACTCCCTGCGGCACGCGGGCGTTTCGCTCTGGATCAAGTCGGGCGTAGACCCTGCGGAGGTCGCCGCCCGAGCCGGTCACAGCATCGCCGTGCTGTACCGCTTCTACGCGAAGATCCTGAAGGGCGGCCAGCAGCACTCCAACAACCTCATCGCCCGTGCGCTCGACGAGGAAGATCAGCCCTGACTCTGGCCCACAGATGGCCCATACGTACTGGTCAGGACTGGGATACGGGCGAGAAAGGGTGAGACAGCCCGAACGCGAAAGGGGTGCTCCGGTGACCGGGGCACCCCTTCTGACCAGCACCTAAGCTGACCTGCATGCGGTGGGTGTGGGATTTGAACCCACGGTGACTCGCGCCACGACGGTTTTCAAGACCGTTCCCTTAGGCCGCTCGGGCAACCCACCCTTGCCCCACCCACCTGCGGCGGAGCGGCCTACAGCCTACCGGCCGTGGGGCGGTTCGTGGGCCGGTGGGCGGGGGAGTGGCGTCAAGTGGGCTTTCAGTCCTCGCCCTTGCTGCCGAGGACCACGTCGACCGTGCGCTCCTCGCCGCCGCGCTTGAAGGTGAGCTTCACCGTGTCGCCCGGCTTGTACGTCCAGATCTCGCTGATCAGGGTGGGGCCGCTGTCGATGGGGCGGTCGTTCAGCTTTGTGATCAGGTCGCCGGGCTTCAGGCCCGCCTCGTCCGCGGGGCCGCCCTTGGTGACCGCGTTCGCGGAGTCCTCGGAGATCCGGGCGCCGTCACCGGCGCCCTGCTGGATCTGGACCGAGGCGCCGATCATCGGGTAGACCGCCTTGCCGTTCTTGATCAGCTGCTCGGCGACGTTCTTCGCCTGGTTGATCGGGATCGCGAAGCCGAGGCCGATCGAACCGCCCTGGCCGCCGCCGCCCAGGCCGTCGCTCTCCGCGGGCTTGATGGCGGAGTTGATGCCGATCACCGCGCCGCGGGCGTCCAGGAGCGGGCCGCCGGAGTTGCCCGGGTTGATCGAGGCGTCGGTCTGCAGGGCGCTCATGTACGAGCTGCCGCTGCCGGTGGCGTCGCTGGAGGCGACCGGGCGGTTCTTGGCGCTGACGATGCCCGTGGTGACCGTGTTGGAGAGGCCGAACGGGGCGCCGATGGCGATGGTCGAGTCGCCGACCGCCACCTTCTCGGAGTCGCCGAGCGCCAGCGGCTTGAGGCCCGAGGCGTCCTTCAGCTTCAGGACGGCCACGTCGTAGCCCTGCGCCCGGCCGAGCACCTGGGCCTCGTACTTCTTGCCGTTCGAGAACGTCGCCGAGATCCTGCCGCCGTCCGCCGCCGACTCCACCACGTGGTTGTTGGTGAGGATGTGGCCCTGCTTGTCGTAGACGAAGCCGGTGCCGGTGCCGCCCTCGCCCTGCCCGGTCACGCCGCCGCCCTGCGCGTCGATGGTGACGACGCTCGGCAGCGCCTTCGCGGAGATGGCCGCGACCGTGCCCGGATCGCGCTTGAGGTCCGCCGGGGTGTCGGAGGCCGTGATCGTCGTCGAGTCCGTCACGTTGTCGTTGCGCTCCGCGGCCCAGTAGCCGAGGCCGCCGCCGACGCCACCGGCGAGCAGGGCCGCGGCCACCACCGCGGCGACCAGGCCGCCCTTGCCGCGGCCCTTGCCCGCGCCCGGCTCCGGCGGGTGGTACGAGGCGCCCCAGGTCGAGTGCGGAGCGTTGGGATCCGCGTACGCCGGAACGGAGGGGGGTGTGGGCCGCGGCGGCCAGCCGGCCGCGGCACCCTCACCACCGGCACCAGCACCGGCACCAGCACCGGCACCAGCACCGGCACCCGCACGGGCACCGGCACCGGCCCCCGCAGCGGACGCCTCCGGCCCGGACGGCACCGGCGGCAACGGCGCCGTGGCGTGCTCCGCTCCACCTGCAGCCGCGCCACCTGCAGGCGCTCCACCCGCAGCCGCGCCACCCGAAACAGCGCCGCCCCCCACAGCAGCGCCCCCCGCAGCCGCTCCGCCCTCCCCCGCGCCACCGGACGTCGGGGCACCGGACGGCGCATCGGGAGCGGATGCCGGAGGCACGGGAGGTGTGGGCGGGACGGGGGGTGCCTCGTTGCCCTGGCCCTCGTTCTCGGTGCTCACAGCTCTCTCTCCTCGGTCGGGTCGGTTCCACGGCTCGGCTGTGTATAAGTGTGGGATCAGCTTTTCCCACCGGACGTCAGGTGACCGTAAGCCGCACCTGTGTGTCCAGCCTCCGGTGCGGCCCGTGCCCGGCCGTGCCCCGGCCGCCTCCCGGCGCCGGGCCAGGCCGCCCTGGCGTACGACGACGTACGACGGCGCACGAAGCCGTACAGAAACCGTACGAAACGACGTACGAATGCCATCCTTGACGCCGTACGAAGCCACCGCATCCCCAGAGCCCGCCGCATCGGAGGATCGGCACAGTGACACCATGACGCGGTGACTTCCGCACCACAGACCCCGGCCGTGGGCCCGGGTCAGCAGACCCCTCAGGTCGTCGCCCACCGAGGCGCCTCGGACGACGCCCCCGAACACACCCTGGCCGCGTACCGGAAGGCCATCGAGGACGGCGCCGACGCGCTGGAGTGCGATGTCCGCCTCACCGCGGACGGCCATCTCGTCTGTGTGCACGACCGGCGCGTCAACCGTACGTCGAACGGCAAGGGCGCCGTCTCCGCCCTCGAGCTCGCCGACCTCGCCGCCCTCGACTTCGGCTCCTGGAAGCTGCGCTCCGACGCCGAGACCTCCACGGACTCCCCCGACTGGACCGAGGCCCCGGGGCACGCGGACACCTCCGTGCTGACCCTGGAGCGGCTCCTCGAACTCGTCACCGACGCGGGCCGTCCCGTCGAGCTCGCCATCGAGACCAAGCACCCCACCCGCTGGGCGGGCCAGGTGGAGGAGCGGCTGCTGCTCCTGCTCAAGCGTTTCGGCCTGGACGCTCCGCCCGCCGACGGTCCGTCCCCCGTGCGGATCATGAGCTTCTCGGCGCGTTCGCTGCACCGCGTGCACGCCGCCGCGCCCACGCTGCCCACCGTCTATCTGATGCAGTTCGTCTCGCCGCGGTACCGCGACGGACGGCTGCCGCAGGGCGTGCGTATCGCGGGGCCCGGCATCCGCATCGTCCGCAACCACCCGGCGTTCATCGAGAGGCTCCAGAAGGCGGGAAACCAGGTGCACGTCTGGACCGTGAACGAGCCCGAGGACGTCGAGCTCTGCACCAGCCTCGGCATCGACGCGATCATCACCAACCGCCCCCGCGCGGTCCTCGGCCAGCTCGGCCGGATGTGAGCCGGGGGTTCCCACGGCGGCCAGCGCGCCGCACTCCGCCCCTTCCGCCCCATCCGTCCCTCACGCAGAGTGCACCGGCGCGTTCGATCCGTATTCGATCGTGACAAGTGCGTCACCACACATGGATCGGCCGGTTTCCGGTCCAGTCCATTGGGGCATCCAACCCGTGGCGTGGGGCAAAGGAGGTCTCGGGGGTGGCGTTGGTGGTGGCACAGGAGGTGCCCGCGTCGTCGAGCATGGCCGTTCCCCATGGCCCTGCGGGCGTGGGGAAAGCAAGACGCGAAATGCGCGATCAACTCCGCATCAGCGGAGTGTCGGATGCGGTCATAGACGACGCCGTCCTGATCCTTTCCGAATTGCTCAGTAACGCCTGCCGACACGGCAGGCCGCTGAGCAACGGAGCGGTGAGTAATGGAGCGGCGAGCAACGGAGCAGTGGGCGGCAGCGGCGACGGCGACGTGCGCGCGGCCTGGCGGGTCGACGCGGCGGGACGCCTGACCGTCGAGGTGACGGACGGCGGCGGGCCCACCCGGCCGACCCCGGCGACCCCCTCGGTCACAGCACGCGGCGGCCGCGGCCTCAACATCGTCACGGCCCTCGCACAGGACTGGGGCGTACGCGACAGCGCCACCGGCGAAGTCACGGTGTGGGTGCTCATTCAGGACGGGCACCGCCGCGATGATTTCGCTACGCGCGTCGCTGCACCCGCGGCACCCGTCGCCGCGGAGCTCGAATTCGCCGATCCCTTCGAGGATCTGGGCTGACCGGTCGCGCCGGTACGGTTTGCGCGCACTGCCTGTACGTACGAACGGCTAGGCTCGCGCCCGTACGTACAGAGCCGTAACCGGGAGACACCCACGATGGCGAAGAAGCGCCCGCAGACCAAGGGCCGGCCCCAGGGCAAGAAGGCACAGCTCACCGACGGAGAGATCCCGGTCGTCGGCGCCCGCGAACCCTGCCCCTGCGGCTCCGGCCGGCGCTACAAGGCCTGCCACGGCCGGGAGGCCGCGCACGCCGTGACCGAGCTGGTGCAGCGCCCCTTCGAGGGCCTGCCCGGCGAGTGCGACTGGGTGGCGCTGCGCGAGCTGGTGCCCGCCGCCACCGTAGAGCTGCCGCTCAAGGACGGCCTGCCGGAAGGCGTTCCGTCGGTCACGCTCGCGACCGTGCTTCCGATGGCCTGGCCGGGCCTGCGCCGCGAGGACGGCTCGGTCTTCATCGGCCTCCAGAACGACATGGCCTCCGGCGACCTCAGCCGCGACCTGGCCGACACCCTCCAGCTCGCCCTCACCACCGCGCCGGGGCAGCCGGTCAACGGCCGCCGGGCGCCCGCCGACGGGCCGCGCCTTCAGGACCTGCTCGACCCGGACGGTACTTTCGAGCCGGTCGTGCACAGTGGCTTCGAGTTCTGGGTCCCCGAGGCCGAGCAGGGCAACGCCTCGCCGGAGGTCGCCGCCTCCCTCGAGCGGGCCAACGCCGCCGCGATCCCGACCGTGAAGCTCGCGGGCGTCGACGCCGCGTACTGGTGCGAGACCCCGGAGAAGAACCACCTGCGTTGGGTCATGCCGCACCCCGAGGAGCAGCTGCTCGACGCCCTGGCCCGGCTGCATGCCGCGGGCACCTCGGGGCTCGGTGAGGGCACCCGGCTCGTCGGCTCGTTCCGGGCGCACGGCCTGCTCGTGCCGGTGTGGGACCTGCCGAGCGGGATGACGGCGGCGGACGTGGAGAAGCCGGCCGCCGAGTTCGCCGAGCGCCTCGCGGCCGCGCTCGCGACCGACGCCCCGCTCAGCGCCGAGGAGCGGCGCGCCCGCGGCGGCCTCACCAACCGCCAGGTCACCCTCAACTGACCGGACGGAACGAGCGGATAAAACGGAAGAACGGTGCACAATCGGACGTAAGCCTCAGGCCGGGCATGTATGACTCGTGTCACAACTACCGGTAGTTGCAGGTAAATCCATGTCCGAATAGGCGAGATCGAATTTGCGAACTGCCGATCTCTTGTTACCGTTCAGGTAGCCCGGTCGCTGGTGCATCCCCCGTCGCCAGCGACCGGGCGCTGCTATGTCCGGGTTCCGTCGGCGACAAGCGTGCGCCCGGGTCCGCGCTCAACTCCCGTTCTGCGGCGTCGAGTTGCTGCCCGAGCGGAGCAGCAGCGGCCGCTCGGTCGGTGCCTCGGACGCCCCGCCCGGCCGCCCGCCGTCGCCCTCCGCCTTCGGCGGCTGAGCCGAGAACTCCGCCACCGCCGTGTACTCCTGCGGCTCGCCCTGCGACGGCTCCCTCGGCGTCTCACAGGCGTCCGGTTCGTCGCCCGCGGCAACCACGCAGTGCATCTGCACCGTGCGGCCGCCGGGGCCCATGACGGTCAGCACGGCGCGCAGTTCACGCCCGGTGGCATTGCGGTAGTAGGTGCGCGCCCAGGTGTCGCCGGCCTGGGTCAGAATGCAGGTCTGCGCCTCGACCCCTTCGGGGGAGGCGAGTTCGGGCCCGCAGTGCGCGGCCGCGGTCAGACCGATGCCGGTCAGAAGGCCCTTGGCGGGCGCGGGCTCTTCGCTCGCATCACTGCCGCCGCGACCGTCGCGGCCCTTGTCGTCCGCGGTCCCGGCCGGTTCGTCCTGCGCGTCCGCGGCGTCCCCGGCGTTCCGCCCGTCTTCTCGTACGCCCGGCGCTTCCTGTCGTACGTCGAGGATCTGGCGCAGTTCGTGTGCGGCGCCGTCGCCCAGCGTGCCCGCGGACGCTCCGGCCAGCGGCACGAGGACACCGAGCAGCACAGCCGCCGTGAGTACCGCCGGACGAACTCGCTGCAAGGAACCCACCTGCTCAACTACCAAGGGATGAAAGGGGAAAAACGTGCTCCCCGTGATCCCGAAAGATAGCGGTGTGGGGGGTCGAGCCGGGACGGCGCGCGCCCGGTTCGCCTAGAACTCGGGCGCGCTCACACCCGTATGAGTGAGGGTGTCCACCAGGACGTCCACCACGGCCTCGACGTCCGGCACCCACGGGGTGCCCGAGCCGGGCAGCGGCGGGCGCTCCCAGCGCACCTCGCCCTGGCCGGTCTCGCCGGGCGGCAGCACGACATAGCCGCCGCTGCCGTGGAACCGCAGCGCGCCGGGCACCCGGTCCTTGGCGTAGAGGAGTTCGCCGAGCCGGGCCATGGAGTAGGGGGCGACGAGCAGATACCAGCGGTCGGGGCTCGCGACCACGGGGCCGAGCCGGATGCCCGCCCGGTCCAGGTCGGCGAGGGCGCGGGCGGCCCAGACCGCGGGGAGGCTGACGGCGCTCGGGCCCGGGCCGCCGGTGGCGAGCACGATGGGGGCGCCGGGCCGGTTGGTCCACCACCAGCGCACCATGCGCTCGTCGGTGGTGGCGGCGAGGAGGCCGGGGTCGAAGGGGTGCCCGCCGGGCACCGCGCAGTCGGCGTCGGGGCAGGCACAGCCGGGGGAGCCGGAGCGACTGAGGCCCACGCCGGGGAGTACCGGCCAGCCCCATCGGGCCGCGAAGGTCAGGGCGGCGGCGGCCGGTTCGGGCCTACCGCGGGACCGCCCACCAAAGCGCTTCGACAGGAGCCTGCGTCGCCTTCCGAGGATCTCGCGCATGAGCGCTCGTTCCTTTCCGTTGAACGCCGAGGGCCACATCACACCATGCGTGCGTCAGTTCACCGTGCGTACAAGTCGGCGCATCACACTCCCCGCCCGAGGCAAGGGGATCCCCCACGAGTCGAGCGTGGCTGTGCTCCATTAAAGCCTGGCGGAGGGTGGCGCGCGCATGGCGCTTCTGTGCCAGTTGCGTATGCCTTGTGCGTGTGCTGCTGCTCGCTGTGCGCTGGCGTCGTATCCGGGCCAAGGACTCGCCGTTTCCGCCCCGGGGTGCGGGAGCGGCCGTCGGCGGTTAAGACGCCGGGCTCCGGTGTTGGGTTCCGGGACGGCCCAACTGCCCCCGCCCTCCACCGAATACGTACCCATCACGGCCGCTCCGCGACCGTCATGACGCCGTGTTGAACAATCCCAGTCGACCGCAATACCCGGTTACTTCTGGTTGTTTTTGGCCAAGTTATTTCCGCCCCGATCCGGCCTGTCGATCATCGATGCATCGCCCTCTCATCAACCACTACGCCCCACTGGCCCCACGGACACCAGGAATCCCAGCAGGACAATGCTGGACATCCCCTCACCAGGGCGTGTAGATGTGGAGACATTGCTGGCGACGCAGAATGACAGGGGGTTTGCGATGCTATTGAGCAATTTGCACGGTCCGGAAAGCCGGACACCATGAACGCCCCGCACCTCCCGAAAGTGGCCGGAATCGATTCAACGGTTCCGTCCCCTGTGCAGTCCGCTCCCCCGGCCGCCACACCGGCCACCCACGCCCCTCCCGCCGCGGGCTCCCATGCTCCGAGCGCCCAGTTGCAGGATCGACTCGCCGGCTGGGTCTCCGACCTCACCACGCTGCACGAGCACACCGAGTCCCTGGCCCGCACCGGGAACCTCGACGCCGCTCTGCACGAACTCCTGCGCGCCGGTGCCGAACTGGTGGGCGCCCGCCGCGGTCTGGTGGTGTTCGAACCCGCCGACGGCCGCGGCCCGGACACCACCATCGGCCTTGGTCTCGCGCACGCCGAGCTCGGGCACATCGAGACGGTGCCGCGCAGCGCCACTTCGTACGGCCGGATCCTGGAGGGCCTGCCCGAGGGCCAGTCCGGGGTCGCAACCCCCGATCTGCTCGCCGAGGACGGTCTCGACCCGCGCCACCGCGAGGTCGCCGCCCGGCTCGGCTACGCCGCCAGCTACGCCATGCCCCTGCAGACCCCCGACGCGGGCCGGCTCGGCGCCGTGGTCTGGCTCTACGACGAGCCGGCCGAACCCGTGGAGCGCCAGCTCCATCTCATCGGCCTCTATCTGCGGTACGCCGCCGAGCACCTGGCTCAGCTCCTCGAACTGGAGCGGTCCCGCACCGAGTTGGCCACCATCACCGAGGAGCTCCTGCCGAGCCGTCTGCCCCGGGTCGCCCGGGTGCAGCTCGCCGCCCGGCACCGCACCGGGCCGCGCGGCGGCGGCGACTGGTACGACGCGCTGCCGCTGCCCGAGGGCGCGCTCGGCCTCGTGGTCGGCTCCGTCACCGGGTCCGGGCCCAGCGCGGTCGCGGCGATGGGACGCCTTCGGGCCTCGCTGCGGGCGTACGCCGTGATGGAGGGCGAGGATCCGGTCGCGGTCCTGTCCGACCTGGAACTGCTGCTCCGGCTCACCGAACCGGCGCGCTCGGCGACCGCCCTGTTCGCGTACTGCGAGCCGCACCGCCGCAAGATCTCCCTGGCCGGGGCCGGGCACGCGCCGCCGCTGATCGTCGGGGAGCGGCGCACCGAGTTCGTGGAGACCTCGCTCTCCGCACCGCTCGGGATGCTCGCCTGCTGGGAGGCGCCCAGCGTGGACCTGTCGCCGGAGCCCGGCGAAACGGTGCTGCTGTATACGGACGGACTGCTTCACCGCACCGGCGACGCGATGGACCGGGCCTTCGCACGGCTGCACGCGGCCGCCGCGAGCGTGCCCAAATCGATCCGTGACGACCCCGGCGCCATCGCCGACCACGTCCTGCGCACCGTCCTGCCGGACGAGCTCGACAAGGCGGACGGGCGGGAGGATGTGGTCCTGCTCGCGGCGAGGTTCGAGTGACCCCCGTAGTGGCACCCGTAGTGCCGCCCGTAATGACGCCGACCGTGGCACCGCCGGTGACACCGGCCGCTGTCCGCGGCTCCGGGGCCGCCCTCCGTACGGACTTACGATGGAGGGCGGTCCATTGTCGTTACCGAGGAGGCAGACCGTGGCCGACGCGCTCAACCCTGAGACCCCAGCGACCCTGGAGTCCTCGGAGGAGTCCGAAGAGCAGCCCATCAAGCAGCGCAAGAACGGCCTGTACCCGGGCGTCTCCGACGAGCTCGCCGCGAACATGAGGTCCGGCTGGGCCGACACCGAGCTGACCGGCCTCGAGCCGGTCGCCCAGGCCGAGCACACCGCGCGCCGCCGCGCCGCACTCTCCGCCCGCTTCCCCGGCGAGCGCCTCGTGATCCCCGCGGGCAACCTGAAGACCCGCTCGAACGACACCGAGTACCGCTTCCGCGCCTCGACCGAGTACGCGTACCTCACCGGCGACCAGACGGAGGACGGCGTACTCGTTCTGGAGCCCAAGGACGACGCCCACGAGGCGACCCTCTACCTGCTGCCCCGCTCCAACCGTGAGAACGGCGAGTTCTGGCTGGACGGCCAGGGCGAGCTCTGGGTGGGCCGCCGCAACTCGCTCACCGAGGCCGCGACGCTCTACGGCATCCCCACGTCCGACGTGCGCGAGCTGCCCGAGCACCTCGCCTCGGCCACCGGCCCGGTCCGCGTGGTCCGCGGCCACGACGCCGGTATCGAGAAGGCCCTGACCGACAAGGTCACCGCCGAGCGCGACGAGGAGCTGCGGGTCTTCCTCTCCGAGGCCCGCCTGGTCAAGGACGCGTTCGAGATCGCCGAGCTGGAGAAGGCGTGCGCGTCCACGGCGCGCGGCTTCGAGGACGTCGTGAAGATCCTGGACAAGGCCGAGGCCACCAGCGAGCGGTACATCGAGGGCACCTTCTTCCTGCGCGCCCGGGTCGAGGGCAACGACGTGGGCTACGGCTCGATCTGCGCCGCCGGTCCGCACGCCTGCACGCTGCACTGGGTGCGCAACGACGGAGCGGTCCGCTCCGGCGAGCTGCTCCTGCTCGACGCGGGCGTGGAGACGAACGAGCTCTACACCGCGGACGTGACCCGCACGCTGCCGATCAACGGCCGCTTCACCGAGCTCCAGAGGAAAATCTACGACGCCGTCTACGAGGCCCAGGAGGCCGGGATCGCGGCGGTCAAGCCGGGCGCCAAGTTCCGCGACTTCCACGACGCCGCGCAGCGCGTGCTCGCCACCAAGCTGGTCGAGTGGGGCCTGGTCGAGGGCCCGGTGGAGCGGGTACTCGACCTCGGCCTGCAGCGCCGCTGGACCCTGCACGGCACGGGTCACATGCTCGGCATGGACGTGCACGACTGCGCCGTGGCCCGCACCGAGGCGTACGTCGCGGGCACGCTCGAACCGGGCATGTGCCTGACCGTCGAGCCGGGCCTGTACTTCCAGGCGGACGACCTGACGGTGCCGGAGGAGTACCGCGGCATCGGCGTCCGGATCGAGGACGACATCCTCGTCACCGAGGACGGCAACCGGAACCTCTCGGACCGGCTGCCGCGCCGGTCGGACGAGGTCGAGGCGTGGATGGCGTCGCTCGACAACTGAAGTGCCACGTGTGTTCAGAGGCCGGGTCCCCGTGTGGGGCCCGGCCTCTTTTGCGTACGGGGGAGCGTTCAGGCCGTCGCCAGCGGGGCGCCGTCACGCCACTTGAGGAGCTTGTCGAAGCTGACGACCGCGCCCGCATGGCCGGGCCGGTTGTCGAACGAGGCGTGGTCGGCGATCTCCCGGATCAGGCCGAGGCCCCGGCCGTGCTCGGCGTCGAGGTCCACCTCGACGGTGGGGCGCGGGGCGGGGCGGGTGTGCTCGGCAAGCGGGAACCCGGGGCCGGAATCGGTCACTTCGATCCAGCACTTCTCGCCGTCCAGATAGGCCGTGACGCGGTACGCGTCGCCCGGTTCCGGCCGTTCGCCGGCGCGGCCGCCGTGGGCCACCGCGTTCGAGCACGCCTCGCTGAGCGCGACCGAGAGGTCGTACGAAATGTCCGGATCAACCCCCGCGGTCTCCATCGTGCCGAGCAGCAGGCGTCTGGCGAGCGGCACGCTCGCGGCCTCGCGGCGCAGATGGAGAGACCACCAGATGCTCATGCTCCAGCCTCCCGGCCCCGGCTCGACATACCGTTACGTATTGCCCCGACCGGCCGTGCGTAAGCGCCGAGTTGACGTGATATCGCCCATACGGCGGATGCGGGGACGCAGGGGTGCGAGGTATCGCGTGCGGGGGCGCGTATAGGGGATGTTCCGGACCTTGCGGACCTGCCGTATGGGGCGGGTAAGGCCAGTGCGATGATGACTCGGTCATGGCTGTCCCCCACCCGCGCGAGACGCGCGCCGGAGCCGGACTCCGGCTGCTGAGGGCCGTGGTGTTCGCCGCGGTCTGCGTCGCGCTGTCCGCGGGCGGCCACGCGATCGCCTCCTGTGCCAGCGTTCCGCTGTGGTCGCTCGGCGTCGGCTTCCTCGCGGTCTTCGCGGTGGCGGCGCCGCTCGCCGGGCGGGCGCGGACGCTGCCGGGCATCGCCGCCGGGCTCGCCGTGGGGCAGCTCGGCCTGCACGCGCTGTTCGGGATCGGGCAGCACTGTCTGGCCGGGGCGTGGACCGGCTCCGGGGCCACGGCCCGGAGCGCCGCGGACGCCTACCTGGTCGAGCGGGCCGCGCGTCTGATGTGCGGCGGTGCGGCGGGGATGAGCCCCGCCGACGCGCGCCGCGTCCTCACCACGGCGGGGCTCGACCCGGCTGCCGGAGCGGCTTCCGGTGCGGGGCACCAGCACGGAGGCCACGCGGCCGCCGACGCCGCCGGGTCCCTCGCCGGTACGCACGTCGACGCGCTGCTTCCCGATGTCCCCATGCTGCTCGGCCATCTGCTCGCCGCCGCCGTCACCGGCTGGCTGCTACGCCGCGGCGATCTGGCGCTGCTGCGCCTGATGGAGCTCTCGGTGTACGGGGTCGAGGAGGGGGCGCTCGTCCGCTCGCTGCGCGCCGCCCTCGCACTCGTACGCTCCCTGCGTACCGGTCTGCCCGGGGCGCCCGCGGGGCAGGTCCCACCGGCCCTCACCACGCTGTGGTCCGTGCCCGAGCCGCGTACGACCGTCCTCGAGGACAGCGTGATCCGGCGCGGTCCGCCGCGCCACGGGTTCCACCTCGCCGCCTGACGCGGCCACCTCCCACGCTCGCTGAACGTCCGGGGTGCCGCGCCACGCGCGCGTGCCGTCCGCCCCCATTCGTTCACCTGCCGAAAGAGGAGTGTTTCTGACATGAGGACCCGTCACACGTCCCATCGTTCTACCCGAGGATCGTTCAACAATCGCCGTCTCGGCCGGGTCACCGCCGGTGCCGTCGGCGCCGCCGCGGTGCTGTTCGCCGCGGGCCCCGCGTTCGCCCACGTCACCGTGCAGCCCGTGGGGGAGGCCCCCAAGGGCGGCTTCGCCACGGTCAACTTCAAGGTGCCGAACGAGCGCGACAACGCCTCGACCACCAAGCTCGAGGTCAACTTCCCGACCGACCACCCGCTCGCCTCCGTGATGCCGCAGCCGGTCCCGGGCTGGGACGTGAAGACCACGGTGTCCAAGCTGGACAAGCCGATCGAGATGCACGGCGAGAAGATCGACAAGGCCATCACCAAGGTCACCTGGACCGCCGACGACAAGGGCATCGCGCCGGGAACCTTCCAGCAGTTCCCGGTCTCGATCGGCCAGTTGCCCAAGGACGCCGATCAATTGGTCTTCAAGGCCCTCCAGACCTACTCCAACGACGAGGTCGTGCGCTGGATCGAGGAGCCGCAGCCGGGCGGCGAGGAGCCCGAGTCCCCCGCCCCGGTCCTCGAACTCGGCGCCGCGAGCGACGGCCACGGCGGCGGCGCCGACCAGGCCGCCGACAGCAAGTCCGGCGAGTCCGCGGGAGCCGGCGACTCCGACGGCACCGAGCAGGCCGCGGCCGACAGCAGCGACGGCTTCGCCCGGGGCCTCGGCGTCGCGGGCATTCTCGTCGGTGCCGCGGGCGTCGCGTTCGGCGTCCTGGCCGGTCGCAGGCGCACCGCCGACGACTCCGACGGCGGCGCCACCAGCTAGGTCCTGCCGTCACCGGCCCGCGCCGGGCCGTCCGTGAGGCACGGGTGCGTACGCGCCCGTGTTCGCACCGTTCGTCGTAGTCGTACGCACCTGCCGTACTCGACCGCGTACGACAACCACGTACGTCACCACGTACGACACCGCGAACGGCACCCCGTACGCCTCCGTACGTCTGCATACGCACGGACCCGGCGCGCGCCGGAACCCACCACCGCACTCAGGGAAGACCATCCGTCATGCGCAAGAAGACCGCTCTGGCCGCCACCGCCCTGCTCGCCGCCGCCACGCTGACCCTGTCGGCCTGCGGCGGCTCCGGTGACGGCGCGGACAGCCCCGTCACCACGGTGTCGGCGGAGAGCCAGGAGAAGGCCGCGACCGTGCTCGACCGGCCGTTCACCAAGCCCGACCTGGTGCTCAAGGACACCAAGGGCAAGGAGTTCGACCTGCGCGAGCGGACCAAGGGCAGGCCGACGCTGATGTACTTCGGCTACACCAACTGCCCGGACGCCTGCCCGCTGACGATGAGCAACCTCGCCGTCGCCAAGAAGCGGCTCGCGAAGAAGCTCCCCAAGGAGGAGCTCGACCAGCTCCAGGTGATCCTCGTGACCACCGACCCGGAGCGGGACACTCCGGCCGAGCTCGGCAAGTGGCTCGCGTCCCAGGACCCGTCGTTCATCGGTCTGACGGGGGACTTCCCGACCATTCAGGCGGGCGCCCGGACCCTCGGCATCAGCATCGATCCGCCGAAGAAGGAGAAGGACGGCACCGTCACCTCCATGCACGGCAAGCAGGTCATCGCCTTCTCGCCGAAGAGCGACGAGGGCTACGTCGTCTACAACGGCGAGGAAGCCACCGCCGACCACTACGTCAAGGACCTGCCCAAGATCATCAAGGGAGAGAACCCGTGAACCCCCGCACCACCCTCGCCATAGCCCTTGCCGCGGCCGCGAGCCTGGCCCTGGCGGGCTGCTCCACCGGCTCCGCCGACAGCAACGGCTCCGGCGATCCGGCCAAGAAGTCCGAGCAGACCCAGCAGGCCGCCGCCAAGCCCGAGTTGACGGTCTCCGGCGGCTTCATGCCCGAACCCGCCACCGACAGGATGGGCGGCGGCTTCCTCACCGTCACCAACAAGGGCGCCGCCGACAAGCTGACCAAGATCACCAGCGATATCTCGGACGACATCCAACTCCACAAGACCGTCGGCCAGAAGATGCAGCACGTCAACGCCCTCGACGTGCCCGAGAACGGCACGCTCAAGCTCGAGCGCGGCGGCAACCACGTCATGTTCATGGATCTGAAGAAGCTGCCCAAGAAGGGCGACAAGATCGCCGTCGAGCTGCACTTCGCGAAGTCGGACCCGATCACGACCGAGTTCACGGTCGAGGACGCCACCCACAACCCGAAGATGAACCACTGAGGGATGTGAACCCATGCCGACCACCGCTTCCCGCCAACTCGTACAGATACTGCTGCTGTTCGCGGCGGTCACCGGCGCGCTCCTGGCCGGTGCCGCCCCCGCGTCCGCGCACGCCGCGCTGACCGGGAGCGATCCGAAGCAGGGAGCGGTGGTCGAGCAGGCGCCCGAGAAGGTCACGCTCCAGTTCTCCGAAGAGGTCGCGATCTCGGACGACTCGATCCGGGTGCTCGACCCGGACGGCAAGCGGGTCGACAGCGGCGAACTCCAGGACCTGTGCGGCGGCAGCGTCATCAAGTACGGCGTCCCGCTGCGCGACGGCCTGGCCGACGGGACGTACACGGTCTCGTGGAAGGCCGTTTCGGCGGACAGTCACCCGGTCTCGGGGGCGTTCAGCTTCTCCATCGGCGCGCCCTCCGAGACCTCCGTCGCGGTGCCGGACCAGGAGGTCGGCGGCGGGCTCGTCGGCGCGCTCTACGGCATCGCGCGCTATCTGTCGTACGCGGGCTTCGTGGTGCTCGTCGGCGGCGCGGCCTTCGTCCTCGGCTGCTGGCCGCGCGGCGCCGGGGCCCGGCCACTGCAACGTCTTGTGGTGTACGGCTGGCTGACGCTGACCTCGGCCACCCTGGCGCTGCTGCTGCTCCGGGCGCCGTACACCGACTCGGGGCGGCTCGCGGACGCCTTCGACCTGGGCGCGATCGGCGAGGTACTGCAGACGAAGACCGGCGCCGCCCTGGTCTCGCGGCTGCTCCTTCTCGCCGCGGCCGCGCTGTTCGTGGCGGTGCTCTTCGGTGCGTACGCGCAACGCGAGGCCGCCGGGGACGGTGCCGAGGACGCGGCGGAGAAGGCGGCGGATCAGGCCGGTGCGGAGAAGAAGGACCTCACCTACGGGCTCGCGATCGGCGGCACCGTCGTCGCCGCGGGGCTCGCCTCCACCTGGGCGCTCGCCGAGCACGCCTCGACCGGCATCCAGACGGCGATCGCGATGCCCGTAGACGTACTGCATCTGCTCGCCATGGCGGCCTGGCTCGGCGGACTCGCGGCGCTGCTCGTCGCGCTCCACCGGGCCCCCTCGCTCGGGCCGCTCGGGCCGATCGGACGCGCGGCCGTGCGCCGCTTCTCCGGCGTCGCCTTCTGGTCGGTGGCCGTCCTCGCGGTGACCGGGGTCTATCAGTCCTGGCGCCAGGTCGGTTCGTGGCACGCGCTGTTCAGTACGGCGTACGGACAGCTGCTCATGGTCAAGCTCGGCCTGGTCGCCGTACTGCTCGGGGTTGCCTGGATCTCGCGGCGGTGGACGGGGCGGCTGGCAGATGGTGTGAGTACGGAGGCCGCGGCGGCGGATTCCGTGACTACAGAAGCCGCGGCGGCGGATTCCGTGACTACAGAAGCCGCGGCGGCGGATTCCGTGACTACTGAAGAAGCGGCGCGTACCGAAGAGACCGAAGAGACCGTCATCACAGACGAAGCCGTCTCCTCTCCAGGCGAAACCGTCTCTACGGAAGAAGAGACGGAAGCCCCCGACCCCCAGCGCGCCGCCCAACTCGCCCGGCAGCGGGCCGTCCTGGCCAAGGCGCGCGAGCAGCGTGCCCGTGACGCCGACCCCGATCGCGCGGGTCTGCGGCGCTCGGTGCTGACCGAGGCGGCCGTCGCCGTCGTTCTGCTCGCCGTGACCACCGCCTTGACGGCCACCGAACCGGCACGTACTCAGGAGCGGGTGGACCGCGCGAGCGCCGCCACCGGTACCGCCGTGCCGGACCGGCCGGTCGACTTCCGGCTGCCGTTCGACACCGGCGGCCAGGACGGCAAGGGCACCGTCCGGATCCACCTGGACCCGGGCCGTACCGGCGCCAATACGCTGCACCTCTGGGCCGAGCGCCCGGACGGCAAGGCGTTCGACCTGCCCGAGATCAAGGCCGCCCTGACCTTGAAGGCCAAGGACATCGGGCCGCTCCCGGTCACCCCCGACCGGATCGCGGCGGGGCACTGGAGCGCCTCCGGCGTCCAGGTCCCGATGGCGGGCGACTGGCAGCTCAAGGTGACCGTGCGCACCTCGGACATCGACCAAGTGACCGTGACCAAGAACGTGAAGATCGGCTGACACAAGCACCATGGCTGACATCGAGATCTCCCGGCGCCGACTGCTCGGCACCGTAGGCGCAGCGGGCGCCGGTGGCCTCGCCCTCGGCGCGGTCGGCGGCGTCGCCGGGCACGCCGCGGCGCAGGACGAACCCGGCACCGCCCTGGCCTCGGTCGGTGCGACGGCCGTGCCCTTCCACGGCGACCACCAGCCGGGCATCACCACGCCCATGCAGGCCCGGGGCCATCTGATCGCCTTCGACCTTGCGCCCGGCGCCGGGCGCAAGGAGGCCGCGGCGCTGCTCCGCCGCTGGTCGGCGACAGCACAGCGGCTGATGGCAGGCCGGACCACGAGCCACGACTCGGCGGTCGCCTTGGACGCGGGCCCCTCCTCGCTCACCGTCACGGTCGGCTTCGGGCACAGCTTCTTCGGCCGTACGGGCCTGGAGAAGCAGCGCCCGACGAGCCTCGACCCGCTGCCGGACTTCTCCTCCGACCGGCTCGACGCCAAGCGCAGCAACGGCGATCTGTGGCTCCAGATCGGCGCCGACGACGCGCTCGTGGCCTTCGACGCGCTGCGCGCCCTTCAGCGCGACGCCGGTGAGACGGCCCGGGTGCGCTGGCAGATGAACGGCTTCAACCGCTCGCCGGGCGCCACCGAGCAGCCGATGACCACCCGCAATCTGATGGGCCAGGTCGACGGCAGCAACAACCCCAAGGAGTCCGAACCCGACTTCCAGGAGCGGATCTTCGTCCCCTCCGACGGCTCCGCGGCCGCCCCGGAGTGGATGGCGAACGGCTCATACGTCGTCGTACGCCGCATCAGGATGCTCCTCGACGACTGGGAGCGGCTCTCGCTGACCGACCAGGAGAAGGTCATAGGACGCCGCAAGTCCGACGGCGCCCCGCTCAGCGGCGGCCCGGACGCCACTGAGACGACCGAACCGGAACTGGACAAGACCGGTTCCGACGGCAAGCTCCTGATCCCGTCCGACGCGCACGCCCGGATCTCCCGCCCGGATCAGAACGGCGGCGCCGCGATGCTCCGCCGTCCGTACTCCTTTCACGACGGTTTCGACGCGGACGGAGTGCCGGACGCGGGCCTGCTCTTCATCTGCTGGCAGGCGGACCCGCTGCGCGGCTTCGTGCCGGTGCAGCGCAAGCTCGACCGCGGCGACGCCCTGTCCAAGTTCATCCGGCACGAGTCGAGCGGCCTCTTCGCTGTGCCGGGCGGGGCGAAGGCCGGGGAGTACGTGGGGCAGCGGCTCCTGGAGTCGTAAGCGCCGCCGTAAGCCCGTCGTACGGCCCCCGAGGGTGACCGGGGCGTGACCGTGAGCGAGTCGGAGCGCCATGAGGGTGAGCGCTGCCCGAATCCGGGCAGCCGATACCCCTGCGGCCCATTAGGGTGACGGCATGTCGGCGACGCGTTACACCTACCTCGGCCCCGAGGGCACCTTCACCGAGGCCGCCCTGCGCACCCTCCCGGAAGCGGCCACCCGCGAGCTCACCCCCATGGTGTCCGTACCGGCCGCGCTCGACGCGGTGCGGGCCGGTGAGGCCGCCGCGGCGCTCGTACCGATCGAGAACTCGGTGGAGGGCGGCGTCACCGCGACCCTCGACGAACTCGCCACCGGCGAGCCGCTGATGATCTACCGCGAGGTGCTGCTTCCGATCTCCTTCGCGCTGCTCGTCCGGCCCGGCACGAAGCTCTCCGACGTCAAGACCGTGACCGGCCACCCGGTCGCCCAGCCCCAGGTCCGCAACTGGCTCGCGGCCAACCTGCCGGACGCCCTGTGGGAGTCGGCCGCCTCCAACGCGGACGGCGCGCGCCTGGTGCAGGAGGGGCGGTACGACGCCGCCTTCGCGGGAGAGTTCGCGGCGGCCACGTACGGCCTTGAGGCGCTGGTCACCGAGATCCATGACGCGGCGAATGCCGAGACCCGGTTCGTCCTGGTCGGCCGCCCGGCCCGGCCCGCCGCCCCGACCGGCGCCGACAAGACCTCGGTGGTCATCTGGCAGGCCGAGGACCACCCGGGCGGGCTGCTCGAACTGCTCCAGGAGTTCGCTGTCCGTGGAGTCAACCTGATGCTGATCCAGTCCCGGCCGACCGGCGCGGGCATCGGCAACTACTGCTTCTGCGTGGACGCCGAGGGCCACATCTCGGACCGGCGCATGGGCGAGGCCCTGATGGGGCTCAAGCGGATCACCCCGAAGGTCCGGTTCCTCGGGTCGTATCCGCGGGCCGGGGTCTCCCCGGAGGACGTACGGGGGCTGCGGCCGGGCACCACGGACAGCGACTTCGTGACGGCCTCGGACTGGCTGACGCGGATCCAGGACGGGCGGGGCTGAGCGCTCGCCGCTCCTCGCTGCCCCTCGCCTCTCCTCGCCGCTCCTCGCTGCCCCTCGCCTCTCCTCGCCGCTCCTCGCTGCCCCTCGCCGCTCCTCGCCATCGACTATCCACAGGAGTTATCCACAGGTGGGCTTCTCGACCTGGGGACAAGTCGACATCGAAGCGCGGCACAGTCGACAAATCGGCCTCGGCGCCCAAGTCGGTCCACAGGCGGACAGGTCCGCTTTCGTCAGCCCTATTCCTTTGATCAACTCTTTGGAGCGAGCACTTTCCACTCGAAAGTGGGTGTACGGAGGGTTTCGGCAGGGAAACCATGGGGCCGCGGTTGGGATTCGGAATGATCTTTTCCGGTGTCCACAGTTCTTTCGCACAGCCTGTGGATAACTTCGCCGCAGCCCTCCTTCCTGTGGATGGAAAGCGTCAACTACCGCCCCCCGCAAGGGCGAAGCGGTCAAGATCGGACATCGCGGCTGCCACGATCAAGGGAATTGCGGCGCTTTTCTTGACGGCACCGACGGGCAGCGAAAAGGCGCTGTAATTCAGGGCAATTCCGGCGTCACTCTGCGTTATGGGATAACGGCTCGTAGGCCCGGAGCGCGCACCGGTAGCCTTGCGGTGTGATTGACCTTCGCCTGCTCCGTGAGGACCCCGACCGTGTCCGCGCCTCCCAGCGCGCCCGTGGAGAGGACGTCGCACTCGTCGACGCCCTGCTCTCCGCCGACGAGCGGCGCCGGTCGTCCGGCGTCCGCTTCGACGAGCTCCGCGCCGAGCAGAAGACGCTCGGCAAGCAGATCCCCAAGGCCCCGGCCGAGGAGAAGCAGGAGCTACTGAAGAAGGCGGGCGAACTCTCCGCCGCCGTCAAGGCGGCCGACGCCGAGCAGGACGAGGCGAAGGCCGAGACCGAGCGCCTGCTTCAGCAGCTGGGCAACCTCGTCCACCCGGCCGTCCCGGTCGGCGGCGAGGAGGACTTCGTCACCCTGGAGACGCACGGCACCATCCGTGACTTCGCGGCCGAGGGCTTCGAGCCCAAGGACCACCTGGAGCTCGGCACCACCCTCGGCGCGATCGACGTCGAGCGCGGCGCCAAGGTCTCCGGCTCGCGCTTCTACTTCCTCACCGGCATCGGCGCCCTGCTCGAACTCGCCCTGGTGAACGCCGCGATGGCGCAGGCCACGGCGGCCGGGTTCACGCCGATGCTCACCCCGGCCCTGGTCCGCCCGCAGTCGATGGCCGGCACCGGCTTCCTCGGACAGGCCGCGGACGACGTGTACCACCTGGACAAGGACGACCTGTACCTGGTCGGCACGTCCGAGGTGGCGCTCGCCGCGTACCACTCGAACGAGATCATCGAGGCCGACAAGCTGCCGCTGCGCTACGCCGGGTTCTCGCCCTGCTTCCGGCGCGAGGCCGGCTCGCACGGCAAGGACACCCGGGGCATCTTCCGGGTGCACCAGTTCGACAAGGTCGAGATGTTCTCGTACGTCGCCCCCGAGGACTCCGAGGCGGAGCACCAGCGCCTTCTGGAGTGGGAGAAGGAGTGGCTGACCTCGCTCGAGCTGCCGTTCCGGGTGATCGACGTGGCCTCCGCCGACCTCGGCTCCTCGGCGGCCCGCAAGTTCGACTGCGAGGCGTGGATCCCCACCCAGAGCAAGTACCGCGAGCTGACCTCGACCTCGGACTGCACCGAGTTCCAGTCCCGCCGCTTGGCCATCCGGATGCGCGACGAGAAGAAGGTCCGCCCGCTCGCCACGCTGAACGGCACGCTGTGCGCCGTACCGCGGACGATCGTGGCCATCCTGGAGAACCACCAGCAGGCCGACGGCTCGGTCCGGGTACCCGAGGTACTCCGTCCGTATCTCGGCGGCCGCGAACTTCTGGAGCCGATCGCCAAGTGAGTTCACTTCCCACGGGGGACGGTTCGGACGGCACCGACCGTGACGGCGCGCGCGTCGTCACGGTCGGCTCCATGAAGGCCGGTGCCGCGCAGGACGCCGTCCGGGTGCGGGAGTCCCTCTCGCCGGGCGGCGACTTCCCGTACAAGCTCATCGCGACCGACCTCGACGGCACGCTGCTGCGCGGCGACGAGACGATCTCCGGCCGCACCCGCGCCGCCCTGGAGACGGCCTGTGCGCGGGGCGCGGCACACATCGTGGTGACCGGCCGCGCGGTGCCCTGGACCCGGCACATCCTCGACGACCTGGGCTACCAGGGGCTCGCGGTGTGCGGCCAGGGCGCGCAGGTCTACCACGCGGGCGAGCACCGGCTGCTCACCTCGGTGACCCTGGACCGGCAGCTCGCGGGCCTCGCCCTCGCCAAGATCGAGGCCGAGGTCGGCCCGCTGCGCCTGGCCGCCAGCCGGGACGGGATCGACGGCGAGGTCCTGGTCGGGCCCGGCTACCGGGTGCAGGAAGGTCCGCTTCCGGTGGTCGCGTTCAGCGACCCGGCCGAGCTCTGGTCGGCGCCCCTGAACAAGGTGTACGTCCAGCACCCCAAGCTCGACGACGACGCGCTCGCGACCGTGGCGCGGCAGGTCGCCGGGGATCTGGTGGGCGTGACGATGGCCGGTGCCGGCATCGTCGAACTGCTGCCGCTCGGCCTCTCCAAGGCGACCGGGCTTTCGCTCGCGGCCCGGCGTCTCGGCGCGAAGGCCAGGGACACGATCGCCTTCGGCGATATGCCCAACGACCTGCCGATGTTCGGCTGGGCGGCGCACGGCGTCGCGATGGCCAACGCGCACGACGAACTCAAGGCCGTGGCCGACGAGGTGACGACGTCCAACGAGGACGACGGCATCGCGTTGGTCCTGGAGCGGCTGCTCGGCTGAGCCATGGGGCGGGCGGCCGGGGCACACCCGCCCCATGGCGCCCGAAAATCGGTGGCGTACCAGGCTTCCCGGACGGCACAGTGGTGCTGCCGATCGCATGGCGCGGTGCCGGAGGCGCGGCACCGGATGCGCGCCACCGACCGGGAGAGGAGCACGGCGAGGCCGGTCGGCACGCCGCCGCGCTCCCGAAAGGGCGGCCCGGGACGGCCGGCTCCGGAGCAGCCATCGCGCTCCGTCGCAGCCACCCCCCGGTGCGCCGCCCGGGGCGGCCTTTTGTGCGCGCATCGCGCGCGGCCGCCCCCTCCCCCACTCCCTGTGGCATGTGGCCTACGACCCCCACTGAGACAACTTGTAGGATGACTGGGCAACCGGGCGAATGGGAGAGAGGACGACGGCATGGCGCTACAGGCCGCGGGACGGCGGTCCCTCGTGGATACCGTCGTGGACCAGCTCCGCGCCCAGCTCACCGGCGGCGAGTGGGCGGTCGGCGACCGCATCCCCACCGAGCACGCCCTCGCCCAACAGCTCGGCGTCGGCCGGAACACCGTCCGCGAAGCCGTCCGGGTCCTGGTGCACGCGGGACTCCTGGAGTCGCGGCAGGGTCAGGGCACGTTCGTACGGTCGGCCGCGGACCCGGCGGCGGTCCTTCGTGGCATGCGGCACGCGGGCGCCCTGGACGTGACCGAGGTGCGGGTCGCCCTGGAGGCCGAGGCGGCCCGGCTCGCGGCCGCCCGCCGGGACACCCACGACCTGCTGCGGCTGCGGGCCGCGCTCGCCACGCTGCGCGAGGAGGGCGACCGGGACGCGGACGCCGACATGGCCTTCCATATGGCCGTGGTCGAGGCCACCCACAACAGCGCGTTCATCGAGGTCTACCGGTTCTTCTCGGTCCAGGTGCACGAGGTCCTGGTGAACGCGCTCGGCGACCAGGACATGCCCCCGGTCGACATCGACGGCCACGAGGCGCTGGTGGCCGCGGTCGAGGCGGGCGACCCGACGGCGGCGGACGCCGCGGTGCGGGAGCTGCTGCGGGTTCCTATCGAGGCCCTCAGGGCGCTGGCGTCACCGCCCGCCGAGGCCTGACCTCCAAATCCCCCACTGGTTAAAGCAGTTAGAGCAGTTAAAAGCACCGGAGAAAGGCGCTCTCTTTTGTCACGCCCGCATTCCGACCAGCTCCTCCTCGACGCGGAGGCCGATGTCCTGCCCTCGCCTCAAGGGCGGGCCGCACGGCGCGCGTTGCTCGCGCACCCGGTGGTGCTCCTGGTCGGGATCGTGCTCGCTTCGCTCAACATGCGGGCGGCACTCGCGAGCGTGTCACCCCTCGTCGGTGAGATCAGCGCGGCCTTCGGTCTGTCCTCGACCGCGAGCAGCCTGGTCACCTCGGTGCCGGTGCTGTTCCTCGGCGTGGGCGCGGTCGTGGCGCCCTGGCTCGCGCGGCGCTTCGGCACCGAACTCGTCCTCTTCTGCGCCCTGTTGCTGCTCGGCGCCGGGATCCTGCTGCGCGTCCTTCCTTCTGTAGCGGCGCTTTACGGCGGCGGCGTCCTTGTAGGCACGGCGATCGCACTGCTCAACGTCCTGATGCCGGGCCTGATCAAGCGGGACTTCCCGGACCGGGCCGCGTCCATGACCTCGGTCTACACCGGCGCGATGATCGCCGGTGCCACGGTCGTCGCGGCCGCTTCGGTGCCCCTGGAGAAGGCGCTCGGCGGCAGCTGGGAGGCCTCGCTCGCCTTCTGGTCGCTGCTCGCCGCGGTCGCGGCGGTCGCCTGGCTGCCGCAGGTGCTCATCGCGCGCGGACGCACGGGACACGAGGTGCGGGTGGCTGCCGCCGGGCGGCCCGCGAAGAGCATCTGGCGGTCCCCGCTCGCCTGGCAGGTGACGCTCTTCATGGGCCTGCAGTCGCTGTGGTCGTACGTCCTGATCGCCTGGATGCCGACGATCTTCACGGACCACGGGATGAGCCGGGCCGCGGCGGGCGTGGTCTTCGCCTTCAACAACCTCATCCAGGTGGCCGGTGCCTTCGTGGTCCCGTTGCTCGCCGGGCGGATGCGCAGCCAGCGCCCGCTCGTCGCCCTGGTGACGTCGCTCGTGGCCGCCGGTTATGTGGGCCTGATGGTCGCGCCGGTCTCCGGTGCCTGGCTCTGGGCGGCGGTGCTCGGCATCGGCCAAGGCGGCGCCGTCGGGCTCGCCCTGACCCTGATCGTGCTGCGCTCGGGCGACGCCGCGACGGCCGCCCGGCTCTCCGGGATGGCGCAGACGGTCGGCTATCTGCTCGCCGCCGCGGGCCCGTTGGCGGCGGGCGCCGTGCACCAGGCCACCGGGGGCTGGACGGTGCCGATCGCCCTGGTCCTGTGCGTGTGCGCGGCGGCGCTCGCGGCGGGCCTGCTCGCGGCCCGGAACCGTACGGTCTGAGCGGGCCCGCCCCTCGTACGCCCCACGACACCAGAACGACGCACTACGCGCGCGTGCCCACCGAAAAGGCGGGCACGCGCGCGTGGTGCGGGAAAACGGGGCTCACTCCTCCCCGGCGAGCGTCAGCGTGCGCAGCTTCTGGCCCGCGTACCAGGTGGCGAGAATCGTCACGGTGGCGAGCAGGACGGCGGCGACGGGCAGCCCGACGTCCGAGGTGACGAGGTCGCCGCCCGCCACCTTCTGGGCGAGCGCGAGCGACCACTGCTGCACGCTCAGCGTCTTGGCGCCGTCCACGAGGGAGCCGAACAGGGTCTCCCATACGAGCGCGTAGACGAGCCCGAAGACCACCGCGTGCCGGGTGACCGTGCCGAGCAGCAGGAAGATCGCGGCGTAGGCGATCGAGGCGACCAGGGCCGCGACCGTGTAGGCGACCGCGACCTGCTGGCCGTTGCCGTTCAGGATCATCCCGGCGATAAAGGTGGGGATCGCGGAGAACGCCATGGTCACGGCGATGGCGACGGTCAGCTTGGTGACGATGATCGTCGGCCGCTTGACGGGCTTGGCGAGCAGATAGACGACCGAGCCGTCGTCGATCTCCGGGCCGATGGCGCCGGTGCCCGCGATCACGCCGATCAGCGGCACCATCGTGGCGAGCGCGAAGCCGCCGAGCACCTGCGCGGCCACCTGATCGTCAACGCCGGTGAAGCCGCGTACGAGCGCCGAGATGACGATGAGCAGGACGGGCAGGGAGAAGAGGATCAGAGCGCGGCGGCGCCCGAGCAGGGCCCGGTAGGTGAGCCGCGCGACAGTGGGGTCATACATGGTCGAGGGCTCCCTTCAGGCCGCGACGAGGTACGAGAAGACGGACTCGAGGGATTCGTCCGACGGCGAGACCGTGAGCAGGCGGATGCCGTGCTCCTGGGCGACCTTCGGAAGGAGCGTGGTGAATCGCCCGAAGTCGACGGCCTGGATGCGCAGCGCGCCCTCCGTCAGGTCGACCTCGATGCCCGCCGTGGACGGGTCGGCGATCAGCGCCGCGGCCAGGGTCCGGTCGTCGCTGGAGCGCACCAGGTAGCGGTGCGGGCGGTCGGTCATCAGGCGGCGGATGCGCCGGAAGTCGCCGCTCGCCGCGTGCCGCCCGGCCACGATCACCTCGATGTGGGCGGCGAGTTGCTCGACCTCTTCGAGGATGTGCGAGGAGAACAGGACGGTGCGGCCGTCGGCGCCCATGCGGCGAAGCAGGTCCATCAGGTGCATGCGCTGGCGCGGGTCCATGCCGTTGAAGGGCTCGTCGAGGAGCAGCACGGCCGGGTCGTGGACGAGCGCCGAGGCCATCTTCACGCGCTGGCGCATGCCCTTGGAGTACGTCGAGATCTTGCGGTCCTGCGCGTACTCCATCTCGACCGTGGCGAGGGCCCGCCCGGCGGCCTTCTTGCCGAGGCCGTGCAACTCGGCGTTGGCGACGACGAATTCGCGGCCGGTGAGGAAGTCGTACATCGCCTCGCGCTCGGGGACGATGCCGATCTCCTTGTAGATCCGCTCGTTGCGCCAGATCGTGGTGCCGTCGAGCGTGACGGTGCCGGTGGAGGGGGCGAGGAAGCCACCCATCATGTTGATGAGGGTGGACTTTCCGGCGCCGTTGGGGCCGAGGAGTCCGGTGACGCCGGGGCCGATGGTCATGGAGATGTCGTTGACGGCGACGACATTGCCGAACCAGCGCGATGCGTTGGCGATGTGAATCGTGCTCATGGGCGCAGCCCATTCCTTTGAGGGTGGTGGTGGGCGACGGGTGGGCCAGTCACAGGCCGACCTTTCGGTAGCGGCGCATCAGGGCGGCGTAGGAACCGGCGATCAGCGCGAGGACGACGAGCAGGTAGACGACGCCCGCGCCGCCCGAAGGTCCTTCCCCGGAGGGGAAGGACGAGGTGGCGCCGAGGAAGGCGGTCTGCACCCCGTCGATGAGCGTGACGGGCGAGAACAGGCCGAGCCAGGAGGCCGCCTCGGTCGCGCCCTGCTGCCAGGCGATCGCCTGGACCGTCGACACGGCGCCGAAGGAGATCATCAGGACGGCGATCACGGCCGCGACACCGAAGCCGCGGCGCGGCGTCAGGGCGGCGAGCACCAGGCCGATCCCGGCGAACAGCAGGGAGAGGAGCACCACGGAGACCAACCCCTGTGCGAACCCCTTGGTCTGGTCCGCGAAGTCCATCTTGGCGAGCAGTGAGCCCACGTAGAGCACCAGGAGCGGGGCCGCGGTGAGTACGAAAAGGGCGGAGGCCATCGCCGCGTACTTGGCCACCACGTAGTCGGCGCGCTCGATGGGCCGCGAGAAGTACAGCGGCACCGTCTTGAAGCGCAGGTCGCGCGACACCGACTGCGGGGCCTGTGCGGCGAGGAAGAGGGCGATGACGGCCTGCGTCACGATCGCGTAGCGGGTGTATTCGATCGGCAGGTTCGTCAGTTTCGTGGACACCGCCACCGCGACGATGATCGCCGCGGGCACGCACATCACCGCGAACAGGATCATCGGCAGGACCTTGGACTTGGCGCTGCGCCCCAGGCCGTACGCGCCCCGCAGGGACTGCGAGTAGAGCGAGCGGCGGGCATACGCGCGGCCGAGCCGGGAGCCCTCGTAGCTGCGGTACCCGATGTTGTGGATCTGCGACTGGGCGCCCTGGGCACCGGTTCCGCCGGGGGTGCTGGGTGTGCTGCGCATCGTCTCAGCTGCCATCGCGGCCGCCTCCCTGCTGTGCTGTCCCCGAACCCGCCGCCGCGGCTCCGCCACGAGGACGCTCCGGCGCCTTGCGATCGCACGCACCAGACGCCGCGCGGC
>NZ_JBSFUT010000031.1:0-104956 GCF_053591935.1 Streptomyces sp. NPDC002851 | reverse complement strand
GGCTTGCCGGCGGAACGGCGTACGAGATCCGCGGCGTTGGCGTCGAACGCCTCCAGGTCGACGATCGCGAGCGGCGCGTCGAGGTGTGCTCCTTACTCCTCTACCCCTACCCCTACCTCTGCCCCGCCCCTTCCCGGATGTGTCGATATGCGGCTGACGCCGTTCAGCCGTGCCGGTACGCCACCAGGGAGATCCCGACGTAGTGCACGACGAAGGCGGCCAGCGTGAAGGAGTGGAAGATCTCGTGGAAGCCGAACCAGCGGGGTGACGGGTTCGGGCGCTTCATGCCGTAGATGACGCCGCCCACGCTGTAGAGCAGACCGCCGACGATCACCAGGACGAGGACCGCGATCCCGCCGGTACGCAGGAAGTCCGGCAGGAAGAAGACGGCGGCCCAGCCCATCGCGATGTAACAGGGCGTGTAGAGCCAGCGCGGTGCGCCCACCCAGAAGACCCGGAAGGCGATGCCCACCAGCGCCGACGCCCACACCGCCCAGAGCAGCACCTGGCCCTTGGTTTCGGGGAGCAGGAGCAGCGTCAGGGGGGTATACGTCCCCGCGATGATCAGGAAGATGTTCGCGTGGTCGAGCCTGCGGAGTACGGCCGTGGCGCGCGGGCCCCAGTTGCCGCGGTGGTAGACGGCGCTCACGCCGAACAGCAGGCAGGCCGTCAGGACGTAGATCCCGCAGGCGATCCGCCCCCGGGTCGAGTCGGCGAGCGCGGTGAGCACCAGGCCGGCAAGCAGCACCGCGGGGAACATGCCGGCGTGCAGCCAGCCGCGGAGCTTGGGCTTGATCAGGTGCGGGTGGGAGGGGTCCGGTTCGGCGGCCGGGGTGCCGCAAGGGCCCCGATCGGCGGTGACGAGGCTGGTTGCGTCGGGGACGGGCGCAGTCATGGCAGGCATGGTACCTACGGAGCCGTAGGCACTGGATGAAGTCTTCGCTGCCGCGATGTGTCCGGATCTGCCCCGTGGTGATGCTCACGTGTGAGGGGCTCTGGACAGATGGGCGGCATCGACGGATGATCAAATGAGTGCGGTCGGCACCGGATGAGCAGCTACGACGCATCCGGGTCGAGGCCCCCAAGGGGCGTCACGGCGGAACCTGTAACAGAACCCCGTAAACAGAACCGCTTAAACAGAACTCCGCAACAGAAGAAGCGGCGCACCCGCCGCTGACACACAAAACCCCTCATCAGCCTTCACTTAGGAGCGATCGTGGCGCGCGACTTCGCGGCTCCCGGAACTGTCCCCACCCAGCACCAGGAGCTGGTCTCCTGGGTCAACGAGATCGCCGAACTCACACAGCCGGACCGGGTGGTCTGGTGCGACGGTTCGGAGGCGGAGTTCGAGCGCCTGGCCGAGGAACTCGTCGCCAAGGGCACGTTCAAGAAGCTCGATCCGATCAAGCGCCCCAACTCCTACTACGCGGCCTCCGACCCGTCCGATGTCGCCCGTGTCGAGGACCGTACGTTCATCTGTTCCGAGGACGAGGAGGACGCCGGCCCGACCAACCACTGGAAGGCCCCCGCCGAGATGCGGGAGATCTTCGAGGGGAAGGAGGGGAATGGTGGGATCTTCCGGGGCTCGATGCGCGGGCGCACCATGTACGTCGTCCCGTTCTGCATGGGCCCGCTCGGCTCCCCGCTCTCCGCGATCGGCGTGGAGATCACCGACTCGGCGTACGTGGCCGTCTCGATGCGCACGATGACCCGGATGGGTCAGGCCGTCCTCGACGAGCTCGGGACCGACGGCTTCTTCGTGAAGGCCGTGCACACCCTCGGCGCCCCCCTCCAGGAGGGCGAGGCGGACGTGCCGTGGCCGTGCAACACCACGAAGTACATCTCGCACTTCCCGGAGTCGCGCGAGATCTGGTCGTACGGCTCCGGCTACGGCGGCAACGCGCTGCTCGGCAAGAAGTGCTACGCCCTGCGCATCGCCTCCGTGATGGCCCGGGACGAGGGCTGGCTGGCCGAGCACATGCTGATCCTCAAGCTGACGCCGCCGAGTGGTGAGGCGAAGTACGTCGCCGCCGCGTTCCCGTCGGCCTGCGGCAAGACCAACCTGGCCATGCTGGAGCCCACGATCTCCGGCTGGACGGTCGAGACGATCGGCGACGACATCGCCTGGATGCGCTTCGGCGAGGACGGCCGCCTGTACGCGATCAACCCGGAGGCCGGGTTCTTCGGCGTCGCGCCCGGCACCGGCGAGCACACCAACGCCAACGCCATGAAGACGCTCTGGGGCAACTCGGTCTTCACCAACGTCGCGCTCACCGACGACGGCGACGTCTGGTGGGAGGGCATGACCGAGGAGACCCCGGCCCACCTGACCGACTGGAAGGGCAACGACTGGACCCCCGAGTCCGACGTCCCGGCCGCGCACCCCAACGCCCGCTTCACCGTCCCCGCCTCGCAGTGCCCGATCATCGCGCCCGAGTGGGAGGACCCCAAGGGCGTGCCGATCTCCGCGATCCTCTTCGGCGGGCGCCGCGCCTCCGCCGTACCGCTGGTCACCGAGTCCTTCGACTGGAACCACGGGGTGTTCCTCGGCGCGAACGTCGCCTCCGAGAAGACCGCGGCCGCCGAGGGCAAGGTGGGCGAGCTGCGTCGCGACCCGTTCGCGATGCTGCCGTTCTGCGGCTACAACATGGGCGACTACATGGCCCATTGGATCAAGGTCGGCGAAGGCAAGGACGCGGCCAAGCTGCCGAAGATCTACTACGTCAACTGGTTCCGGAAGGGCGCGGACGGCAAGTTCGTGTGGCCCGGGTTCGGTGAGAACAGCCGCGTCCTGAAGTGGATCGTCGAGCGGCTCGACGGCCGCGCCGAGGGCGTCGAGACCCCCATCGGCATCCTGCCGACCAAGGAGTCCCTGGACACCGAGGGCCTCGAACTGTCCGACGAGGAGCTGGACTTCCTGCTCACGGTCGACAAGGAGGTGTGGCGCGAGGAGGCCGCCCTGGTCCCCGAGCACCTGAACACCTTCGGCGACCACACGCCCAAGGAGCTGTGGGACCAGTACCGCGCGCTCGTGCAGCGCCTCGGCTGAACCCTGTAAGCCTCGCCAGCCGTCCGTGGCGCCCGGCCCGCGAACCTCCCCGGTCGCGGGCCGGGGCCGTTCAGTGGGCGCCCGCGGGCTCCCGCTCCCGCAGGGCGGCGGTGTGCGCGTCCATCCGCTCCGCGGCGAGGATCGCCGCCGCGGTGTCCGCGCGGGAGGCGGCCACGACCAGGGCGCGGCCCGCGAGGGCGTGGGCGCGCTGGTGCAGGGCCGCGAGGTGGGGCTCGTGGATGGCGGCGGCCACGGCCGACCGTACCGGCGGCGTGCCGCCGCGCAGCCGGGCCACCTGGCGGGCCAGCTGCTCGGCCGCGTCGTCCAGTTCGGCGGACGGGGCGAGGGCGCGCAGCTCGTCCGTGACGGCGAGCAGCGCCGCGAGGTGACCGGCGAGCTGGATGTCCAGCTCTTCTTCGCGGGAGCGGTGCGGGTAGTTCTGGTCGGGGGTGCCGGCCATCGTGTGGACCGACTTGCTGCGGATCGGTTCGTACATGGTGGATGGCCTCCTGGTCTCTCAGGAAGCCATCCTAGCTTAGATTCAGTCTAAAGTTGAGTCCGGTCCCTAAGGCCCAGGTCGGGACGGGGTCAAGGCCAGGTCAGGGGGGTCAGGTCAGAGCCAGGTCAGGGCTGGCTGTAGCCGTCCAGGAACGTGCCGATCCGGGTGACCGCGTCCGCCAGGTCGGAGGCCTGGGGGAGCGTGACGATGCGGAAGTGATCGGGCTCCGGCCAGTTGAAGCCCATACCGTGCACGACCATGATCTTCTCGGCGCGCAGCAGGTCGAGGACCATCTGCCGGTCGTCCTTGACCTTGAAGACCTTGGGGTCGAGCCGCGGGAAGAGATAGAGGGCGCCCTTGGGCTTGACGCAGGTCACGCCCGGGATCTGGGTGAGCAGGTCGTACGCCGTATCGCGTTGCTCGAGCAGCCGTCCGCCCGGGAGTACCAGGTCGTTGATGGTCTGCCGCCCGGTGAGCGCCGCGACCACGCCGTGCTGGGCGGGCATGTTCGCGCACAGACGCATATTGGCGAGGATCGTCAGGCCCTCGATGTACGACTCCGCGTGCGCCCGCGGCCCGGAGATCACCATCCACCCGGTCCGGTAACCGGCCACGCGATACGCCTTCGACATGCCGTTGAAGGTGAGCGTGAGCAGGTCCGGGGCGAGGGCGGCGGTCGGGGTGTGGGTCGCGCCGTCGTAGAGGATCTTGTCGTAGATCTCGTCGGAGCAGACCAGGAGGTTGTGGCGGCGGGCGATGTCGGTCAGGCCGCGCACCACGTCGTCGCTGTAGACGGCGCCGGTCGGGTTGTTCGGGTTGATGATGACGATCGCCTTGGTGCGGTCGGTGACCTTCCGCTCCACATCGGCGAGGTCGGGCATCCAGTCGGACTGCTCGTCGCAGCGGTAGTGCACGGCGGTGCCGCCGGAGAGCGAGACAGCGGCGGACCACAGCGGGTAGTCCGGGGCCGGTACGAGCACCTCGTCGCCGTCGTCGAGCAGGGCCTGCATGGCCATGACGATCAGCTCGGAGACGCCGTTGCCCATGAAGACGTTCTCGACGTCGGACTCCACGCCGAGGGTCTGGTAGTGCATGACGACCGCGCGGCGGGCCGCGAGCAGCCCCTTCGCGTCGCCGTAGCCGTGCGCCGTCCCGACGTTGCGCAGCACGTCCTCGAGGATCTCCGGCGGGCAGTCGAAGCCGAAGGCCGCCGGGTTGCCGGTGTTGAGCTTGAGGATGCGGTGGCCTGCTGCTTCGAGCCGCATTGCCTCTTCGAGAACCGGGCCCCGGATCTCGTAACAGACGTTGGCGAGCTTCGTCGACTGGATCAGCTGCATGTCGCAACTTTACGAGGGTGTTTCCGGGGTGCGCCTGGTGTTTACGGCCACGTGGGCCCCGGCAGGCGGCCCGGGGCGGGGGGCTTGCGGAAGGGAGCCTTCCATCGCAATGCGCCGGTCGGTGTGCGCGTGGGAATCCCCGGTGGCAGGTGGAGTGCGGCTTGGAAGTGCGGTGCGGGCGGAGTGGGGTGATTTGCGCCACGATGTTGCCCGGCGTCGCGTCCGCTCGGGCGTCACCGCGACCGTCGTACGGCCTGGCCCGCGAGCACATCCGTACGCCGTCCGTCCTCGATCACGAAGCGGCCGTCGATCAGGACGTGCGGGATGCCGACCGGCAGGGTGCGCGGCGCCTTGAAGGTCGAGCCCGCGGCGACGGTGTCCGGGTCGAAGAGCACGAGGTCGGCCCGGTAGCCCTCGCGGACGTACCCGCGGTCGGGCAGCCGGAGCCGGGCCGCGGGGCGGGACGTGAGGTGGGCGACGGTTTCCTCCAGGCCGAGGACGCCGAGGTCCCGTGCGTACCGCCCCAGATACTGCGGGAATGTGCCGTACGCCCGCGGGTGCGGCTTGAAGCCCTGAAGGATGCCGTCCGAGCCGCCGGTGTGCACGTGGTGCTTCATGATCGCGCGGACGTTGTCCTCGTGCCCGACGTGCTGGAGGATCGTCGACCCGAGCCGGTCGTCGATCAGCAGGCGGCGGGCGGTGGTCCAGGGGGCCTCGCCCCGCATGTCGGCCGACTCCTGGATGGTCCTGCCCACGCAGGACGCCAGACCGGGGTCGCTCACGCCCGAGATCTCGATGGTGTCCCACTCGATGGGCACACCGTGGCAGCCGTCGGACCCGATCTCTTCGAGGTGGTGGCGGATCTTCTCGGCCGTCCCGTCGTCCTGGAGGCGGGCGAGGATGGCGTCCGGGCCGCCCTCGCTGACCCAGCTGGGGAGCATCGCGACGAGGGTGGTGCAGCCGGGGGTGTACGGGTACGTGTCGAGGCTGATGTCGGCGCCGTCGGCCAGGGCGTCGTCGAGGAGGGTGAGGAGGTCGTTGGCCTTGCCCTTGTTCACCCCGAAGTTCATGGTGGCGTGGGCGAGGTGGAGGGCGCAGCCCGCCTCCCGGGTGAGGGCCACCATCTCCTTGTACGCGTCCAGGGCGCCCGCGCCGTACGAGCGGTGGTGCGGGCAGTAGTAGCCGTCGTACGCGGCCACGACCCGGCAGAGCTCGGTGAGTTCGGCGTCCTTGGCGTACATGCCGGGCGTGTACGTGAGCCCGGAGGACATACCGACGGCGCCCTGCTCCATGCCCTCGGCGACCAACTGCCGCATGCGGTCCATCTCTTGGGGCGTGGCGTCGCGGTCGTCCCAGCCGACGGCGTACATCCGGACGGTGCCCTGGGGGATCAGGTAGGCGGCGTTCACGGCGATGCCGTGGTTGCCGTGGGCGCGGTCGAGGGCGTCGAGGTAGCCGCCGACGGTGCGCCAGCTGAAGTCGATATCGGAACCGTCCCCGTTCCAGCCGGTGATGGCGTTGCGGACCTCGGCGAGGGTGCGGTCGTCGACGGGGGCGTACGAGAGGCCGTCCTGGCCGAGGACTTCGAGGGTGACGCCTTGGGCGGCCTTGGCCTCGTGGCTGGGGTCGCGGAGGAGGGCGAGGTCGGAGTGGGCGTGCATGTCGATGAAGCCGGGGGAGAGGGCGAGGTCGTCGGCCTCGAGCTCCTGTGGGGCGGAGGGACGGGGGCCGTTTCCTTCGCGGTGGATCTCGGCGATGCGGCCGTTCTCGATGCCGACGTCGGCGCGGTAGGAGGGCTCGCCGGAGCCGTCGATGACGCGGGCGTTGCGGATGACCAGGTCCATGGGGGTGCCTCTCTGAGGGGGTTTTCTCCCCGCCCCGCCCCTTCCCGAAAGCTTGCAGCGGCTTCGGGGCTGCCGCCCCGGACCCTGCTGCAGATATCGCGCTGAACGCGCTCGTCCTCAAACGCCGGACAGGCTGATAGTTGCCGGGCGGGCTGAAAGCCCAGCCCCCGCCGGGTGGGTGGGGGAGGTGGGGGCCGAATCAGCCCCTCCGGCGTTTGAGGAGCGGGGGTCCGGGGGCGGAGCCCCCGAAGCGCCGTCAGCCACGCGGCGTTAGCCGCATATTGATGCTGTCGGGAAGGGGCGGGGCTGGGGAACGAAAGCGCGTCCGGCCACGGACCGGGGCCCGGGGCGGAGCCCCGGTCGTACGGGCGCGCGGGGTGCCGTCAGAAGTACGTGCGGATGTAGTCCGTGACCGTGCCGTCCGGCTCCACCAGCGGGATCAGCTGCCACTTGTCGAAGGACGTGCACGGGTGCGAGAGGCCCATGCCGAGCCAGTCGCCGACCTCCAGGTCCGCCCCGGCGTCCGTGCGTACCCAGCCGTGCTGGTCGGAGAGGCCCGTGACCCGTACCCCCGTCGCGGGGCGCACCTCGCCGGTGCGGGTGTCCCGTACCACCTGGGCCTCCGGCAGGTGCAGGTCGTACGCCGCGTCCCGCTTGCCCGCGTTCACGAAGGCCTGCTCGGGCGTCGGCCGGGACACCACCTGGGCCCAGAGCCGGAACGCGGGCTCCAGGGCGCCCTCGTCCGGGACCCGGTTGAAGGGGGTCAACTTCCGGTAGTGGCCGTCGTCGTGCGAGACGTACGCGCCGGAGCGCAGCAACTTCATGACGGGCAGGGAGAGTTCGGGGATCTCCGCGAAGACGTTCGCCACCGCGTCGAACCAGGCCGAGCCGCCCGCGCTCACCACGATCTCGTCGAGCCCCGCGAAGCGGCCCGCCTTGTCGAAGTCCGCCGCAAGCCCGGTCAGGCGGCGCAGCCAGGACGTCACCCGCTCCGGGTCCGCCTGCGGCACCTCGCCCTCGTACCCGGCCACACCCACCAAGCGGAGCGTCTCCGTCGCCGCCACCGCGTCAGCGACCGCCGCGCACTCGGCCTCCGTACGGACGCCCGTGCGCGCGCCGTCGCCCGCGCCGAGCTCCACCACCACGTCGACCGGCCGGGACGCGCCCGCCGACCGCAGCGTCTCGTCCATCAGCTCCACGCCGCGTACCGAATCGACGTAGCAGAGGAAGCGGAAGGAGGGGTCGGAGTCCAGCTCCGTCGCCAGCCAGCGCAGCGCCGCCGCGTCCACCAGTTCGTTCGCCAGGAAGACGCGGCGAACGCCGAACGCCCGTGCCACGCGCACCTGGTGCGGCACCGCGAGCGTGATGCCCCAGGCGCCGTGCCGCTCCTGGCGGGCGAAGAGCGCGGGGGCCATGGAGGTCTTGCCGTGCGGGGCGAAGGCCAGGCCGTGGCGGGTGGAGTACGCCTCCATGACCGCGAGGTTGTGCTCGACGCGCTCGGCCGACAGGGCCAGGACGGGGGTGGTGAAGCCGCCGGTGAACAGGTTGCGGCGCTGTGCGGCCAGCTCGCCGACCGTCAGGCCCGCGGCGTCCGGCGGCAGGCCCTTGAAACGGAAGTCCACCCGTTCGTTCGCGAGTTCCGACGCGAGTTCCGTCAGGCGCTCGACGGCGTTGTCGGCGGTCATGGAGCCTCCTCCAGGCGGGGCGTCACAGGGGTTATTGCAATATATGCAACGGTCATTGCGTATGTCGCTTGATGCTGTCTAGCATCCGGGCCAACGCCGGGTCAACGGAGCCGTTGGCCCCCAAGCCGCAGGCCAAGCAGCCGTAGCCGTAGCCGCAGCCCCAGCCCCAGCCCCAGCCGTGAGGAGAACGACCCACCGTGACCGCCACCGGACCCGCCGCACCGCGCACCGCCGCCGACGAACCGGACGTCGTCGCGCTCGGCGAGTCCATGGTCGCGTTCCGGCCCTCCGGACCCGGACGCCTCGCCGATGTTTCGTCCTTCGACCGTGGCATCGGCGGCGCCGAGTCCAACGTCGCCTGCACCCTCGCCCTCGCCGGGCACCGCGCCCGCTGGGTCAGCCGCGTCGGCGACGACGGCTTCGGTGAGCATCTCGTCTCCGCCGTCGCCGCCTGTGGTGTCGATACGTCGGGGGTCGTACGCGATGCCGAGCGGCCGACCGGGATCTACTTCCGTACCGCCGGGGACCGGGCCACCGACGCCCACGAGGTCGCCTACTACCGCGCCGGATCCGCCGCCTCCGCCATGTCCCCCGCCACCATGGACCTGGACGCGCTGCGCTCCGGCCGGATCCTGCACCTGTCCGGCATCACCGCCGCCCTCTCGGACGACTGTCTCGCGCTCGTACGGGAGTTGACCGCCCCACGGCCCGGCCGCGCCCTCGTCTCCTTCGACGTCAACTACCGGATGAACCTGTGGCGGGACCCCGCGCAGGCCGGGCCCGTCCTGCTCGACCTCGCGCGCGGCAGCGACCTCGTCTTCGTCGGCGCGGACGAGGCCGAGGCCGCCTGGGGCGTCAGCGGCGGGCCGCGGGCGGTGCGGGCCGCGCTGCCCGAGCCGGAGCTGCTCGTCGTCAAGCAGGGGGCGCGCGGCGCCGTCCTCTTCACCGGCGAGGAACCGACGTACGTGCCCGCCCTGACTGTCGACGTCGTCGCCGCCGTCGGCGCCGGGGACGCCTTCGCCGCCGGGTTCCTCTCCGCCACGCTGCGCGGACTGCCCGCCGAGACCCGGCTCCGGCACGGCCACCTGATGGCCGCCGCCGCCCTCACCGTCCCCGGCGACCTGGGCACCCCGCCCGCCCGCGCCGAGGCGGACCGCCTTGCCGCACTCCCGGCCGACCAGTGGGGCACACTGCGCCTTGGCCCCGCCTGGACCCGTACCGGGGCCGGAACCGGGGAGGTAGTCACCACATGAGCCAGACCGTCGACCGGGCGCTGAGCATCCTGCCGCTGCTCGCGGAGGGGCCCGCCGACCTGGGGCAGGTGGCCGAGCGGCTGGGCGTGCACAAGTCGACCGCGCTGCGGCTGCTGCGCACCCTGCACGAACACGGCCTGGTCTACCGCCAGTCCGACCAGCGCTACCGCCTCGGCGCCCGCCTGTTCGCGCTCGCCCAGGAGGCCGTCGAGAACCTGGACGTACGGGAGATCGCGCACCCGCACCTCGTCGAGCTGAACGAGAAGATCGGGCACACGGTCCACCTCGCCGTCTACGAGGAGAACGAGGTCCTCTACATCGACAAGGTGGAGAGCCGCTACCCGGTACGGATGTACTCCCGCATCGGCAAGCCCGTCGCGATCACCGTCGCGGCCGTGGCCAAGCTGCTCCTCGCCGATCTGTCCGAGCCCGAGCGGCGCGCCGTCGCCGAGAAGCTCGACTACCCCATGTACACGCCCCGTTCGACGCCGAACGCCGCCGCCTTCCTCAAGGAGCTGGCCACCGTGCGCGAACAGGGCTGGGCCACCGACCTCGGTGGCCACGAGGAGTCCATCAACTGCATCGGCGCCCCCATCCGCGGTGCGGACGGCCGGGCCGTCGCCGCCATGTCGGTCTCCGCGCCGAATGTCGTCGTCACCGCCGAGGAACTCCTCACCCTGCTGCCGCTCGTTCGCCGTACGGCAGAGGCCATCAGTCGCGAATACTCCGGCAAGGCGCCCAACACCCCGCAGAAGGAAGCACGTTCATGAGCACCCAGCAGAACACCGCACAGAACACCGCGCAGAACACCGCACAGAGCACCGAGAAGATCGCTCTCACCCCCGCCACCCACACCACCCCGCCCGCGAAGTTCTCGCACGGCGTGAAGAAGGGCAACATCCTCCAGGTCGCCGGACAGGTCGGCTTCCTGCCCGCCGAGGAGGGCAAGGCCCCGACCCCGGCCGGGCCCACCCTGCGCGAGCAGACCCTGCAGACCTTCGCCAACGTCAAGGCGATCCTCGAAGAGGGCGGCGCCACCTGGGACGACGTGATGATGATGCGCGTCTACCTCACGGACGTGGACCACTTCGCCGAGATGAACCAGATCTACAACGAGTACTTCGAGCAGCAGGGCCTCAAGGCCCCGGCCTCCGCCCGCACCACCGTCTACGTCGGCCTGCCCAAGGGCCTGCTCATCGAGATCGACGCGCTGGCCGTCCTCGGCTGACGTGTTACTGACCCCCCACCCCTCCACCGGTACGGCGCACACCGCACCCAGCGGCGCGCCGTGCCGCGATCCGCCCTGCCCGCGCGAGCCACCCCCCGGACAATGGAGTTCCCCCCCCCATGCTGCTTGCCGCCGCCGCGCCCGCCCCCGAGGCGCCACCCCACACGGGTGGTCTCCTCGCCCTGATCGACGGCACCGCCGGTCTGCTCACCGTCGCCGCCCTCGGCATCCTGCTGCTGCTCTTCCTGATCATCAAGGTCCGGCTGCAGCCGTTCGTCGCGCTGCTCGCCGTGTCCATCGCGGTCGGCCTCGCCGCCGGCCTCTCCGTCACCGAACTCTTCGGCACCGTCCAGAAGTCCGATGTCGTCTCGATGATCGAGAGCGGCATGGGCGGCATCCTCGGCCATGTCGCGATCATCATCGGGCTCGGCACCATGCTCGGCGCGATACTCGAAGTCTCCGGCGGCGCCGAGGTGTTGAGCGGCCGCCTGCTCAGCCTCTTCGGCGAGCAGCGTGCCCCGCTCGCGATGGGCCTCACCGGCCTCATCTTCGGTATTCCGGTCTTCTTCGACGTCGGCATCTTCGTGCTCGCGCCGATCGTGTACGCGGCCGCCAAGCGCTCCGGCAAGTCGATCCTGCTGTACTGCATGCCGTTGCTCGCGGGCCTCTCCATGACGCACGCGTTCCTGCCGCCGCACCCCGGTCCGGTGGCCGCGGCCGGGCTGCTCCGCGTCGACCTCGGCTGGGTCATCCTGATGGGCATCGTCTGCGGCATCCCCGCGGTGCTCGCCGCCTGGGCGTACGCCACGTGGATCGGCAACCGGCTCTTCGTGCCCGTCCCGCACGACATGGTCGAGGCGGCGGAGGAAGCGAAGGCGGCGGTCGTCGCGGAGCAGCAGGCCGCCGGTCGTACGCCGAAGGAGGCGCCGGTCTCGCTCGGCACGGTCTTCTTGATCATCGGTACGCCGCTGGTGCTCATCCTCGCCGCGACGTTCTCGTCGATCGCCTTCGATCAGTCCACCGGGCGCTCGGTCATCGAGTTCTTCGGGAATCCCTTTGTGGCCCTGACGATCGCGCTCGTGCTCGCGTACTACTTCCTCGGCATCCGGCGCGGCTGGAGCCGTAAGTCGCTTGAACAGGTGTCGACTTCGTCGCTCAAGCCGGTCGGGAACATTCTGCTCGTGGTCGGTGCGGGCGGGATATTCGGGGCGGTTCTGAAGGGTTCGGGGATCGCGGACGCGCTGTCCGACACCTTCAACGACCTCGGTCTGCCGGTGATTGTCCTCGCGTACCTGATCTCGCTGGTGCTGCGGGTGGCGCAGGGCTCGGCGACGGTCGCGATCGTGACCACGGCCGGGATCGTGTGGCCGCTGATCGAGGCGGGGGATTACTCCCAGCCGTTCGTGGCGCTCGTCATCATGGCCATCTCGGCCGGTTCGATCTTCGCGTCGCACGTGAACGACGGTGGCTTCTGGATCGTGGCGAAGTACTTCGGGATTTCGGAGCGGGACACGTTGAAGTCGTGGACGGTGCTTGAGTCCGTGCTTTCGGTTGCCGGGTTCGCGGTGGCGGCGGTCGCGAGTCTGCTGGTGTAGGGGGTACGTAGGAAGCTGGTGCAGGGGATACGTACGAAAGGGGCCGACGCGCGCGTGTCGGCCCCTTTCAGTGCTGGCGCACTACGCCTTGCAGTACTCCTCTTCCTTGCCGATGGAGCGGTACATACAGTCCGCGTTCTCCAGCAGTTGCAGCACCGCGTCCTTGTTGCGGGAGGTCTCGCGGTCGATGACCTCGTCGGGCGGGTAGAAGCCGCCGTCGCCCGCCGAGGACGGGAACATCTCGAACGTGTACGAGAAGATCTTTTGGTCGCCCCAGAGCCAGTCGTCGATCGTGCCGTCCGTGATGTACAGGTCACTGGCCTGCTCGGGCGTGTAGCCGTTGCTCTTGGCCATGGCCTCGCCGACCGCCGCGTGTGCGTCCCGGTCGTCCTGGGTCAGGCCCTCGGCCGTGTCGTCGTACGTGTAGCCGTACGGCCAGAGGATCAGCTCGCTGTAGGTGTGGAAGTCGATGGCCGCCTTGATCTGCTGCTTGCCGTCGACCACCCGGCCGCGCACGAAGTCCGCGACGACCTTCACCTCGGTCCCGGACTCCGGCGCCGAACCCCGGTACGTCTCGGAGCCCGGGGTGCCCGAAGAGCCGCCGCAGCAGCCCCACTTGTAGTCCCAGTTGCGGTTGAGGTCGGTGCCGGTGGCGCCGCCCTGGTTGGGCTGCCGGTTGAGGCGCCAGCTGCGGTAGGAGCCGGTGGCGATGTCGTACTCGCCGCCGTCCGGGTTCACGTCCGGCACGATCCAGATCTCGCGCTCGTCGACCATCTTCTTGACCCGGTCGTCGGTGGCGTATTCGTCGCCCAGGGTCTTGAGCAGGTACAGCGCCATTTCCACCGTGAGGTGCTCGCGCGCGTGCTGATGGTGCGTGAAGAGGACCTCGGGCTCGGCCTCGTCGGTGCCCGCGTTGTCGCTGATCTTGATGGCGACGATCTCGCGGCCCTCGTACGACTTGCCGATGACTTCCTTCGTCATCAGGTCCGGGTGGGCCTCAACCGCCTTGTTGATGGCGTCCGTTGCCTCTTTGTAGTTGTGGTAGCCGGAGTCCTCCGGCGGGAAGTCCTTGGGGCTCGCCTTCTTGCCGCCGGTGCGGGCCGGAGGGCCGGCCAGCTCCTTGAGCTTGTGGCCCTGGGCGCGCAGCTTCTTGGCCTGGGCGTCGGTGGCCGAGATGACGACGGTGTGGTCGTGGGCCTCGTCGATCGAGACCCCGGCGGCCGCGATGGCCGTGCGGTCCGCCGCGCTCGACGGGCCGTGGATCTCGTACTGGCGTGTGCGTGCGTTGTCGCTGTCGGTACTCGCGGCGTTGGTCGTCTGGTCCGACGGACCGTCCGGGGGCGAGGCGTTGGCGCTGATCGGCGCCGCGATCGCCAGGGAGAGCAGGGCCGCGAGTGCGGCGGCTCTCCGGCCGCGTATGCGAAGTCGCATGAAGTCTCCTGAGATGTGGGGGTGGCTCAGTGCGACACATGGGATGCGGGTGCAGGGTGTGCGGGCCCATCGTGGGTGCCTGGCATGGACCGGTCAAGGTGTAATCCGGGCAAGGAGCGAATGATCAGCGCCCACCCCCCTTGTGCGATCGGCTCATGGGCGCTTTCGTTTGCCGTGATCAGCGCGTTGAGCGGGGGACGAGTGGAGGGCGGGCCGTTATGGCGGACACCAACGACAGCGCGAGCGGCGCGAGAGGCGCGGGCGGCGCGGGCGCGGGCTCGGGCCGGGAGCCGGGAATGGGGTCGGACCTCGGGCCGGGCAGCGGTCCCGGCATGGGTTCGGACCTGCCACCGTCCGGTTCTGCGCAGAACGGGCCTACGAAGGCCCGCTGGAAGTACATCGGTCCGGGCATCGTCGTCGCCGCGACCGGGGTCGGCGCGGGCGACCTGGTGGCCACGCTCATCGCCGGCTCGAAGTTCGGGTACACGCTGCTCTGGGCGGCCGTGATCGGCTGTCTGGTGAAGATCTCGCTCGCCGAGGCGGCGGGCCGCTGGCATCTGGCCACCGGCAGCACGCTCTTCGAGGGCTGGCGCACTCTGGGCCGCTGGACCACGGTCTACTTCGCGATCTACGTCGTGATCTGGGGCTTTGTATACGGCGCCACTGCGATGAGTTCGTCCGCGCTGCCGCTGGTGGCGCTCTTCCCGGACGGGCCCGACCTGAAGACCTGGGCGATCACCACCGGCCTGATCGGCCTGGTCTTCGTCTGGTTCAACAAGTACGCGGTCTTCGAGCGGGTGATGACCGTCCTTGTGGGCGTGATGTTCGTGGTCGTCGTGTACGTCGCGATCCGCGTCACGCCGAACCTCGGTGACGCCATCACGGGCCTGGTGCCCACCCTGCCGGACGGCTCGCTGCTCTACACGCTCGGCCTGATCGGCGGCGTCGGCGGCACCATCACCATGGCGGCGTACGGGTATTGGGTGAACGCCAAGGGCTGGACCAACACGTCCTGGATGAAGGTGATGCGGCTCGACAACCGGGCCGCGTACATCACCACCGGCATCTTCGTCATCGCGATGCTGATCGTCGGGGCCGAGCTGCTCCACGCCACCGGGGTCGCGCTCGCCTCGGGCGACAAGGGCCTGGTCGAGCTGGGCGGAATCCTCGAGGACCGCTACGGCGCCACCACCGCCAAGCTGTTCCTGATCGGCTTCTGCGCCACGTCCTTCTCGTCGCTCATCGGCGTCTGGCACGGCGTGAGCCTGCTGTTCGCGGACTTCGTGGAGCGGGTGCAGCGGGACCGTAAGGGCGTCTCCGTGGCGGAGGGGACGGTCGAGGAGGTGGCCGCGGGCCAGAAGGAGACGTCGCTCGCCTTCCGCGGGTATCTGCTGTGGCTGACCTTCCCGCCGATGGCGCTGCTCTGGCTGGACCAGCCGTTCGGACTCGTGATCGTGTACGGCGTCCTGGGCGCGTTCTTCATGCCGTTCCTGGCCCTGACCCTGGTCTGGCTGCTCAACTCCTCGCGGACGCCCGCGGAGTGGCGCAACGGCTGGCTCAGCAACTTCATGCTGGGTGCGGCGGGGCTGCTGTTCGTGGTCCTGTGCGTGCAGCAGGTGCGGGAGCTGCCCTGGTAGAGGCCGTTCGAAAGCGCGCGGAGGGGCTCGACGGCGAGGTGAGCCCCTCCGGCGTTCGCGGACGGTCTACGGCAGCCCGTGCACGTGCGGCCCGACCGACCCCGACCACGCATGGCCCGCGGACGCGTCCCAGTTCGTGGACCACGTCATCGCGCCCCGGATGTCCGGGTACGTCTTCGAGGGCTTGAACGAGCCGCAGCTCGTGCCCTTGGCCAGGCAGTCGAGGGCCGCGTTGACCACCGACGGCTCCACGTACCCGCTGCCCGCCGCGCTCGACGACGCGGGCGTGCCGATGCCGACCTGGGACGGGGAGAGTCCGCCCTCCAGCTGAATACAGGCGAGCGCGGTCAGGAAGTCCACGGAGCCCTGGCTGTAGACCTGGCCGTCGCAGCCGTTCATCGAACCGCTGTTGTAGTACTGCATGTTGACGACGGTCAGGATGTCCTTGATGGCCAGGGCCGTCTTGAAGTACTCGTTCGACGTCGACTGCATGTCGATCGTCTGCGGCGCCATCGTGATCACCAAACCCGGCGCCTTCTCGGCCAGAGACTTCAGCGCCTCGGTCATATACGTCGAGTTGAGCCCGTTCTCCAGGTCGATGTCGACGCCGTCGAAGCCGTACTCCCGCATCTGCGCGTGGACGGAGTCGGCGAAGGCCTTCGCGGAGGCCGAGTCGTTCACCGAGACGGCGCCCTTCTCGCCGCCGACCGACAGGATCACGGACTTCCCGTCCGCCTGCTTCGCCTTGATGTCGGCCTTGAACTGCTCGACCGTATAGCCGCCGAGCCCGGCCGAGTCGAGCTTGAACGTCACCTCGCCCGGCGTCCCCGTGGCGTCCGCGAAGGCGACCGCGATGATGTCGTAGTCCGCGGGCACGTCCGCGAGCTTCTGCACCGTGGCGCCGTTGTCGAAATTCTGCCAGTAGCCGGTGACGGCGTGCTTGGGCACGTCCGCCGCGCCGACCGCGGGAACCGTACGGTCGTCGGCCGTGGGAGCCGTCCGGTCGTCGGCCGTGGGGGCGGGCCCGGCCTGGGCGGTGGTCCCGGCGAACGCCAGCGCGCAGGCGGTGAGCGCCGCGAGGCCCGCACCGATGACCCGCTTACGGGTGGTGATGCGGGTGGATATGCGAGTCGTTATGTGGTGGGTGGTTACGTGAGTGGCTGTGGGGGTGGACTTGCCTGATGCGCCGTGCACTTGCTGCCTCCTGTGTGGGGGTTGAGGTGGGGGAGGAGGAGTTGCTGTGCTGTGCTGACCGTGCAATCTGGTCTAGGCCAATGGGCTTGTCAAGACATCCGGAACCCCTCGTGAAGACCTCCGGGAAAGTGTTGAGAGGGCCCTGCCCTGGATATGGTGCTGATGCGGGCATGCCGCAAGGATTCAGCGTGAACGGGGTGTGGGGGGTGGACGCGTGCCGACCGCGATAGCCGTCACCGGTTCGGATCTGGTGTTGCCGGCACCGGACCGGCAGACCCCGGCGGCAGCCGTACTCGACACCGAGCACAAGCAGTTCACCCTGGAGCAGGCGCTCGCGCAGCTGCACACCCTGGTCGAGCAGCACGGCTACGCCATCGTCCTGTGCCCCGCGTCGCTCCCCGACAAGGCCGCCCACCGGCTGCACTCCGCGCGCTCCATCCTGGAGTCCGACCGGATCGCGCTGCTCCGGCTCGACCTGCCGCCGCTCGGCCTCGCCGTCCTCGCGCTCCAGCTGCGCCAGCTCTCGCTCTGCGACTTCAGCCCCGGCGTGCTCGCCTCCGCCGCCCGGCTCCTGTCCCACTACATCTACGCCGGTGCGCTGCTCGGCTCTGTCGCCCGGCTCGACCGGGTGCCGGTCAGCCTCTCCTCGCACGCCAAGTCCTGGGTGCCCGGCTCCCAGTTCGCGGTCCTCGCCACGCCACGCAGTCGGCTCGTCCGGCTCGGCGGCGGGGCCGGGGGCGGAGGCGGGGGCGCGGCCGCGGGGCAGGGCACCGACCTCGAGGGCCCGGGCTTCGCCACCCAACTCCTGCTCGCCCGTGGCCATCTCCAGTCCGACTGGGTCACCCGGACCCTCGCGCCCGCCTGGCAGGTGCAGGGCGTCGCCGAGGCCCCGCTGCCCGCCGAGTCGAGCCGCTGGTGGGCCACCGGCAAACTGGTCGAGTTCGCCGCGGCGATACCCGACATCACGATGCTGTACCAGTTGGTGTCCTCCGTGCGGCGGGACACCTGCCACTGGTGCGGGCTCGAACTCATCGGCGACCGCTGCGGATTCTGCGCGGCGCCGCTGCCGCCGCCCGAGGACCGCGCGCTCGGGTCGGGCCGTGGCGGCCCCGGCGGCCGGGTGCTCGCACCCTCAACTCCCAGGAAGGCCATAGGTCCTTAGCCCGGACCCCGCTCGGTCCCGACCCACCGCCACCCCCAACCCCCGTATCCGATCGAGGTAGTTCGCCAGATGAACTCTCGCCAGCGCCGCGGCGTCATCCTCCTGGTCCTGTCGGTCCTGTGTGCCCTCGGGGCCTTCGCCGGAGTGCTCACCGTGATCCGCGACGTGAACTCCAAGGTCGGCCCGGAGGTGACCGCGTACCGCCTCAAGAGCGACATCGCACCGTACAAAGAGCTCAGCAGCGCCCAGTTCGAGAAGATCGAGATGCCCGAGCGGTGGCTGTCCGAGAACGCGGTCACCGACCTCGGCGACATCCGGGGCAAGATCGCCGTCGCCAAGCTGCGCAAGGGCTCCCTGCTCCAGACCGACATGATCGCGAAGCGCCCCGAACTCGCCGCGGGCGAACAGGAGATCGCCATCATGATCGACGCCGCGACCGGCGTGGCCGGAAAGATCACCCCCGGCTCCCGGGTCAATGTCTTCGCCACGTTCCAGGCCGATCAGCAGGGCGGCGGCGCGAAGGGCCAGCAGGACCAGAAGGACCAGTCGATGATCATCGTGGATCACGCCCGGGTCATCGACGTCGGCAAGCTGACCCCGCTCGACCCGCGCGAGGACGACCGCACCGGCCGCCCCACCGAGGCCGTGCCGATCACCTTCGCCCTCGACACCCTCGACGCCCAGCGCGTGGCGTACGCGGAGTCGTTCGCCGCGCACGTCAGGCTCGCCCTGGTCTCCCCGGCCGGTGACACCGCCGTACCGCCCGAGGACCGGAGCTACACCCTCGACGAGGACAAGTGAGGGCCGCCCCGTGACCACCCGCATCCTGCCGGCCGTCGGCGACCCAGACGTGGCCCGCGCCCTGGCCACCCTGCTCAGCCAGCTCCCGGAGGCCGAACCGGCCGGTCCGGTCCCGGACTCCACACGGTTGCTCGACACCCTGGGGCGGCTCGGCGGCGAGTCCGTCGACGAGCTGCCCGAGGTGGTCCTCGTCCATGAGCGCATCGGCCCGGTCCCGGCCCTGGAGGTGATCCGGGAGGTCTCGCTCCGCTTCCCGGCGATCGGTGTCGTCCTGATCACCAGCGACGCCAGCGCCGGTCTGTTCTCGGCCGCCATGGACTCCGGCGCGCGCGGCCTCGTCGGGCTTCCGCTGGCGTACGACGAGATCGAGGCCCGCGTGCAGGCGGCGGCGGCCTGGGCGGTGGGCGTACGCCGCCACCTCACCAGCGGGACGGACTCCCTGTCCGGCTCCGGCCCCGGCTCCGGCGGTACGGTCCTCACGGTGACGGGCGCGAAGGGCGGCGTCGGCACGACGCTGACGGCGGTCCAACTGGCCTTGGCGGCAAGGGCGTCAGGCCGGTCCGTGGCCTTGTTGGACCTCGACCTCCAGTCCGGAGACGTGGCGTCGTACCTGGACGTACAGTTCCGCCGCTCGATCGTGGACCTGGCGGGGATCGCCGACATCACGCCGCGCGTCCTGCAGGACGCGGTCTACACGCACGACACGGGCGTGGGCCTGCTCCTCGCGCCGGGGGAGGGCGAACGCGGCGAGGAGGTCACCGACCGGGTGGCCCGACAGGTGGTCGGGGCGCTGCGCGGCCGCTACGACGCGGTGGTGGTCGACTGCGGTACGCAGATGAACAGCGCCAACGCCGCGGCGATCGAAATGGCCGACCAGGCCGTGCTGTTGGTGACCCCGGACGTGGTCGCCGTACGCGCCGCCAAGCGCATGGTGCGGATGTGGGACCGCCTCCAGATCCGCAAGGCCGAGGAGACGGTGGCCGTGGTGAACCGCCACAGCCGCTCCTCGGAGATCCAGCCCGCGCTGGTGGAGCGCATCACGGGCACGAGGGTCGCGCGCACCGCCGTACCGGCCAACTTCAAGGAACTGCAGTCGGCGGTCGACGCGGGCCGGATGCAGGACCTGGACTCCCGTAGTTCGGTCAAGCAGGCGCTGTGGGGGCTTGCGGGGGAGTTGGGCCTTGTCACGGGCGCGGTGGCGGGGCAGGGGGCGGGGGAGTCGGGGACGCGGCGGCCGTCCAAGGCGATTGCGCGGTGGGGGGATCGGGGGTCGGTGCGGTTGTGGCGTCGGCCTCGCGGTGGTGACGACGGGAGTGACCGGGGGGACGACAGGGGCGATGGCAGGGGTGACGACGGGGGCGATGGCAGGGATGGTGGCAGGAGGGACGACAGGGGTGACGGCAGGAGGGACGGCAGCGCGCTGGGCTCGGACCGGGGTGCGGTGACGGTCGAGTTCGCCGGGATGGCTCCGCTGATCTTCGCGGTGATCGCCCTGCTGTGGCAGTGCGTCCTCTTCGGCTATACGTACTCGCTCGCCGGGAACGCGGCGGACGAGGGCGCCCGCGCGGGCGCGGTCGCGGCGGTACGGGGCGACGACCCGGCGGCGGCCTGCGAGGCGGCGGCACGGGAGCGGCTGCCGAGCGCCTGGCAGTCCACCTTCACGGCGGGCTGCGGCGAGGCGGGCCCGGTGTACCGGGCGGAGGTCGACGTGGATGTGCCGCTGTTCTTCCCGGGGTTCGACGCGGGGTGGAAGGTGTCGGGGGACGCGGGGGCGGCAAGGGAGGGGGAGGAGCGATGAGCCGCGTCGGGCGTACGCCCCGGGCTGTCCGGCACGCGTCGGCCTACGAACACGGCTGCGCTGCGCGCGCCAGGGCTGCCCACCCACCCTGCCGCCCGCCCACCCGGCACTCTCAGCCCACCCGGCACTCTCAGCCCGTCCGGCAACCACCAGCCCGTCCGGCGTTTGAGGACGAGCGCCTTCAGCGCGACATAGCGGGGGCCTGGGGGCCGCAGGTCCCCCCACGCGGCGTTAGCCGCATATCCAACACGGCCGGGAAGGGGCGGGGCTGGGGAAAGAAGCCCGCCGCGGGCGCCACCCGCGCCACCCGCGCCACCCACCCGCACCGGCACGCGGCCCACGGCGACCGAGGCTCGGTCATCCTCGAATTCACCGGCTTCCTGCCGATCCTCCTCCTCGTCGGCCTGGCCGTCATCCAACTCGGCCTGGTCGGCTACGCCTTCGAACAAGCGTCATCCGGCGCCCGCGCAGCCGCCCGCGCCGAGTCCCAGGAGGAGGGCACCGGTACCGCGGCCGGTACGGCGGCGATGAGCAGCTGGCTGACAGCGGACGTCGGCCTGGGTGGCGGCGCAAACGTCACGGCGACCGTGGAGGTCGACATCCCGACCCTGATCCCGTTCGTGGATACGGGCTGGACGGCGACCCGTACGGCGACGATGCCCCGCGACGAATGACCCGCGACGAGTGAAGAGAGGAGTGGACAGGACCCCATGAGCCTGCGAGCCCGCATAGCCGCCCCCGAGGAGCACCCCGGCCACGAGGACGACCACCTCGTCGCCATCTACCGAGCCAAGCTGCTCGAAGAGATCGACCTCGCCGAGATGTCGAACCTCGCCGCAGCCGAACGCCGCGCCCGCCTGGAACGCGTACTCGGCCACATCATCAGCCGCGAGGGCCCGGTACTCTCCACCGCGCAGCGCTCCCAGCTGATCCGCCGCGTCGTCGACGAGGCCCTCGGCCTTGGCGTACTCGAACCGCTCCTCGAAGACGCCTCGATCACCGAGATCATGGTCAACGGCCCGGATGCGATCTTCGTGGAACGCGCGGGCCGCGTCGAACAACTCCCCCTCCGCTTCGCCTCGCACGACCAGCTGATGCAGACCATCGAGCGGATCGTGTCGACCGTGAACCGCCGGGTCGATGAGTCCACACCCATGGTCGACGCCCGCCTCCCCTCCGGCGAGCGCGTCAACGTGATCATCCCGCCGCTCAGCCTGACCGGCGCGACCCTGACGATCCGCCGCTTCCCACGCGCGTACACGCTCAAGGAACTCATCGGCCTGGGCACGCTCGACGAGCACATGCTCTTGCTGCTCAGCAGCTTCGTACGCGCCCGCTGCAACGTCATCGTCTCCGGAGGCACAGGCTCCGGAAAAACCACCCTCCTCAACGCCCTCTCCGCCCTGATCCCCGACCACGAACGCATCATCACCATCGAGGACTCGGCCGAACTGCGGCTGCAGCAGGCGCACGTCATCAGCCTGGAGTCGCGCCCGCCGAACGTCGAGGGCAAGGGCCAGGTCACCATCCGCGACCTGGTCCGCAACAGCCTGCGGATGCGCCCGGACCGCATCATCGTCGGCGAGGTCCGCGGCGGCGAGACCCTCGACATGCTGCAGGCGATGTCGACCGGCCACGACGGCTCGCTCGCCACGGTGCACGCCAACACGGCCGAGGACGCGCTGATGCGCCTGCAGACGCTCGGCTCGATGTCGAACGTGGACGTCCCCTTCGAGGCGTTGAAGGACCAGATCAACTCGGCGGTGGACGTGGTGGTCCAGCTGACCCGCTTCGCGGACGGCTCCCGCAAGATCACCGAGATCTCGGTCCTTGTCTCGCGCGGCCGCGAACCGTTCGCGATCACACCCGTGGCCCGCTTCGACGCGGCCCCGCTCGGCCCCGACCGGGTCGTACGCGGCCTCTTCGAGCACCTGCCACTGCCGCGCCGCATCGCGGACCGCCTCTACCTCGCGGGCGAGCCGGTCCCGCGGGCCTTCGGGGTGGTGACGGAGGGCGGCGTGAACGTACTGCCGACGCCGACGGATGCTGGCGTGCCTGGAGAGCCCGGAGTGCCTGGTGTACCTGGAGAGCCCGGAGTGCCTGGCGTACCCGGAGAACCTGGCGCGCCTGGGGAACCCGGAGCTCCCGGAAAGGCCGTACGCCCATGAACAGCCCCGCTCTGCTCGTCCTTGGCGCCACCCTCCTCGCCTGCGCCCTGGCGGTGGCGGGCCTGCACGCGTACGCCTCCGGAAGGGCCCAGCGCCAGGCGTTGGTTGACCGCCTCACCGGTGAACCGGCGCTCCCCACCGGCCGGGGCCGCCGCTTCACGGCGGTGGACCGCAGGGTGCGCGCCACCCGCCTGGGCCGCCGCGTACAACTGAAGCTGTCGGCCACGGGCCTGGACGTGACACCGGGCGAATTCTTCGTCTATCTGGTCCTGGTGGTGGCCGCCCTGTGGCTCCTGGCGGGCACGCTCCTGGCCCCGTTCTTCGGCCCGATCGCGGGCGCGGCAGGCGCCTGGAGCGCCAACGCGTTCCTGAACTGGCAGCGCCAGAAACGCATCGAGGCCTTCATCAACCAACTCCCGGACCTGGCGAGGCTCCTGGCGAATGGCACATCGGCGGGCCTGGCCCTACGCACATCGCTGGCGATGGCGGCGGAGGAACTGGAGGCCCCGGCAGGCGAGGAGTTGACCCGGGTCTCGCACGAACTGGCGGTGGGCCGCTCCATCGAGGACACGTTGGGCGAACTGGCGGAGCGTCTGCCATCCCGCGAACTGGTGGTCCTGGTCACGACGTTGATCCTGGCGAACAAGTCGGGCGGCACGATCGTCGACAGCCTGCGCAACCTGACCCGCACCCTGGAGGAGCGCAAGGAGACCCGCCGCGAGGTCCGCACGATGCTCTCCGAGGTCAACGCCACGGCGTTCACCATCCCGTGCCTGGGCGTAGGCGCTCTGCTCATGCTGAACGCCATGAACGACGGCGCTTTGGCCAAGGTCACCGGCTCACCGCTGGGCCAGGCTCTGATCCTGATCTCGGTGGGCCTGTACGCGGCGGGTTTCATCGCGATCCGCCGCCTGGGCAAGATCGAAGTCTGAACCGAAGTCTGAGCCGAAGTCTGAATCGAATCTGAATGGAAGTCTGAGGGGAAGCGAACGGTGGGAACGATCGGGCTGCTCCTGGCGGCGCTGGCCGCACTGGCGGTGACGGGCGCGGTCGCAGGCATCCGCATGTACCGCTCGGAGGCGAAACTTCCCAAGGACCTGGCGATCGCCCTGGAGGTCGGCTCGTCCCGGGTCTCCGGACCGGGCTCGGCCATAGACCGCCTCGGCATGCGCTTCGCGCCCGCGGTGCTCCGCCTGATGGGCCCGAAACGCGTCGACGCGAAACGCCACAAGATCGACCAGGCGGGCAACCCGGGCGGCCTGACCCTGGACCGCTACGCGGCACGGCGCGCGGTCTACGGCATCTTCGGCGCGCTCTGCGCACTGTCGCTGTTCGCAAACGACGCCCCCCTCTTCGGATTCCTGGCCCTTGCCTTCGGAGCATTCGCAGCGGACGCACTGATCTGGCAAGCAATCCGGGACCGCAAGGACCAGATCGAGCGCACACTTCCGGACTTCCTGGACGTCCTGGCGGTCGTGGTCTCGGCGGGCCTGGGCTTCCGCCAGGCCCTGGAACGGGTAGCGGACCGCTACGAGGGCCCCTGGGCGGACGAACTCCGCATCACGCTCCGCCAGATGGACATGGGCGTCTCGCGCCGCCACGCCTTCGAGGAACTACGCAAGCGGAACGCCAGCGAGCAGGTCTCGCAATTCGTCACGGCCCTCCAGCAGGGCGAGGAATTGGGCGCCCCCATCGCGGACACGCTGATCCAGATCGCGGCCGACATGCGCCGCACGGACGCCCAGAACGCCCGCCGTCGCGCGGCCAAGACCATCCCGAAAACAACCCTGGTCACACTCGTCTTCATGGTCCCGGCAACGCTGCTGCTCATCGTCTGCGGCATGTTCCTGGGCTCGGACACGGACTTCGGCTCGATCCTGGGGGACTGATGTGGCCACGCGTCTCGAATCCACACCAATTCCGGTATCCGACTTCGCACAAGCAACCACTTGTGCGAGAGTCTGACCGTCAGACGCGCCGACGAGACCGAACAAGACCGACGGGGCGATTCACGCCAATGAGTCCAATGAGGCAGACCAGGCAGGCAAGTTGGTGCCGGGAGCCCTACACCGGGGACCCCGATGAGGCGTACGTTTCTCTTGACGCAAAGGTCGGAAGGGTCACACGGACGGCCGCGCCCGGAGGGGAACACTATGACGAAGATCCGTACCTGGAAGAACGCCGTGTCCGCGCGCATCCGCGGGGCACGGGGGGACGAGGGTGCCGGGTTCGTGGAGTACGCCGGGCTGTTGGTGTTGATCGCGGCGATCGTGGCGGCCGTGATGGGGCTCGGTCTCGACGACACGATCTCCAGCGCGATCGGCGACGCGGTGAACGAGATCACCGGCGGCGACTGACTGCCTCCAGGCTGAGCGACGACTCCGGCTCGACCATTCCGCTGTACGTCTGGCTGGTGGGCGTGCTGCTCTTCGTCGCGTTCGTCTTCTTCGTCTTCGCCAAAGGGGCGGTGGCACGCAGCGGCGCCCAGTCCGCCGCCGATGCCGCCGCCCTCGCCGCTGCCCAGGACGTTCGGGACGAGCTCACGGACGGCTTCCTCAACGGCATCAAGGACGGCAACTGGGGCGACTGGCTGGACGGCGACCGCTACACAGGCGACGGCTACGCGGCCGCTCAGAATCTGGCCGCCGCAAACGACGCTCAACTCAGCTCCCTGAAGCCGGGCTTCGTTAACGGCAACGCGTCCTTCAAGGCCTCGGTCGAGACCAACTACACCGTCGGTGACTCCCTCATCCCCGGTACGGAGAACAGGCGCGCCAAGGCAACGGCCACGGCGGTCATCGAGCCCCGCTGTACGGTCGAGCCGGATGCCGATCCCACAAAAGTCGTGAAGTTCACCTGTGACGGCAGTGGCCCCTGGGAGATTGATCCCAAGGACCCCGGGGATGCAGATCTCCCGGAGGCCAAGGACCTGTTCGCTGTCCACCTGGCTGACTGATGTCTACGAAGGAGTCCCGATGAAGGCCCGCAGGGCACTGACCGCAGCGGCGATAACAACTGGTTTGGTCCTCGCGGTGGCCGGCTGCGGCAGCGACGACGGTGGTGCCAAGAAGAACGCGAACTCGGAGGCGACCGCCTCGGCGAAGGACGACGAGAAGGGCGGCGAGCGGACTGAGCCCGACGGGTCGGCGGAGGACAAGGTCCTGGGCGAGTCCCAGGGCAGCAAGGCGTCGATAACCATCAACTCCGCGGTCCGTGACGAGGGCGGATTCCTCACCGTCGGTGGCACGGTCAAGAACACCAGCGGGAGCTTCTGGAATCCTGCCTCCTGGTCGGGGGACGAGAAGGAACTCTCGAGCAACGGGGCCTCCATGGCGGGCGCCTCACTTGTCGACACGTCCGGCAAGAAGCGCTATCTGATCCTTCGGGATACGGAGGGCCGCTGTCTATGCACGCAGTTCCAGGGAGGATTGAAGCCGGACGAGGAGAAGGTCTGGTTCGCTCAGTTCCCGGCTCCTCCAGCGAGCGCCACTGAGGTGGAATTCCAACTTGCCGACATGCCCCCCGCCACCATCGAGCTCTCCGAGGGTGAGTGACCCATGCGCACCGCCCCTCTCCTCACCACGGTCGCCCTGCTCACGGCCCTGACCGCAACAGGCACCACCGGAGTGGCCACCGCGGACGACGAACCGAGCGTCCCCCCGGGCTCCATGACCAGCGGCCCACCCCCCGAGGTCGACGCCACCGCCCCCGGCCTGAAGCTGGCCGACGGAGCGAAGCTGGCCCCGGCCCGAGTCCTGGACATCAAGTCGGTCGTAGAAGACCTGGGCGGCGAAGAACGCCGCGAAGACACCAACTCGGACGTGAAGTTCGCCCTGCAAGCAGAAGTCCTCTTCCCCAAGGACAGCGCGAAGCTGAACGCCGAGGCGAATTCCCGGATCAAGGCCATCGCGGACGAAATCAAGGCACAGGACCCCACCAAGGTCCGCGTCTTCGGCTTCACGGACAACCTCGGCTCGTACGGCCACGGCAAGAAGCTCTCGAAGCAGCGCGCGGACGCCGTACACGACCAGCTCTCGAAGGACCTGGGCCCGGACATCACATACGAGGTCCGCGGCTACAGCGAGGACTACCCGATCGCGTCCAACTCCACGGAAGAGGGCCGGAAGAAGAACCGGCGGGTGGAGGTCACGTTCCCACGCGGGGACACCGGCTCCGGAACCGCCGAGGGCTAAGGCGAGTCGGAACGGATCGCGTAACCGAGCTGCCTCCGTCGCAGGCGCGCGCCTTCGGCGAGGTCCGTCGGTCAGTTTGATGATGGCCAAAATCAGAGTCCCCGCGGCGGACCGATGTTCAGTCGAAGTACCCACTGGGTGCCGCTAGCGCGTAGTGGAAATACAGCGGAAATCCATCGTCCGGGTCGAGCGGAACTTCGCGGCTGGTTTCACGGGAGAGAAGCAGCGCGAGTTCCGGGTAAACAGTGACCTCGTCGTCGCTCGTGTCTGCCTCATGCCCGGCTTCGCTGATGCCCTGAATGAGGTCGCGCGCAGGGGTGCGGAAGACATCCATCCCATTGAACTTCACACGCACATCAGCGTCATCGTTTTCGAAACGCCAGGCCTCAAGGCCGGTGAGGGTTTTCCCGTCGTCCGACAGGAGGACGACTTCGAATTCGGGGTGAACGATCAGCGCTTTGAATGCCATGCGCCCCTGAGCAGGTGCGCCAACTCTCACCTCACCCCACGCGGAAGCAGCCTCTGTAGCCTTGGCGATTGGCATACCGAATCGCAACGGTCCAGCACCGGCAGGCGGGTTGAGATTCAGCTGCATCATCGCCCCTAACGTGAGCAGATCACATCCAGGGAGGCCGATCCGTCCACCTCTGAGGTCCGGACTCACTCAAAGTTCCATTCGTTGGGCTGGCGGCCGAGCGAGGGCCGGAGCAGGCGATGTCCTGGAGGAAGCTCCGGCTTGATCTCCTCCCGGTCACGTGGGGTGCAGAGATCTTCGAACTGCTCAATGAGGAGATAAGGTCAGGAGCCAGGTACCGGAAGATATGCATCATGTGTCGCGTAATACTGTACGGCTTCACAACGCTCAGCTGCGTCCGGCTCTGCACCTTCACGCCACTCGCTCCAGACCTGGAGAACTTCCTTGATCAGGAATACCTCCAGGAGGTAGTCCAATCCGGACGGTGCATCCGCCTCATCCTGTACCAGGGTTACTGGTGTGGCAGGGGTCAAACGACCGGCAGTAGCGGTATATGCAATGGCGTCATCGTCGACGTCCTCAATCTCAATGAGAAGTTGACCTGCTGGCACGTCAACCCCATATGGAATAGCCACCGACACCTCCTGGGTGAAAGAGTTCTTGTAGTCGCCCCGCAGCGGAGTGTTGCACTCTTGGAACGAGCTGCATTTGTCCTGGATTTGCAGCGTGATGCCAGGTCCAGTCAGTTGGAGACCTGCGCGATATCCCACCGCGAGGACCTACCAGTTCGTCGCGAATTCCCGGTATCAAGTTGTCCATCATTCTCGCGAAATCCGGACTTGCGTCCATTTCGCGAACGAGTGCTCTGTTTGCCTCTTGGAAGTGTGCGCCTCGCGATCTCCCCGGAAAGAACTGGGCGGGGATGTAGGTCTCGTAAGCAACAGAGTACGCATTGCCCGAGCCTACACACGGTGCGAGTCCGAGCGGGTCGCTCCAGGTATGGGGGTTACGGACGTATGCGACCGGGTTGGGGGCAGGAACGAGACCAAGCGGATCGGGGGTGAGGTAACGGGCGGTGGTGGGGTCGTAGTGGCGATGGAGGTTGTAGTGGTGATCGGTTTCCAGATCGTGGTATTGGCCGGGGAAGCGGAGTGGAGTGTAGGCGGTGGCATCGGCGTTCCAGGTGGTGGTGCCCCACAGAGTTGTCCTGGCCTGCCAGGCGATCTCGCCTGATTCCGTGAGGAGTTCCGTGGGGGTGCCGATTTGGTCGGTGACGATGGCGTAGAACGCCGTGTCGATCTCCGCTTGTGGCGCGTCAGCGGCCGGGGCGTATCGGTCGGTCTGGGCCAGCGGGGTCAGGCCGGATTCGTCGTGTTCCCAGGTGAGGGTCTGAGTACCGCTCCCGTCGGCGGATGTTGTGGTCTGCTCGATCAGCGTGGGGCCGTGCCAGGTGAACCAAGTTTCCTCGGCGGTTGACTCCCCGTCTGTGGCCAGACGTTGCTTGGATATCCGGCGGCCGAGGGGGTCGTAGGTGTACCGCCAGCGGGTGCCGTCGGGGGTGGTGACCTCGGTGAGTTGGTTTTCGGCGTTCCAGGTGTAGCGCCAGGTGTCGGGTTTACGGGACAGGCGGGTCTTTTGCCGCAGGGTGAGACGGCCGGCGGCGTCGTGCTCGTAGCGGACGTCGCCGGCGGCATCGATGCGGGTGCCGGTGTAGGTCCGTTCCCCGCAGACTTCGGCATCGGGATGGATCTCGGGCCAGTTGGCCGCGGTCTGGTTGCCGGCAGTGTCGTAGGCGTAGGTTTCGGACCAGTCGGGGGCACTCACGCCGGTAACCCGGCCGACCGGGTCGAGGGCGTAATGGCTGGAGCCAGTGCGGCTGTCGTCCAGGGAGGTCAGGTGGCCGTCGGCCCGATAGTGGTAGTCGCGGGTGCCTACGCTGTCGGCACCAGCAGCCAGGCGCTTCTGGATCAGGCGGCCGATTGTGTCCCAGGTGTGCGCGATGGTCGGTGTGCCGTCATCCAGGCGACGCAACAGCTCGCGGCCCGCGGCGTCGTGGCTGAAGGTCAAGGTGTGGCCGGTCGCGGTCACCAGCTCGGTGCGGTTGCCCGCCGGGTCGTGGGTGTACGTCGTTGTTACGCCGGTCGGGGTGGTACGCCCCACCGGGCGCCCCAGGGCGTCGTAGGTGTGGGTGACCGTGCGTCCGTTGGTCGACTCCGCCGTCAGGTGCCCCGCGGCATCATAGGCAAGAGTCAGCTCGTGGTCGGGGTTGGCGGCCGTTATCAGCCGCCCTGCTGGATCGTAGGCGTAGCTCGTGATCGTGCCTGCAGCGTTCTTGGCCGTCACCTGGCCGAGCGCGTCGTGGGTGTAGCGGATGACGTCGCCAAGCGGGGTGGTGCGGCTGGTAGTGCGGCCAGCACGGTCGTGGGTGTAGGTGATGGTGCGGTCGTCGAAGTCGGTCTCTGCCGTCAGGCGGCCAGCCGGGTCGTAGCCGTAGGTCCACCTCAGGCCCTGCGGATTGGTGACCTCACGCAGGCGCAATTCGTGGTCGTAGGTGAAGGTGTGGCGAGTCCCGTCGGGGTCGGTGCGGGCGGCCAGCACGTCAAAGCCCGTGTACTCGTAGGTGGTCGTCTGGCCCAGGGCGTCGGTGTGCGTGATGCAGTTGCCCTCGCCGTCGTACGTCCACGACTGCGCGGCACCGTCTGGGTCCTGCTGCCGGGCGAGCTTGCCCTCAGGAGTCCACTCCAGTCTGGTCACCGCACCGAGCGCGTCCGTGACCGTGGTTGGACGGCCGAAGGGGTCACGGTGGTAGCTCGTGGTGTTGCCGAGCGGGCCCTCTACATACTGCGGCAAGCCTGCCGGGTCGCACGTCACGCGAGTGGTGTTGCCCAGCGCGTCCGAGATGGTGCTGAGGTAGCCGGCGGCTGTGTAGGTACAGCGGGTAGTGGCGCCGGCCGGGTCGATCAAGGCGGTGCGGTTGCCCCAGGTGTCGTACTCGTGGCGCCAGATCGCGCCGTCAGCGTCGACGGTCTCGACCGGCAGTCCGAGCTCGTTGTACGTAACCGTGATCGTGTGTCCATCGGGGCGCGTGACGGCGGCCGGGCGGCCTTGTTCGTCGTAGGTGTAGCGGGTGGTGTGGCCGAGGGGGTCGGTGATGGATTGGAGGCGGTCGTATCGGTCGTGGGTTCGGTGGGTCTCGTTGCCGAGTGGGTCCTGTTCCCTGACGAGTTGGTAGCTGTCGTTGAACTCGTAGACGGTGGTGTTGCCGAGGGCGTCGGTGAAGAGGGTGCGGCGGTTCTCGGTGTCGTAGACGATGCTGCTGTTGAGGAACCCGTCGGCGCCTTCGGTGGCGACACAGCGGCCGTTTTCGTATGTGTAGCGGTACCAGGTGTCGTTGCGGTCCTGCCAGCCGGTGATGCGGCCGGCCTCGTCGTAGGTGAATGTCAGGGGTCGGTCGGCGGAGTTGTAGACCTCCGTGAGGTTGCCGTGGTCGTCGTAGGCGTAGCGCAGCAGGGTGGGCTGGTCGGGGGCGCTGAGCAGGGTCAGGGCGGTGACATGGCCGCTGTCGGTGGTGACGCCTATGCGGTAGCCGCCGTGGTGGACGATCTCGCCGGGTGTGCCGTCGGGTTGGTAGTGCACGGCGATGGTGTTGCCGCGCCGGTCCCGGATCTCGGTGAGGGCGAGCTCATGGGCGGGGCGGTTGGGCTGGGGGCGGAAGGCCAGCGTCTGCCCGGTGTCGGGGCGGTGGATGTTCAGGGTGCCCTGGGTTGTGCCGTCCCAGGTCAGGGGCCACCTCGGGCCTTCGACGGGCAGGATGGAGAGGTCGGGCTCGGGGACGGGGTAGTGCAGTTCCATGCCGTCCTCGGTGATGAACCGAAGGCCGGTTCCGTCGAGGAGGAGGCGCTGGTCGAGCGTTGAGGTCCAGGAGGGTCCGAAGTATTGGCCTTTGCGGATCCTGGTGCGGTGATGCCGCTGGAGGACGAGTGGCAGCACGCCGGGAAGTTCGACATCTGTGGCGGACATGACCATCTCGCCGGTCGCCATGTCGATCGGGTCGGTGCGGCAGACGAGCGACTTCATTTCGCGGCCGCGCCCGCGAACGCTCTTGGCCATCCCCTTGGCGCCGAGAGCCATGCCCTTGAGTCCCGTCTTGCCCAGGGCTTTGACGCCCTTGGCGAGACCACCGAGCGTGGTCAATCCCTTCATGCCGGGGATGCAGTCGAGGGCGGCCATGCCGACGTCGAAGAGGCTGGCTTGGCCTTTGCGGTATTTGTTGAGGGTGTCGGCGAGGACGACCAGGGCCGCGACGACCACGATGGCGGCGAGGATCGGGCCGCCGACGATCATCGCGATGACGCCGACGACGGCGACGACGACCTTGCAGACGGCGACGATCGCGTCCCAGTTCTCGGTGACGAAATTGACCGCGTCTTCCCACCAGTCACGGTTCTGGATACCGGCGTCAGAGGCTTCGTCGAGTTTGTCCTTGCAGACGCGGGCGGCGTCCTCGCGCAGCTCCCGGGCCTCCTGGGCCATGGCTTTGGCGGCGTCCAGGGCCGACTGGGCGCTGTCGACGTCGCCCTGGGCGCTGCTGCGGGCGGAGTTGGCCTGCTGGGCGTTGCGGGTGGCGGCGCGGACCTTGGACTCGTCGGGGGCTTCGGGGCCCTTGGCGTCGTCGTACGCTTTCGTCTTGGCGGTGGCGGTTTTGACCCAGTCGGTGGCCCCGTCCAGGCGGCCCTGGGCCGCATTCAGGTCTTCGCGGGCCTCGCGGCCCTTGACCAGGGCCCGATCGGCGAGGGACTGGGCGCGCTCCAGCTTGGGCCAGTAGTCGGCGAAGGCGTCGCCTGCCAGGTCGTAGGAGGTTCGGAGTTTGGTCAGGTTGCCGGGGACGCCGTCGAACTGTTCCTTGAACTTGTTAGCCGATTTTCCGGACCATCTTTGGAGCGTGTCCTCGCCGGCCATGGCGCGGATCTGGCGCAGCGCGGTGCCGACGTCTTCGGCGAAGTCGTGGAGTTCGCGGGCGAGTTTGCGTACTCGCTGCGGATCGCCGGGGACCGGGTCCCCCTCCAGGTCCAGAACGTGCCAGTCCGTCGGCCGATGACTCACGTCAACTCCCCCGTAGCACACTCAACTTCAGGCAGCGTGATACCGCAGGTCAACCCTAACTCCCGCCACTCACACGGGTGAAGAGAGATTCAGTCAGGCGGAGGGGGCTGGTCAGCCAGGAGCGGGACGGCCCGCGGTGCGGCGGTGTTGTCACACGAAGCGGAACGTGGACGTGATGGTTCAGCAAGGTGGGATGGGAGGAGTTCCTGGCTATCGACCGGTGGTGAAGCGGTCGAATTCACCGGCCCGCACGCCGAGGGTGAAGGCGTGCCACTTGTCCCGGGTGGTGGTGACTGTGGTGTCCGGGGTGTGCAGCAGGACCTTGTTGTCGGGGCCGTGGGTGATGTCTATGCCCGAGGTTTCTCCGTTGCCCTTCAGGTGGGTGAGGAGGGCGGCGAAGGTTTCGCGGGCGGTGGTGAGTATTGCTCTGGTGGGGTCGCTGCTCTCGGTCAGGAGCACCGTGCCGGTGGCGGTCGAGGCGACATGTACGCAGGAGTCGCCCTCCGAGCAGTAGGACGACTTCTGCCAGGCGTGCGGGGTCATGAAGGCTCCCTCATAGGTCGCGAATGATGTTGGCGATGAGATCCCGCGTCTTGTCGGGGTCCAGTGCGACTGCCTCCAGTAGCTGAAAGAGCGTCCGGTACTTGTGCAGTTGGGCCTCGGCGTCCAGGAATGTGAGGCCGTGGGACTGGTCGAGGTGCACTGTGTCGAGCTGCTGCACGGGGCCGGAGGCGTAGTAGATCGACTGGCCCGAGCCCGGGTAGGCACCGACCTCGAACGTGATCGCGCGCAGCGTGATGTGTTCCTGCTCGCTCATGTCCAGCAAGTGTTGGAGTTGTTGGCGGGATGTGGCGCGGCCGCCGACCTTCATGTGCAGGGCTGCTTCGTGGATGAGCGCCTCGTATGGCGTGGTCTGCTCCCCGTACAGGACTGCCTGGCGCTTGATCCGGAATGAGAGACGGTGCTCCGCGTCTGGTGGTGAGAGTTCCGTGACCGCCTGTCGGAAGATCTCGCGGGCGTGGTCCACGGTTTGGAGCAGGTCGGGAATTCGGGCCGTGACCGCGGAGCGCAACGCGGTGGCGTGGTGCTCCAGTTCGGCCAGGTCGAGGAGCGGGCTCGGCAGGATCTCGCGGTACTCCTCCCACCAACCCCGTGTGCGGTCGGTGGTCATGTCGGTCAGGGCTGTGATGAGGGCCTTGTCCGAGCAGTCGTACTGGCATGCCAGTGCGTGGATCCGCTGGGCACTCACTCCTGCGCGACCGGCCACGAATCCCGAGATCCCCACCCCGTTCCGACTCCAGCGCGTACCCGTAGCCGTCCCGGACACGGACGAGAACGGCCGCGGTCTCTTCCTCGTCGGGACGTACGCCGACCGGTGGGGTGCGTACGAGCTCGAGGACGGCATGGGCGGCGGACCTGGGAAGTTGCTCTGGGCTGAGTGTCGGAGGCCGTCTTGAACTGGGCCTCGCCCTACCACGCCCCACCGCGCGCCGGGCCGATCCAGAAAGGGCCGCTTAGCACGCCGTCTTCGACCCCCGCACCGGCTCCGGCGCGATCATGACCGACATCCACCCCACCCCGGACGGCCCGCGCTACGCGACTCGCAAGGACTTCGTCTACGGCGAGCCCGTCACCATCGCCGACTGGACGATTCCCACGGACGATCTTCCTCGGTACCCCGCGTAGCGCCCCGACGGTCTCCCGCCTGGTCGGTTGGTCGGTGCTCTTGCCGCGTCCGGGCCCGAAAGCCCTGATGGCGATCCGCTCGGCCGCCCTGATGGCGATCAGCTCGGCACGGACCGAAGCCCGCAGACGTATCTGAGAGTTGGCCGGTGCGAACAGTCCGGACGCCGACGGCAGTGTTCTCGTGCATCGAGGCTGGTCCGGCGCCGACGCGCCCCAATGCATGTTGCGCATATGATCTCGCCAACTCGAACGCCTGATCCCATACTCATGGAGGAAAACGAGTGAGCGGAAGACCTATGCCCAGACGGCTCGCCAGCCTGGCCGGCGTCTCGCTGGCGGCCACGGCGACCGTGGTGTTCGCCGCAGGACCCGCCGCAGCTGCCGGTGTCGACTCGTTCGCGTACACCGACCCCAGCAAGTACGGGTACGCGCTGTACTTCAGTGGACCGGAGCGCATGGACGTGTGCGACACCGACGTCGACGGCTACTCGGTGCAGGGCCGTATCTGGTCCAAGAGCGACAAGAGCGACATGGTCAGGGAGCTCGACGGCGGTGACTCCGGCTGTGACTCGGTGAGCTTCAACCGGGCCGCCGGAACGGTGATCTACATGCAGGCCTGCCGGTACTCCAGCGGGTCGAGCACGCCGTTCGACTGTGGCACGGTCTCGAGCAAGGGCCGCGCGTCGTAACCTGCGTAACCTGCCACGCAACAGGGCCTGCACCCAGGAGACGGGTGCAGGCCCGCAGGCCCGCAGGCCCGTTTGCGTGGCCAGCTACTGACGTCGGAGCATGGGGCAGGGAGTCGGGGGCAGCAGCATGGGGCAGGGAACGGCAGGCGCCGGAGGCTACGCGGTCAGTGCCGCGTCCATCGACGGGAGTTCGCATCTGCTCAGCGAGCTCGCCGGACTGCTGCACGCCGGGCGTATGGACGGGGAGAACGCCACCGCCTGTCGCGTTCCCCGGTCGCATCCCGAAATCGCCGAGGCCGTCGAGGACTTCGCGCGCTTCGCGCAGGGGCAGTACGGCGACATGGTGGCGCTGCTCACCGCCCTGTCCACCAAGCTGCGGTCCACCGGCAACGCCTACGTCAACGCGGAATTCGGCGCACAGGCCAAGTTGGACGACATTCTCGACAGCGGGCGGTACGTGGCGCCCGAGAACCGCTGAACCGGGGATGGAGACGAGGTAGACACCGCCATGGCTTACCGCGAGGACGTCGCCTTCCTTGAGCAGTCCAGCCCCCCGCTCATCGAGCAGACCGCCGCCGAGTACGGCCGCCTGCGCGCCCTGATGGCCTCTTGCGACGAGGACTTCCGGCGGGCCGGGAAGGTGGAGTGGGAGAGCGAGCACCGGGAGAAGTACACGCGGCGGCTGCGTGAGGCGACCGGCCTTGCCGAGCATCTCTCCGCCGCCTTCAAGCGGGTCGCCGCCGCCCTGGACGCGTACGCCAAGGAAGTCGAGCTCGCCCGCGGGCACTTCGAGAACGGGCAAGCCAGTGAGGCTCGGCTCGCTGAGGTGATGCGCCGCGAGGCGACGCCCATCACGCCGACCGCCCGGGCCGCCGAGCCGCTGCGGCAGTGGGAGGACCTGCGCGACACCACCGGCGTCCTCGACTGGGTTGCCGAACTCCTCGTCGACGTCGACGCGATCAGGGACGAGGCCGAGGACCTGTACCACGCCACCCGGGGTCATTACGGCGACGCCCAGCGCGTCGAGGCCGACGCTCGCGAGGACTGTGTGCACGAGATCCGGGCCGCGCTGCGCTCCCTGCCCGAGTTCCGCTCCGAGCGCGGCGAGCGCGGTGGTGACTTCGTCTCGCCGACCGAGCTGCTTGGCGGCGTGGACGCGCTGCGGCGGGAGGCCGCGGACGCCCGCCTCGACCCCAACGCCCAGCTTCCCGGCACCGGTTCGAAGGTCGACGCCATCCCGCGCGTCGGGCCCGACGTCGTCGTCTCGCCCGCCCTCATGCGGATTCGGTCGCGCACCTCCGGCAAGAACGCCGACGGCAACTACATCTGGGTCTACAGCAACGACGACGGCGACCGGCGCGCGTACATCCGTAACAACAAGGAGCTGCTCAGCGACGCCGCCCGCACCTCCGGCCTTCCGCCCGAGATGGTCGCCGGGATCGCCTGGAAAGAGGTTGAGGGCGCGCCCAGTTGGCTCGATGACGTGACGCCCGTCGCACGGGACATTCTTACCGGCACCGCCGACAAGGACCTGACCTCCATGGGGCCGATGTCCGTGCAGGTGCGCCGGGCCGCCGAGGTGCTCGGCTACGACCCGCAGCACCTGACCGACGCTCAGCGTGAGCAGGTCGTGGGCGCCGTCAAGGACCCGGCGCAGAACATCTACATCGCCTCCGAGTACCTCGCCCAGCTCAAGGCCGAGAGCGAGTTCGCCGACGTACCGCCGGAGCAGATGACCCGCGCGCAGATGCGGGAACTCGCCGCTCGCTACAACGGTGGTCCCTATTACGAGAGCGATATGGCGCAGCGGTACGGAGAGGACTTCGACCGGCACGTGGACGAGGCCAGGGGAGCGCTCGGGCGGTGACTTCGGTGAACTCGAAGACCTGGGACCGGGTGGGCACTGTGTTCTGCGGCGTCCTCCTGACCGCGCTGAACGGCGTGCTTCTGTTCGCTCTCTTCGCCATGCTCGTCGGTTGGTTCTTCAGTGGGGGAGAGGGCGAGTACGGCGACGTGACCCTGCTCCTCGTGCTCTGCGCACTCGTCGTGGCCGGGCTCACCTGGGTGTTCGTGAAGGCCGAGTGGCTGCGTTCGTGGTGGTATGCCTTGCCCGCGCTGTCCGGAGCCATCGCCCTGCTGCTCCGGCTCGCCCTCTGACCCCGCTGATCCCGCGCTGACGACGAGCCCTTACGCCTCGTCCTGCAGTCCAAGGCGCAAGTGCTCCACGTGGAACAGCGCCTGGTCGAGGAGTTCCGCGACGTGGTGGTCGTGGAGCGCGTAGATGATCGAGCGGCCGCGGCGCTCGGTGGCCACCAGGCCCAGGTTGCGCAGCAGTCGTAGCTGGTGTGAGCAGGCGGACTGTTCCAGGTCGGCCGCGCCGGCCAGTTCGCCCACCGTGCAGGGGCCCTCCTGGAGTCGTGCCAGGATCCGCAGCCGCGACGGGGTGGCCAGGGCCTGCAGCGTCGCGGCCACGTCCGCCGCTCCGACGGCGTCGAGGCGCTCGCGCGTGCTGCTCTTCTGGTCGATCCCGTGGCCCATGAAGGAATCGTAAGCCCCGGGGGCTCACCTCGCCCGTATGAATGAAGAGCTGTTCATGTATTCCTGTATGGTGAGGGCCAGCCCGGATACCCAGGCCCGCCCTCAGGCCACCGGTTCTCCGAAGGATCACTTCGTCATGCCTGCTGCCGTCTCCGGCGTCTCCGATGCCCCGGCGGCGCGACCGAGCCACGCCACGGCCCGGTCCGCGCCGCGCGCCCGCACCGCCCGCACCCACCCCCTCGCCCTCCCCGAGGCCCGCTGGGCCGCCGCCGCGACCGCCGCGTTCGTGTGCGCCCTTTCCCTTCAACTCCTCGGCCTCAGCGTGTGGTTGTGGGGTCCGCTGTACGCCGTCGCGTACGTCGCCGGGGGATGGGAGCCGGGCCTCGAAGGGCTCAAGGCGCTGCGCGAGCGCACGCTCGACGTCGATCTCCTGATGGTCGTCGCGGCGCTCGGCGCCGCTGCCATCGGCCAGGTCATGGACGGGGCGCTGCTCATCGTCATCTTCGCCACCTCCGGCGCCCTGGAGGCCCTCGCCACCGCCCGCACCGAGGACTCCGTGCGCGGCCTGCTCGACCTCGCCCCGGCCACCGCCACCCGGCTCGATCCGGACCCGGACCCGGACCCCGACTCGGCGAACGGGGCCGAAGCCTGGACCGAGACCGAAGCCCCCGCCGCCGAACTCGCCGTCGGCGACCAGATCCTGGTCCGCCCCGGCGAGCGCATCGGCGCCGACGGCCGCGTCCTGGACGGCGCCAGCGAGGTCGACCAGGCCACCATCACCGGCGAGCCGCTGCCCGCCACCAAGGCCCCCGGCGACGAGGTCTTCGCGGGCACCGTCAACGGCGCCGCCGGTGCCCTGCGCGTCCGCGTCGAACGCGACCCCTCCGACACCGTCATCGCCCGCATCGTCGCCCTCGTCGAGGAGGCGTCCCGCACCAAGGCGCGCACCCAGCTGTTCATCGAGAAGATCGAGCAGCGCTACGCCTGGGCCATGGTCGCCGCCACCCTCGCCGTCTTCGCCACGCCGCTCGCCCTCGGGGCCGACGACCTCACCGGCTCCCTGCTCCGCGCCATGACGTTCATGATCGTGGCCTCGCCGTGCGCGGTCGTCCTCGCCACCATGCCGCCGCTGCTCTCCGCCATCGCCAACGCCGGGCGCCACGGCGTCCTCATCAAGTCCGCCGTCGTCATGGAACGCCTCGGCCAGATCGACACCGTCGCGTACGACAAGACCGGCACCCTCACCGAGGGCACCCCGAAGGTCACCGGCGTCCGGCCCGAACCCGAACCGGGCTTCTCCGAGGACGAGTTGCTCGCCCTCGCGGCCGCCGCCGAGCTCCGCAGCGAACACCCCATCGGCGCCGCGATCGTCGAGGCCGCCCGCCGTCGCTCGCTCCCGCTCCCCGAGTCGTACGACTTCACCTCCACCCCCGGCCGCGGCGTCGCCGCCACCGTGGCCCCCGGCCGCCGCGTCGAGGTGGGCGCGGAGCGCCGCCTGCTGCCCGCCTCGGAGCAGGCCGAGCAGCAGGCCGAGCGGAGGGCCGAGCACATGGCTGCGCACAAGGCCGAGCGGAAGGCCGAGGCCGACGACGGCGGCGGCACCACCACCGTCCTCGTCCTGGTCGACGGCGCCCCCGCCGGGCGCCTCACCCTCGCCGACCGGCTGCGCCCCGACGCCCCCGAGGCGGTCGCCGAGCTCGCCCGCCTCACCGGCACCCCACCCCTGCTCCTCACCGGAGACGGGCCCGGAGCGGCAGCGGCCGTCGCGGCACAGGCCGGTTTCGGCGACGTACCGGAAGGCGACGTGCCGGAAGGGGACGTACCGGAAACCGTGCAGTCCGGACTCCTGCCGCAGCAAAAGGCCGAGGCCGTACGGGAGTTGGCGGAGGTCGACGGGCGCAAGGTGCTCGTCATCGGTGACGGCGTGAACGACGCGCCCGCGCTCGCCGCCGCGCACATCGGCGTCGCGATGGGCCGGGCGGGCTCCGACCTCGCCCTGGAGACCGCGGACGCGGTCGTCGTACGCGACGAACTCGCCGCCGTGCCGCGCGCCGTGGCCCTCTCCCGGCGCGCCCGCCGCCTGGTGATCCAGAACCTGTGCATCGCGGGCACCTTCATCGCGATCCTGGTCGTCTGGGACCTGGCGGGGCATCTGCCGCTGCCCCTCGGCGTCGCGGGCCACGAGGGCTCCACGGTCCTGGTCGGGCTGAATGGTCTGCGGCTGCTTCGCGAGTCTGCCTGGCGGGGAGCGGGAGCAAAAACCGCGTGAACAGTCGCGTGAACAGCCTTGTTAACGTTGCTAGTTCAACTTTTCAGTCGCACAGGCCGCCCAGTGATCCCTCGCACTTTCACTTCGGAAATAGCGCAGCAAATTTGGACAAGTCGCCCCGGTTGAGTCCGCATCGTTATCGGATGGGCTCGCTCCACATGTAGCCGTCACGTAAGTTCAGACCAAGGGCGATTCGCGTCGGCAAAGCCACGCGGTGCGGCACCGCGTGGTGGAGGGGGCTGCGCGGTGCCGCGAGCCCCCCATAGGGTCACGGCGTGCTCGCCATGTTGACCGCTCTCGCCGCCTGTTACGGGGCACTCGCCGGGCTGCTCGTGCCGCGCGCGGCACACCGCCTCGCCGTCGCCCCGGGCGAGCCCTGGCGCGCCGACTGCCCCGACGGCCACCCGCTCACCGGCCCGGCCCGCGGCTGGCTGGGCGCACCCCGCTGCCCGACCTGCGCGACCACACCGTACGCACTCGACGCAGGGGAGGGGCGACTCGATACAGGGGAGGGCCGACTCGGCGCCGAAGACAGCCAACTCGCCCCCCGCACCCCCCACTTCGGGCCCCGCACCGCCCGCCTCGGCCCCCACCCCGCCTACCCCATCGCCGTCACCGCCCTCGTCTGTGCCGCGCTCGCGGCCGCCACGGGGTACCGGCCCGAGCTCGTCGTCTGGCTGGTGCTCGCGCCCTTCGGGGTGCTGCTCGCCGCCGTCGACCTCGCCGTGCACCGGCTGCCGGACGTGCTGACCCTGCCGCTCGCCGCCGCGGCCGTCGCGCTGCTCGGCGCCGCCGCCCCGTTCCCGGCCGCCGCGGGCTCCTGGCCGGGGGCGCTGCTCGGCGGGCTCGCGCTCGGCGGTGCGTATCTGCTGCTGTTCCTGGCCCGGCCGAGCGCCCTCGGCTTCGGTGACGTCAAGCTCGCGCTCGTTCTCGGGGTAACCCTTGGGTGGTACGGCTCCGGCGCCCTGATCCTGGGCTTCCTCAGCGGCACCGTCTACGCCGCCGGACACGCCCTCGCCCTTGTGCTGCGGGGCCGCGCGGGCCTCAAGACCGCCATGCCGCTCGGGCCCTGCATGCTCGCCGGGGCGGTCACCGGACTGTTGCTGGGCGGTTTCGCAGCGTAGTGGCGGCACGCCGGTGCACACGGCATCGCTTACGAAGGGTTATGGTGGAAACCCCCCCTCGGGCCGGTCCGTATCCCCCCCACGGACCGGCCCGTTTTTTTGCCCCGCTCCGGGACACCGCCAGTGGGCCGGCGGGCTGCTTTCGCTAGCGGGCCAGTTCTTCCGCCGGCGGGCTACTTCCGCCCGGCCCAGATGTTCGTCCCCGGCGTCGACACCGCGAACCGGTCGATCTCCGCCAGCTCCTCGTCCGTGAGCTTCGCGCCCCGGAGCGCCGCCACGTTCTCCTCCAGCTGACGCACGCTGGACGCGCCGATCAGGGCCGAGGTCATCCGCTCGTCCCGGAGCACCCAGCTCAGCGCCAGCTGTGCGAGGCTCTGGCCGCGGCTCTTGGCGATCTCGTTCAGGCCGTTCAGCCTGCGTACGACCTCGTCGCTCAGCAGGTTCGGGTCGAGCGACTTGCCCTGCGTGGCCCGCGAACCCTCCGGGATGCCGTCGAGGTACTTGCCGGTGAGCAGCCCCTGGGCGAGCGGAACGAAAGGGATACAGCCCATGCCCTCGTCCTCGAGGGTGTCGAGCAGCGCGTCGTCCTCGGTCCAGCGGTTGATCATCGAGTACGACGGCTGGTGAATCAGCGGCCGTACGCCCATCTCGCGCAGGAGCCGCGCCGCCTCGCGGGTCTGCTCGCTGGTGTACGAGGAGACACCGGCGTACAACGCCTTGCCCTGCTGCACCGCTGAGGCCAGCGCGCTCATCGTCTCCTCGAGCGGGGTGTCCGGGTCGAAGCGGTGCGAGTAGAAGATGTCGACGTAATCCACGCCCATCCGCTTCAGGGACGCGTCGAGCGACGCCATCAGGTACTTGCGCGAACCCCACTCGCCGTACGGGCCGGGGTGCATCCGGTAGCCCGCCTTGGTCGAGAGGATCAGCTCGTCGCGGTACGGGGCGAAGTCCTGCTTCAGGAGCTTGCCGAAGTTCAGCTCGGCGGAGCCGGGCGGCGGACCGTAGTTGTTCGCCAGGTCGAAGTGCGTGACGCCCAGGTCGAAGGCGCGGCGCAGGATGGCGCGCTGCGCGTCCAGGGACCGGTCGTCGCCGAAGTTGTGCCACAGGCCCAGCGAGATCGCCGGGAGCTTCAGGCCGGAATGGCCGGTGCGGCGGTACTCCATGGAGTCGTAGCGGTCGCCCGCCGCTTGATACAGAGCGTTGTCGTTCATGAGAACGAAGCTACTTCAGTACGCCCCTGCCACCGGGCACCCGTGGGCCGTCCGGGCCCGAGCGACGGTAGGGTGCTGGCCCAGGTCCTGTCGGGCCACATCTGCCATCTGCACGGAGGGGCTGAAGAGAGTGAACCTGCGCGACCTGGTGTACGGGCTCTACGCACGCCGGGTGGAGGGTCGCCTCGACCACACCCAGGTGCCGGGGCACATCGGCGTCATCCTCGACGGCAACCGGCGCTGGGCGAAGGCGTCCGGCGGCACCACGGCCGAGGGGCACCAGGCGGGCGCGGAGAAGATCTCGGAGTTCCTCGGCTGGTGTGCCGAGACGGACGTCGAGGTGGTCACGCTCTGGATGCTGTCCACGGACAACCTCGACCGGCCAGAGGCCGAACTCGTGCCGCTGCTCGGCATCATCGAGGACACCGTGCAGAGGCTCGCCTCCGACGGCCGCTGGCGGGTGCACCACGTCGGCCAGAAGGATCTGCTCCCGGCGCGCACCCAGTCCGTACTCAAGGAGGCCGAGCAGGGCACCGACCGGAACAAGGGGATACTTGTGAACGTCGCCGTGGGTTACGGCGGCCGCCAGGAAATCGCCGACGCCGTACGGTCCCTGCTCCTCGACCACGCCGAGCGCGGCACCTCGCTCGAGGACCTTGCCGAGATCGTCGACATCGATGCCATCTCCGAGCACCTCTACACCCGTGGTCAGCCCGACCCGGACCTCGTCATCCGCACCAGCGGCGAACAGCGGCTCTCGGGCTTCATGCTCTGGCAGAGCGCACACTCCGAGTACTACTTCTGCGAGGTCTTCTGGCCCGCGTTCCGGAAGGTCGACTTCCTGCGCGCGATGCGCGACTACGCTGCGCGGCATCGGCGTTACGGGGCCTGAGGTGGCCGGTTTTCTGCCCCGGCCCCGCCCCTTCCCGTAACTGGGGCCCGCGGCGAAGCCGCTGATGGATGCAGCGCCCCCAGCCCCCCCTTTTCGCGCTGGACCAGGGGTTGGCGCGTAGCGCCTCGGTTGAGGGTGGTGGTGGGAGACGGGTGGGCGCGCTCGTCCTCACACGCCGGACGGGCTGGGTTGTGTTACCCAACGTTCGCTTACGCGTCGTCACATGCCTGGCATGGGCGAACGCGTTCGAGGGCATATCACCTCCAGGTCGACCCCCGCACCAGATGGGGTCGCATCTCAGCGGGCGGCATGGGGTCGTCCGCCCGGGAGGCCCTTTGCACCGGATGGACCGTACTTCGTACGGACTCGCGGAGGGCCGGAGCTCGGCCCGTGCATGGGAGCCGAGCCCGGTCCAGTCCCCCGCGACGCCGTCGCTCCCCGACCTCTCCGAGGGGGTACGTCCTTCCGTGGTGACCAGCACTAAGCGCCGCACGCCCGACAGGCGCACCTATGTTCTAGACACCAGCGTCCTGCTGGCCGACCCGAACGCCCTGCACCGCTTCGACGAGCACGAGGTGGTGCTGCCGATCGTGGTGGTCACGGAGCTCGAGGCCAAACGGCACCACCCCGAGCTGGGCTACTTCGCCCGGCAGGCGCTGCGCCTGCTCGACGACTGCCGGATCAGGTACGGGCGGCTCGACGCCCCCATTCCCCTCGGCGACCTGGGCGGCACGCTGCGCGTCGAGCTCAACCACTCCGACCCCGGCATCCTTCCGGCCGGTTACCGGATGGGGGACAACGACTCGCGGATCCTGGCGGTCGCCCGCAATCTCCAGGCTGAGGGGTACGACGTGACGGTCGTCTCCAAGGACCTGCCGCTGCGGATCAAGGCGTCCTCGGTCGGCCTGCTCGCGGAGGAGTACCGGGCCGAGCTGGCCATCACCGACTCCGGCTGGACCGGAATGTCCGAACTCGCCCTCTCCGGCGAGCAGGTGGACCTGCTCTTCGAGCAGGACTCGATCCACGTTCCGGAGGCCGCGGAGCTACCGGTGCACACCGGGCTCACGCTGCACTCGGAGCGCGGCAAGGCGCTCGGGCGGGTCACGGCCGAGGGCGATGTGCGCCTGGTGCGCGGTGACCGCGACGCGTTCGGCATCAAGGGCCGCAGCGCCGAACAGCGGATCGCGCTCGACCTGCTCCTCGACCACGAGGTCGGCATCGTCTCGATGGGCGGCCGGGCGGGCACCGGCAAGTCGGCGCTCGCGCTCTGCGCCGGTCTGGACGCCGTACTCGAACGCCGCCTGTACCAGAAGGTGATGGTCTTCCGGCCGCTGTACGCGGTGGGCGGCCAGGAGCTCGGCTATCTGCCCGGCACCGAGGCCGAGAAGATGGGCCCCTGGGCGCAGGCGGTCTTCGACACGCTCTCCGCGGTGACCTCGCGTGAGGTGATAGAGGAGGTCACGGCGCGCGGCATGCTGGAGGTGCTGCCGCTCACGCACATCCGCGGACGCTCGCTGCACGACGCGTTCGTGATCGTCGATGAGGCCCAATCCCTGGAGCGGAACGTTCTCTTGACCGTTCTGTCCCGAATCGGGGCGAATTCCCGGGTCGTACTGACGCATGATGTGGCGCAGCGCGACAACCTCAGGGTCGGGCGGTACGACGGCGTGGTGGCGGTCGTGGAGCGCTTGAAGGGGCATCCGCTGTTCGCGCACATCACGCTGACGCGCTCGGAGCGTTCGCGGATCGCGGCCCTCGTGACCGAAATGCTGGAAGAGGGTCGCATCTGATGCGCCTTGGGAAGTCTTAGGTATCTGCCCGGACTGTCCCTTCTATGAGGGGCCGGTCCAACTCTGAGGCGATACGCAGTAGTTGGCGCCGTCCGGTGAGCGGGAGAGCTTAGCCGGGCGGCGCCGAGCTGTACGCGCCTTTCCGTAAAACCCCAGGCACAAACGGGGTGTGAGCTTTCACACGCAACGCAGAATTGCCTTGCCCCATCCCGGTCCGGCAGAGTCGTGGTCCTGTCAGGCCCCGCATGCGGCACTTGCGTACCCCCAGCGGTACGGAACCCCAGAACTTCATAGCGACGCCGCATGCCACCCGCTTCACAAGCGGTCGCTCCCGCAAGGGAGTTGCCGCTCAGGGTCCGAGCCGCCCGTGACCGCGTATCAGGGAGGCCAGCGCAAGGGGCACGATTGCGCCCGGAAGGTCACCGGACGGGCGATGCTGGAAGGAATGCATGTGAGCCGGATTTCGGTCCGGGGATTCGCAGTGGCCTCGGCCACCGCGGTCACCACTGTCGGCGCCGTCGTGGGCGTTGCCTCGGGCAGCACCCAGCCGTCCAATGACATGGAGGCAACGGCCGCGTCCGGCGAGGGAACTCTCCTCGCGGACATCCCCGCGGGTCAGCAGGCGCAGGTTCAGACTGAGTCGCTGGCACAGCAGGCAGACGCGCAGGCCGTCGCCGCAGACGCGGCCGCGCAGAAGTCAGCGGAGGAGTCGGCCCGCAAGCAGGCCGCCGAGGACGCCGTAGCCAAGAAGGAAGCAGCGGAGAAGAAGGCCGCCGCCGAAGCCGAGGCCAAGGCTGCCAAGGAGCGCGAGGAGAAGCTCAAGGCCAGCCGCGCCGAGGCTCGGGCCGACGCGGACTCCTTCGCCCAGCAGAGCTCGTACACGATCGCCGAGACCCAGGCGATCGCGCGCCAGATGGTTCCGGCGGACCAGTTCCAGTGCTTCAGCAACATCGTGGACCACGAGTCCGGCTGGAACTACAAGGCCACCAACCCGTCGTCCGGCGCGTACGGCCTCGTACAGGCGCTGCCCGGCTCCAAGATGGCCTCCGCCGGTGCCGACTGGCAGACCAACCCGGCCACGCAGATCAAGTGGGGCCTGAACTACATGAACGACCGGTACGGCAGCCCCTGCGGCGCCTGGGACTTCTGGCAGGCCAACAGCTGGTACTGAGCCCGAAGTTCCGCTGGCCGGACGCTCAACTCCGCGAAGCCTCTCACCGTCCTTCGGTGGGGGGCTTCGCGCGTGTACGGTCATGCAGACGAAGAACCGGGGCCGGGGGGAATCGGTGTCAGTGGCGGGGACCAAGGGCGGTAAGGGAAGGATCATGTCGAGACTGCCAGGGTGGCTCGAGCGGCTCGGCGAGGGTCTGACCCGACTCGGTGAGCGCCTGGACGAGCGACGCGCGGGGATGGAGAGCGGGGAGCAGGGCCCGGGCGCGGGCATGGGGGCAGGCCAGGAGCGGCCGGACGAGGCGGGGTTGGGCAAGACCCCGCCGCCGGGCGGTGCGCGGCCTGACGAGACACCCGCGGGCGAGACCCCGGCGGGCGAGACTCCCGCAGGCGAGTCCCCCGCGGGCGAGGCCCCGGCAGGCGAGTCCCCGGCGGGAGAGACTCCGGCGGGCGAGGCGCGGCCGGACCGGGGCAAGGCGGCCGAGAAGCCGCATGTGCCGGCGCCGCCCGCCTACGCGCCCGCGGTGGCTCCGAAGCCGGAACCGGTGGCCGCGGTGCCGTGGGGGCTGCGGGTCGCGGCCGAGGCCGGTTGGCGGCTGCTCGTCCTGGCGGGTGCGCTCTGGGTCCTTGCCCAGGCGATCACGTCGATCCAGCTCGTCGTCATGGCGTTCCTGGCCGCTCTCCTGATCACCGCGCTGCTCCAGCCCACGGTGCACCGGCTGCGCCGCGTCGGGCTGCCGCACGGCCTTGCCACGGCGGTCACGTTCATCGCGGGCTTCGTGGTGATGGGCCTGGTCGGCTGGTTCGTGGTGTGGCAGGTGATGGAGAACCTGGACACGCTCTCCACCCGGATCCAGGAGGCCATCGACGAACTCCAGCGGTGGCTCCTGGAGAGCCCGTTCCACGTCACCGAGGACCAGATCAAGGACATCGCGAACAATCTGCGGGAGACCATCGGGACCAACACCGAGGAGATCACCTCGGCGGGGCTCGAAGGCGTCACGGTGATCGTGGAGTTCCTGACCGGCATCCTGCTCGCGATGTTCTCCACGCTGTTCCTGCTCTACGACGGCAAGCGGATCTGGCAGTGGTCCCTCAAGCTCGTCCCGGCGCCGGCCCGGCCGGGCGTCGCGGGGGCGGGGCCGAGGGCGTGGCGGACGCTGACGGCGTACGTACGCGGCACGGTGATCGTGGCCCTCATCGACGCGATCTTCATCGGTATCGGCATCTACTTCCTCGATGTGCCGATGGCGGTGCCGCTGGCCGTCTTCATCTTCCTGTTCGCGTTCATCCCGCTGGTGGGTGCCGTGATCTCCGGGGCGCTCGCGGTGGTCGTGGCGCTGGTGACGCAGGGCATCTTCACGGCCCTGATGGTGCTCGTGGTGGTGCTCGCGGTGCAGCAGATCGAGGGGCATGTGCTCCAGCCGTTCATCCTCGGCCGGGCGGTGCGGGTGCATCCGCTGGCCGTGGTGCTCTCGGTGGCGGCCGGCGGGCTGATGGGCGGGATCGGGGGCGCGGTGGTGGCGGTGCCGCTGGTCGCGGTGGCGAACACGGTGGTCGGTTACTTGCGTGCGTACGCCCACGAAACGGCGATGCGCCGCACTCCGGGCCCACACGGCGCGACGGCGGTGGCGGTGGCCCCCACCACGGAGCCGCCGCCCGCCCCGCCGACCTAGGGCCCGTCTTCCCGATCTTCGCGGGCCCTAGCTGTTGCGCGACGTGTAGGACTTGTCGGTCAGGAGGCCGTCGGTGAAGAAGAACTTGATCGTCGGGTAGGACTCCTCGACCGTGCCGGTGCACCGGATCTCGGTCTTCCAGCCGCCGGAGGACGGGTGGTTCGGGTGCTCGACCCACATGTCGGTGCACGCGGTGCCCTCGGTGGCGGCGTTGATCTCCGCCAGCGTGTCGCCCTTGGCGAACTGGTCGTACTCGGCCTTGGTCATCGTCGCGGGCTTGTCGTGGGTGTACCAGCCGTAGGCGAACGAGTAGTTCTTCTCCTTCCGGTACAGCTGGTCGCTGCCGTTGAAGGTGAAGGTCGCGGTCTGGTCGACCCATTGGTTCCGGGTCCAGCACGTCAGGACGCTCCCGTTGCCGGAGCAGTGGGGATCGGTGCCGATGGTGTCCTCGACCCGCTGCTTGCTCGTGCCTAAGGCGATGGCGTCGTACTTGGCGCTGGTGAGGTAGTTGTCGTCCGGATCGGGCTTGGCCGACGCCGACGCCGAAGTGGTCGTGGCGGCAGAGCCGGCGACAGCGGCGGCGAGTGCGAGGGCGGCGAGGCAGCGTATGCGCATGAGCGTTCTCCCATCAGGAAGGGCGTGGCTCATGAGTGTGCTCCGCGGCGCGGGCCGAGCGCGACAACTTGCGCGAAAAGGCATAACAGCCCCCACCCGGAAGCCGGGTGGGGGCCGCGATGTGCCGCAATCTGCCGCAAAGTGCTGCGATGTGCGTGGTGTCCGCGGAATTACTCCGCGAGGACGGCTTCCGCGTCGAGCGTCGCGCCGACCGCCTGGAGGACCGACGCGATCTTCACGGCCTCCTGGATGGTCTCGCGGTCGACCCCGGCCTTGCGGAGCACCTGCTCGTGCGAGTCCAGGCACATCCCGCAGCCGTTGATCGCCGACACCGCGAGCGACCACAGCTCGAAGTCGACCTTGTCGACCCCGGGGTTGCCGATCACGTTCATCCGCAGACCGGCGCGCATCGTGCCGTACTCCGGGTCGGAGAGCAGGTGCCGCGTGCGGTAGAAGACGTTGTTCATCGCCATGATGGCGGCGGCCGACTTCGCGGCCTGGAACGCCTCCGGCGACAGGTTCGCCTTCGCCTCGGGCTCCAGCTCGCGCAGCACCTTCGGGGAGCGGGACGCGATCGCGCAGGCGAGCACGGTGCCCCACAGCTGCTGCTTCGGAAGGTCGGAGTTGCCGATGACCGAGCCGAGGTTCAGCTTCAGGTCCTTGGCGTAGTCCGGGACGGCGGACTTCAGTTCAGCGAGTGCCATATCGGTTCAGTCCCCGCTCACTCGCCGGAGAGGAGCGCGACCGGGTCGAGGGTGTCCTCGCCCTTGGACCAGTTGCACGGGCAGAGCTCGTCGGTCTGGAGGGCGTCGAGGACCCGCAGGACCTCCTTGGGGTTACGGCCGACGGAACCGGCGGTCACCATGGAGAACTGGATCTCGTTGTTCTGGTCCACGATGAACACGGCACGCTGCGCGAAGCCGTCCTCGCCCTCGACACCGCAGTCCCGCATCAGCTCGTGCTTGGAGTCGGCGAGCATCGGGAAGGGCAGGTCGCGCAGGTCGTCGTGGTCCTTGCGCCAGGCGTGGTGGACGAACTCGGAGTCGCCGGAGACGCCGAGGATCTGCGCGTCACGGTCGGCGAACTCGTCGTTCAGCTTGCCGAAGGCGGCGATCTCGGTGGGGCAGACGAAAGTAAAGTCCTTCGGCCAAAAGAAGATGACCTTCCAACCCTCATACGTCTTGTGGTTGATCTGCTCGAACTCCTTGCCCTTCTCCAGCGAGACGCAGGCCGTCAGATCGAACGTGGGGAACTGATCACCAACAGTGAGCACTTACTCTCCTTGTGCGTCGTAAGTCCCTTTTGAGGACTTACGTGAGGGGTTGAACGGTGTAAACCGTGCCACGGAGTGGATTGATCAGGGAAATAAGCAGGGCTTGGCGATCTGATCGCCGATAACTATCAGTCGCGACTGAGGGGATCGACTCGACTGAACGACCTGCGCTAGTCGGCCCAAACAACCTCGATCAACTCCGGAGCGAACCGCTTACCTCGGCCTGCGGGATGGATGAGAACCGCCCGGATGCTCTGCTTCAGCCGGTGCTTCTTCTCCGGGATGCTGTAGCTGTCCCAGTCCTTGAGCACGTCCGCCGAGGCGTTCTGAGGCTTGACTTTGCGGGCCATCAGATTCGTGCGTGCGCGGGTGAGCTCGGTGCGTTCCTCCTCCAACTCCTCGATCATGTCGAGGGCGGTCGACATGGAGATGCGCTTGGCCCGGCGTCGCTCATTCACCTCTTCGATCTCCTGGGCGATCTCGGCAAGACGGCCGTCGTGCTGGGTCTCGTCGACCTCTTCGGCCTTGTGCGCCATGCCCAGGCTCTTCTTCAGCTCCGCGAAGAAGAGGTCAACGACGTGCTCCTCCACCGGCGGGCCGACGCGGCTGATGCCGCCGCAGCCGCCGAGGTTACTGAGACAGGCGTACCGGTATCCGTAGCGGTCGTGCGCGCTCGTCCCCTTCTGATACCAGTTGGCGATCATGGGGAAAGAGCAGATGCCGCACCGCGCGACTCCGGACAGGAGGTACTTCTCCGACGTGCCGTGGGTCAACGTGTCGCCGCTCTTCCGCGCCTCCTTGCGCGCCTTGATCGTTTCGACGCAGGCGGCCCATTCTTCGGGCGTACAGACGGCTTCCCAACTGCCCGTGACTGGCTTGCCGTCGACGTAGACGACGTGGTCGGGCATCCAGGGTTTCTTCGCCCCGCGCCGGTCGGCCTGCGGCAGGTATGTCATGTAGCCGCAGTTCCTGGGGTTCACGAGCCGGGCCTCAACCGTGCTGTGTTGGAGGTTGTAGTCGTTGGCGTCGGCGTTCTTGCGCTGCTTGGTCGCCTTTGGGGCGTAGCCGAGGGCGATCCATTCCTTGCGCACCCGCCCGACCGTCTTGCCGCCAGGGATGGCCAGGATGGCGTCGCGCAGGTCTTTGGCCTCCTCGGGGTGGAGCGTCCGTCGGTCCTCGCGCCATCCGAAGGCGCGAGGCGCCCCGTGCATCCGCCCTCGCTCGGCGTTGGCCCGATTGGTTCCGCTGACCCGGCGCTTGGTGTTCGCGACCTCCACGCCGCCCAGGGTGGCCTGCACCATGAACATGCAGCGACCCTCGATGGTCGACAGGTCTGTACCGCCTTCTACGGCTCGTCCGATGAGTTTCGGGTTGATCAGGTAGAGGCGATTGAGGCGGGCGGCGTCGAACTCAAGGCGAGCGAGGCGGTCAGCGTGCGTGAAGACGATGCCGCGTATGACACCGCTCTCCAGGTCCTTCAGCATCTGCTCGAACTCTGGCCGGACAACCATAGGATCAGAGGCCGGGATGTTGTTGTCGTTGTACTCGCGGACGACGGTCCAACCCTCGTCGGCAGCAAGCTTGCTGTTCTTCGCGAATTGGTCGGCTACCTGCTCCCCCTCCTCGCGGTCGGTGGTCCCGGCCTTGAGTGCCTTGTCCTCGGACAGTCGTCCGTACGAGCCGACAGGTATCACGTCGTTCCCCTCCCTGGACCGCTCAGCAAGCCGTCCAGCGGCGTCCTCGCGGATCACGGCCATGATCGTTGCCTGGAGGCGAGCCTACGCAAAGAGGGTTGATCAGTGGTCTTGTTTTCAAAGAACACCACGCGCCCTCCTAGACTGGGTCAGGGTGATCGGAGGTACCTATCAGTGGCCCGTAGTAATGCAGTGGCCCGTAGCAACAAAGGGCGGCAGCCCACCCTCGCCCAGCTGCGTGCCTTCGTAGCCGTGGCCGAGCATCTGCACTTCAGGGATGCCGCCGCCGCGATCGGGATGAGTCAGCCCGCGCTCTCCGGTGCCGTCTCGGCGCTCGAGGAGGTGCTCGGCGTGCAGCTGCTCGAGCGGACCACCCGCAAGGTGCTGCTCTCGCCCGCGGGGGAGCGGCTCGCCGCGCGGGCGCAGCAGGTGCTCGACTCGGTCGGGGAGCTGATGGAGGAGGCGGAGGCGGTGCGCGGGCCGTTCACCGGGACGCTGCGGCTCGGCGCGATTCCCACCGTGGCGCCGTATCTGCTGCCGACGGTGCTGCGGCTCGTGCACGAGCGCTACCCGGAGCTCGATCTTCAGGTGCATGAGGAGCAGACCGCTTCGTTGATCGATGGGCTGCTCGCCGGGCGGCTCGACCTGCTGCTGCTCGCGGTACCCCTTGGGGTTCCCGGGGTGACCGAACTCCCGCTGTTCGACGAGGACTTCGTGCTCGTCACGCCGCTCGATCACTGGCTCGGCGGGCGCGAGGGCATCCCTCGTGAGGCGCTGCGCGAGCTCAATCTGCTGCTCCTTGACGAGGGGCATTGTTTGCGTGATCAGGCCCTGGACATCTGCCGGGAGGTGGGGCGTGCCGAGTCCGCGGCGACCACCACCGCGGCCGGGCTCTCCACCCTGGTGCAGCTGGTGGCCGGGGGGCTCGGGGTCACGCTCCTGCCGCGTACTGCCGAGAGGGTGGAGACCTCGCGGTCCGGCCAGCTGCTCACCGGTTACTTCGCGGAGCCCGCGCCGTCCCGGCGGATCGCGCTCGCCATGCGGACGGGCGCGGCCCGCAGCGCCGAATACGAGGAACTGGCCGCGGAGTTGCGCGGGGTGCTGCGGTCGCTTCCGGTCCGCGTGACCGGGCGGGCCGTCGACTGAGCCGGTCGACTGAGCCGGTTGGCTGAGTCTGTCGGCTGAGTCTGTCGGCCCGCCCGGTAGCCGCCAGGGCGGCTCACTCCGTACGCAGCCCCTCCGGCCGCATCAGTTTCAGCAGCGGCGGCAGGCTCAGTGCCGTGACCAGGAGGACGACCACCGCGCCGATCCCCGACATCGAGGCCACCGACGCCCAGTCGACCCGGGCGGGCCGGGCCGCCATGCCGAGGAGTACCGCGCCCAGCGTCAGGCCCACCGCCGAGGCGAGGACCAGACCGAGGACGATCGGGACCGCCGTCTGCCACAGGACCGACAGGCTCAGGGTGCGGCGCCGGGTGCCGAAGGCGACCAGGGACGACAGGAGCTTCTTGCGTTCGCGCAGCTGCTCCAACTGCGAGACGAGCAGGCTCGCGCCGATCAGGACCAGGACGCAGGCGGCGCCCACGAACAGGCCGGTACGGACGGTGGCGAAGCGGGCCGCCTGCTTGCTGGCCGCCATCGAGAAGGACGTGACCCGGGGCGACACTTGAGCCGCCGCCGTGCGCACCTGCTCGATGGCGTCCGGCACGGAGCGGTCGAGCTGGACGTACAAATGGCCCGTCCGGGCGGCCGTCGCGGCCTTCGGGAAGGCGCTCGGCGTCGCCAGGAAGCCGCCGGTCTCCACGCCGCGCGGGTCCTCGCGGGCGTCGGCGCGCTTGACCTTCGCGGGCAGCTTCCAGGTCATCGGGTGGGCCCGGGTGTCGCCGCCGTACGACGGGTCGAGCCAGAGCGTCCGGCCGGGGCGGGCCAGCTTGGGGGTGTCGTCGTCGTACTTCGCGCCGTGTACCTGGAAGAGGTCGCCCTCCTTGCAGGACGGCAGCTCGGCCACCTCGCGCAGCGCCGCGCAGCTGCCGACGGTGAGGGAGCTGTACTGGTCGGGGTCCTTGCGCTTCTCGCCGATCTCGACGGAGGTCAGCGGCTGGGTCACCTTCCGTACGCCGTCGGTGCCGCGCAGCCTGTCGTACGCCTCCTGGGTCTGGCGCGCGGAGTCGGGGGACCGGGGCACCATGACGTTCACCTGGGCCCGGTTCGTGTCCTGCCCGGTGGACTTGGTGTAGTCGTTCTCGACTCCGGCGAACAGCATCTGCAGGGCGATCGCCCCGGCCACCGCGACCGCGATGCCGTTGACCATCCGGGCCGCCGTGCCGCTGCTCAACTGCAGCCTGCGGACGGCCATTTGCCAGGCCACCGGGCCCGCGCCGAGCCGTGCCACGGTGGTCTCGACGAGCCAGGGGAGCAGCGCCGTGATGCCGATGAGGAGGAGCAGCACACCGCCGGTCACCATGATCTGGTTGAACTCGCCCCGTTCGTTGCCCTGCCCGATCATCGGGTAGAGCAGCCCGAGTCCGGCGAGCGGAAGCAGCAGCCGCCACCACAGGCGGCGCCGGGCGGGCTTGGCGGTGCGTACGACCCCGAGCGGCTCGATGACGACGGAGCGCAGTGCGAACAGCGTCACGGCCACCGCGGCGACCGGCACCGCCACCGCGACCAGGAGCGCGAGCGCGGGCGTCGGGTCGAGATCGGCCGGGAAGACGCTGACGTCCATGACCTCGACCTGGCCCGCCAACTGCCGGGCACCGAGGAAGACTCCGGCGCCCACGACAAGGCCGAGCAGCGCACCGGCGAGCGCCTCACCGGCCGCGACCCGGCGCACCATGCGGCCGTCGGCGCCGATCAGGCGGAGCGCGGCGAGCCGGCGGTCGCGCCGCTCGCCGCCGAACCGTACGGCCGCGGCGATGAACACGGCGACCGGGGTGAGCAGCACGACGAAGACGACCAGGGTGAGCAGGAGCAGGATCGGATCCATGCCCTCCGGCTGCTCGGTGGCGCCGAAGGAGTCCATGCGCTCGGTGTCCGGGGCGCCGGGCACGAGGTCGTCGGCGCCCGCGAAGAAGACGAGTTCGCCGGGGCCGGTCAGGCCGTCGTCGCCGATGGTGCCGACGATCTTGTCCCCGGGCAGCCGGTCGCGCAGCAGCTTGTTGTCGTCGCTTTCGAGGAGCTGGCCGAGCGCGGGCGAGACGATCAGCTCGCCGGGCTTGGGATACGCGGAAACCCCGGGCGGCAGCGGGGCGTTCGGGCCCTCCGGCTGCGCCAGGCGGCCGCGTACGTCCTTCTCCCGGAACTCGGTGTCGACCCGCGCGAGCACCACGGTGTCGTCGGCCTTCGGCATGACCTTGACGCGGTACTGGAGGTCGGTGCGGGCGTCGTTGCGCGCGTCGCGGTTGCCGAAGACGTTGGGCACCGCGGTGGTGACGAGCAGCAGGGCGACGCCGAGGCCGACGCCGACGGCGGTGAGCGAGGTGCGCACCCAGCTCTCGGCGCCGCCGCTGAAGGCGAAGCGGAGGCCCATGCCCAGGTCGCGCAGCCAGGAGCCGACCGTGGTGCGGTTCATACGGCGCGTCATATGGCGCGTCATACGGCGCGCTCCATGTCCCGGGACCGGCCGTCGCGTACGACGATCTCGCGGTCCGAGTAGGCGGCGACGCGGGTCTCGTGGGTGACGAGGACGACGGCGGCGTTGGCCGAGCGGGCGGCGTCCGTGAGCAGCTCCATCACGCGCTCGCCGTTGAGTGAGTCGAGGGCGCCGGTCGGCTCGTCCGCGAAGATCACCCGGGGCCGGGTGACCAGGGCGCGGGCGACGGCGACGCGTTGGCCCTGTCCGCCGGAGACCTCGCCGGGCCGCTTGCCCGCGAGGTCGTCGACCTCAAGGCGCTCCATCCAGCTCAGCGCGGTCCGTTCGGCCTCCTTGCGCTTGGTGCCGTTCAGACGCAGCGGCAGGGCGACGTTCTCGACGCACGTCAACTCCGGTACGAGCTGGCCGAATTGGAAGACGAAGCCGAACTCGCCGCGCCGCAGGGCGCTGCGCTCGGCGTCGTTCATCGCGGTGAGGTCCCGCCCGTCGTACGTGATGGAGCCCGCGTCGGGCATGACGATCCCGGCGAGGCAGTGCAGGAGCGTCGACTTGCCGGAGCCGGAGGGGCCCATGACGGCGACAGTCTCGCCCGGGTGTATGGAGAAGTCTGCGCCGTCCAGGGCGGTCGTGGGTCCGTACGCCTTGCGCAGCCCGCTCGCGGTGAGGAGCGAGCCGGGCGGGGGTGTGGGGGGTGTGGAGAGGGTCATGCGCCGACCGCCTTTCCGAGCTTGTCGAGGCGGGCGGCGGTCAGTTCCAGCCAGCGCAGGTCGGCCTCGAGGTGGAACAGGGCGTGATCGCAGATGAGTTGGTCCGCGAGGTCGCCCTTGCGCTTGCGGTCGGTGAGGATCCGCATCATCCGCAGATGCTCGGCCCGCTGGGTGTCGAGCAGGTCGGCGGCGTCGCGGCCGGTGAGCAGGGCGAGGACGACCTTGGTGTAGAGGGTCGAGGTGAGATACGGCTCGGGCTTCTCGGGGTTCGCGAGCCACCGCTCGACGTCGGTGATCCCGGCGTCGGTGATGGCGTACCGCTTGCGCTCCGGCCCGCCGCCGGCCTCTATCCCGTCGACCTCCACGAGGCCGTTCTTCAGGAGCCGCGACATGGTCGAGTAGACCTGCCCGTAGTGCAGGGGCTTGTCGTGGCCGAACTTCTCGTCGAAGGCGCGCTTGAGGTCGTAGCCGTGGCGCGGCCCGGACTCCAGGAGTCCTAGAAGGGTGTGACCGATGGACATGCGAAGCACAGTACACGGTGTGTATACCTCGCGTGTATAGCCGGGGTGTATAGCGGATGGGTGCCGATGTGGAGCGGGTGCGGTGCGGGTACTCCGGGTGGCCTTCCTGGCTGGTCAGGCGGGGTCGGGGCCCGAATATCACGATCCGGAGAACATCGGGGACAGCAAGGCATCCGTACGGCCGGGCCAGGAGTCGCAGTAGTCGGCAGAACCAGGAGAACCGCCGAACCGGTGGAGCGGTGAACCGCAGAACCGGTGAGCCGGTGAACCGAAAGAACCTGCCCCCGACCAGAAAGGCCCCACGTGAAACTCCGTCGTTCCCTCGCCGTGGCCGTCGCCGCCGCGGTGACCATGCCCGTCGCGCTGACAGCCGCCACCCCCGCGTTCGCCGCCGTCGCCGCACCCGCGGCCCGTACGGCCGATCAGCCGACCTACGCGGAGTTGGAGAAGGCCGCCGCCGACGCGAAGAAGGCGTACGACGAGGCACGCGCCGCAGAGGAGCAGGGCCGGAAGGAGCTCGAGGCGACCCTGGACGCCCTGGACGCCGACGACCACCCGCTCAAGGCCGCCTGGCTCGCCGCGGACAAGGCGGCGAAGGAGGCGGCCACCGCTGAGTCGGCCGCCGGGACGGCGCTGACGGATGCGCGCGCCGCACTGGAGAAGGCCACCACCGAAGAGGAGAAGGCCGAGGCCCAGAAGGCGGTAGAGGACGCCGAGTCCGCGCTCGCAGCGGCCGAGAAGGCCCGCGGGGAGGCCGACGCCAAGGCGAAGGCGACGCGCACGGCGCTCGACGACGCCCGGGTGGCGGCGGTCCGCAAGTACAGCGTCCTGCAGACCGCCCACGACAAGGCGCGCAAGGCCAAGGAAGCGGCGGACAAGGCGCTCGCCGCGGCGAAGGAATGCGTCCGCGAGGAGGGCCTGACCGCCCTCGCGCACGGCCTGCCGTCGAAGGTCGTGGCGGGCACCCCCGTGAACTTCACGCTCCGCCTCACCAACGACACCGAGCACACCCTGACGGTCGACCCGCTGGTCTTCTTCCACGAGGAGGGTGCCCGCGCCGGTGCGCCGAACCGCCTGAAGGTCGAGTGGTCGAACGGCTCCAACTGGCAGACCCTGAACGGCGAGAAGCCCGAACACCTCGCCCCCGTCGGCCCCATGAAGCCGGGCGCACGCGACGAGCTGAAGATGCGCCTCACGGTCGACCCGAAGGCGGCGCCGGGCGAGGCGATCGCGCTCTTCGCGGCGGACGCGTCGAGCGACTACCGGCCGTGCGTCTACGGCCCGATGAAGCGGTACGACATCGGGCTGCTCCCCAAGGGCAGCAAGCCGGGTGAGATCGACGACGCGAAGCCGGGCAAGCCGGGGGTGGGGGACGACAAGCGGCCGGGCGCCGACGGCTCGGATGCCACGTCCGGTAACTCCGGTAAGAAGGGCAAGGACGCGGGCCCGTCGGCCCAGGGCGGCACGGACAAGGCTCCGGTCCGGGGCGACCTCGCCGAGACGGGCTCGTCCTCGGCGCTGCTGCCGCTGGCCGGAGCGGGAGCGGCGGCGTTCGCGCTGGGTGTGGGGGCAGTGCTCGTGGTGCGGCGGCGCAAGAACAGCCCGTCCGGCGTTTGAGGAAGGCGGGGGTCTGGGGGCCGCAGGCCCCCGGTCAACCCCCCTCCTCCGGCGACGACTTGGGCGGCCGCCCCCGCCGGGGCATAGGCCCCGCCGCCCCCGGCAGCCGCCCCGCCTCCGCCAGCGCCCGCCGCAGCAGAAACTCGATCTGCGCATTGGCGGACCGCAGCTCGTCCCCGGCCCACCGGGCCAACGCGTCGTACACCAGCGGATCGAGCCGCAGCAGCACCTGCTTCCGCTGCTGCGGCTTCCGCTTAGGGGTCTCGCCGGACCCCGGGTCCGACGGGGTCACTGGTACAGCGTCCCCGTGTTCACCACCGGCTGCGCCGAGCGGTCCCCGCACAGCACCACCATCAGGTTGGACACCATCGCCGCCTTCCGCTCCGAGTCGAGCTCCACGATGTCCTGCTCGGTGATCCGGGCGAGCGCCCCCTCGACCATCCCGACCGCACCGTCCACGATCTGCCGCCGCGCCGCGACCACCGCACCGGCCTGCTGCCGCTGGAGCATCGCGGACGCGATCTCCGGGGCGTACGCGAGGTGCGTGAACCGCGACTCGATGATGTGGACCCCGGCCGCCTCCACGCGCGCGTGCAGCTCCACCGCGAGCTTCTCGGTGATTTCCTCGGCGTTCTCACGCAGCGAGAGCCGCTCCTCGTCGTACGAGTCGTACGGGTACTCGATGGCGATGTGCCGCACCGCGGCCTCGGTCTGCGTCGAGACGAACTCCAGGAAGTCGTCCACCTCGAACATCGCCTGCGCGGTGTCCTCGACCTTCCACACCACGACCGCGGCCAGCTCGATCGGGTTGCCGTAGGCGTCGTTGACCTTGAGTACGGCGGTCTCGTGGTTCCGCACCCGCGTCGAGATCTTGCTGCGGGACGTCAGCGGGTTGACCCAGCGCAGCCCGTCCGTACGGATCGTGCCGCGGTAGCGCCCGAAGAGCTGGACCACGCGGGCCTCGCCCGGCGCCACCATGTTCAGACCGCACATGGCGAGGAACGCGGCGATGCCGACGAGGACCCCGACGACGATCAGTGTGGCCTTGGTGCCCGCCGACTCGAACCCGGTCGCCAGGACGACCATCCCGGCGCCGACGAGCAGCCCCACCAGGCCGAGCAGCAACGCCACCCCGCCGCCGATGGAATGCGCGGCGAACTCCCGCACCCGCGGCGCGGGCATCTCGGGCCCGTCGGCGCGAACTTCTACGGACGTGCTGCTCGGTGCGCTGTCGTTCGGGCTGCCGTCCCTGGTCTCGTATGCGCTCATGATGCGAACTCCCCGTACTCCCCGTAGTGGTTGGTCTGTGTGGTGGCCGGTCGTGTCGTGGTTGGTCTGCCGACTGGTCTATCACCAGCCTAGCAAAGTGCTAGCACTTTATCCCTGCCGTGCAACCCTTCGCGCCCCCCAGTGGTCGGTTCCCATAGGACAGGTGCTGATTGTCACGTCCGGAAAAGGCCGGATCGACAGTCCTTTGTCCGCATGGCCGGTGTTAGCTTCATGAGCTGACCCGGGGGAAGCCGACTTGACTGGAGCGACGGAGTAATGGGCCGAGCGGAAGCGAGACGAGCGCGGCAGCGCGGCGGCGGTGCCCGCCGTGCGACGCCTGCGCGGTCGCAGTCCGAGGGCATACGTCCCCGGGGGTCCCGTCGTGCGCCGAAGCGCGGCGGCCGGATACGCCGCCTCTTCACCTGGAAGAAGGTCCTCGGCACTTTCCTCGGTCTGGTGCTGCTCGCCATGGGCGGCTTCATCGCCCTCTATCTCCTCGTGCCGGTGCCGGACGCGAAGGCCGAGGCCAGGCTCGAGAGCAATACGTACAAATACCGCGACGGCACGGTCATGGCCCGCACCGGTAAGGTCAACCGGGAGATCGTCGGCCTCGACCAGGTGTCCAAGGAAGTGCGGAACACCTTCGTCGCCGCGGAGAACAAGACCTTTTACGAGGACCAGGGCGTCGACATCAAGGGCACGGCCCGCGGCCTGCTCAACACCGTGACCGGCAAGGGCAAGCAGGGCGGCTCGACGATCACGCAGCAGTACGTCAAGAACTATTACCTCACCCAGGACCGTACGGTCACCCGCAAGCTCAAGGAGCTGGTGATCTCCCTCAAGGTCGACCAGCAGAAGAGCAAGGACGAGATCCTCGCCGGGTACATCAACACCAGCTACTACGGGCGGAACGCGTACGGCATCCAGGCCGCGGCCCAGGCGTACTACGGCGTCGACGCCCAGAACCTGTCGGTCGAGCAAGGCGCCTATCTCGCGGCGCTCCTTCAGGCGCCGAGCCAGTACGACTGGGCGGTGGCCTCGCCGCAGAGCAAGAAGCTCGTGAAGGCGCGCTGGAACTACGTACTCGACAACATGGTCGAGGAGCACTGGCTGCCCGCGAGCGAGCGGGACGGCATGAAGTTCCCGGTGCCCGACAAGCCCAAGCCCTCCGCGGACGAGAAGGGCCAGATCGGCTATCTGGTCGAGGAGGCCAACATCCAGCTCGCCGCCCGGCTCGCCGAGCGCGACGGCCTGTCCAAGGACGACGCCAACGCCTTGGTCCGGAGGGGCGGTTGGACGATCACCCTGAACATCGACAAGAACAAGCAGGCGGACCTGGAGAAGGCCGTCAAGAAGCAGCTGACCGAGAACCTCGACTCGGACAAGCGCAAGGTCGACGCCGCCGTGCAGGCCGGTGCGGTCTCCGTGGACCCGAAGACCGGCGGCGTGGTCGCGCTCTACGGCGGTGAGGGCCGCGCCAAGCACTACATATCCAACGCCACCCGCGACGACTACCAGCCGGGTTCCACCTTCAAGCCGGTGATCCTCGCCTCCGCCCTGGAGAACGACGCGCAGACCCAGACCGGCGAGCCGATCCGGGCCAGCACGATCTACGACGGCACCAGCGGCCGCCCGGTCAAGGGCGGCGAGAAGCCCTACGCCCCGCCGAACGAGGGCAAGAAGGACTACGGCGACGTCACCGTCCAGCGCGCCATGGACAAGTCGGTGAACTCGGTCTACGCACAAATGGGCGCCGACGTCGGCATGGACCGGGTGCAGCAGACCGGGATGGCCCTCGGCATGGACGAGTTCTCCACCGACCCGGCGATGACGCTCGGTTCCATGGGCGCGAGCCCGATGGAGATGGCCGGGGTGTACGCCACCCTCGGCAACCACGGCAAGAAGGTCACCCCGTCGGTACTCAAGTCCGCCGAGCACCCCGGCCGCGCCCCGGTCGAGGTCGACCCCCTCGGTGACCAGGTGATCGAGCGGCAGACCGCGGACTCGGTGACCTCCGTGCTGCGCGGCGTCGTCAACGACGGCACCGGCGCCGCGGTGGCCACGGGGCAGTACGCGGGCAAGTACGCGGCGGTCGGCAAGACCGGCACCTCCGACAACAACGTGTCGGCGTGGTTCGCCGGGTACACGCCCGAACTCGTCACCGTCGTCGGCATGTTCGGCGAGGCCCCGGAGGACGGCGGCGGCCTGGACCGCCCGGACAAGTCGCCCGCGGGCCCCGGCGACCACGTCTCCCTGGCCGGAGCGGGCGGCGACGGCAAGATCCACGGCAGCGGCTTCCCGTCCCGGATCTGGGCGGCGTACACGCTGGCCGCCCTGAACGGCGGCTCGGACGCCAAGTTCGACCTGGACACCGACATGGGCGTGGGCGTGGCGCCGACCCCGACCCCGACGCCCACTCCCACGCAGGAGCCGACGGACGACACCTCGTCCGCGCCGCCCACGACCTCGGCCCCGCCGACCTCCGAGGCCCCGACGACCTCGGCCCCGCCGACGACTTCGGCCCCGCCGACGACCGGCCCGACGGACATCCCGACGACCGGCTCACCGACCCCGAGCGAGTCGTGGAGCATCCCGACGGAGGACGAGGACAGCGGGAACGGGAACGGGCGGGGGCGGAACTGATTTATAGCCCCTCCGGCGTTTGAGGAGCGGGGGTCCGGGGGCGGAGCCCCCGAAGGCCGTCAGCCACGCGGCGTTAGCCGCATATCGACACAGCCGGGAAGGGGCGGGCCAGGGGCTAAGACCGATTGAGCTCGAACCACACAACCTTCCCCGTGGAGAGCCGAGTAGCCCCCCACCGTCGAGCCAACCGGTTCACCAGATACAGCCCGCGTCCGCCCTCGTCCGTAGCCCGCGCCTGCCGCAGCCGCGGCAACTGCGGTACGTCGTCGCCGACCTCGCAGCGCAGCACGTCCGTACGCAGCAGGCGCAGCGTGATCGGCCGGGTCGCGTACCGCACCGCGTTGGTGACGACCTCGCTGACCAGGAGCTCCACGGGGTCGGTCAGCTCTTCGAGGTCCCAGCGGGCGAGTGCGCGGCGGGCGAGGCGGCGGGCCCGGCCGGGGGCGGCGTGCTCCGGCTCCAGGTTCCAGTACGCGACGTCGCTGGGCGCGATCCCGTTGAAGCGGGCGGCGAGCAGCGCGATGTCGTCGTCCCGGTCGCCGGGGCCGAGCATGTCGAGCACCTCGTCGCAGAGCGCCTCCAGGGGCGGCGGGTGGTCCGGGCCGGTCAGCTGGGCGGTGGCGGCGAGCCGTTCGCGTAGCTGCTCGATGCCGGTCCATACGTCCCTGAGGCGGGACTCGACGAGCCCGTCCGTATAGAGGAGCAGCGTCGCGCCCGCCGGGGCGTCCAGCTCCACGGCCTCGAAGTCGACGCCGCCGACGCCGATGGGCGCCCCGGCCGGGACGCGGAGCACCTCGGCGCGGCCGCCGATGTGCAGCAGGACGGGCGGCGGATGTCCGGCGTTGGCGATGGTGATGCGGTGCGTGACCGGGTCGTACACAGCGTACAGGCAGGTCGCCATGCGGTCCGAGCCGAGCCGTTGGGCCTGCTCGTCGAGGTGGTGCAGGACCTCCTGCGGCGGCAGGTCGAGCCCGGCGAGCGTCTGCGCGGTGGTGCGCAGCTGACCCATGATCGCGGCGGAGGTCATGGAGTGACCCATCACATCGCCCACGACGAGCGCGACGCGGCTGCCGGGCAGCGGGATGGCGTCGTACCAGTCGCCGCCGACCCGGGCGGTCTCGGCCGCGGGCAGGTACCGGCTGGCGAGCCGGACGCCGGTCGGCTGCGGCAGCGTCTCCGGGAGCATGGTGCGCTGCAGCTCGTCGGCGATGTACGCCTCGCGGCCGTAGAGCACGGCCTTGTCGATGCCGAGCGCGGTGTGCGTGGCCAGCTGGGCGGCGACGAGCAGGTCGTCCTGCTCGAACGCGGCGCGCTCGGGCCGTCTGAGGAACACGGTCGCGCCGATCACCCGGCGCCGCCCGCGCAGCGGAGCGAGCAGCGCGCGGCGGCCGTCCGGCAACGCGTGGTCGCCGCCGAGCAGTTCGGGCAGGGCGAGCCGGGCGGCCGGGCTGTCGCCGAAGACCGGCCGTACGCCGCGCAGGACCTCCGCGAGCGCGCTGCCGGAGCGCACCTCGCAGAGCTCGGCCGCGGCGATGTCGGGCTGTACGGGCAGCGTGGGCGACAGGACGCCGGTGTCGGTGCCCATGCCGGAGCCGCCGGTGTCGTCGATGGACTCGGGTATCCGGTCGGTACGGCGAAGCCGCAGCACGACGGGGCCGACCGGCCGCTCGTCGCCGACCGGCAGCGGGTCGCGCAGGTAGACGAGGATGGCGTCGGCGAAGGTCGGCACGGTGGCGCGGCAGAGCCCCATCACGATCTCGTCGAGATCGATCCCGCGGGCGATGCGCCGGGTGGCGGCCCCGACGAAGCGGAGCCGGTCGGTCTCCCGGCGCGCTGCGTCGCCTCCGGTGGATCCTGCGGCGGGCCCTCCGGCGGACCCGCCTACGGAACCGCCGCCGGGACCCGCTCCGGCCCCGCCGTCGGTGCCACCTGGAGCGGGGGCGGGGGCGGGGGTGGGGGCGGGTGAGGGGATGCCGGGTGCGGCGGTGGCGGCGCCGGACGCGTCGGGACCGCCAGCCGCACCGGGGCCGCTCGGGCCGCCCGGCGCACCGGGACCGCTCGGGCCGCCCGGCCCACCGGACTCGGCGGACCCTTCGGAGGCGGGACGCCGGGCGTGCTCGGCGCCGCCGGGGCGGTGGGCGGCAGCGGCGTCCCCGGGTGCCGGGTGCTCGTTCTCCTCAGGTCGCGGCCGGTGGGCGCCCGGCTCCGGGTCCGGGGTGTCCGGGTGACCGGCCTTGGTGTGGCCGGAGCTCGTGCCGTCGGCGGGGCGGCCCTGTGCCGGTAAGGCGGCGGCGCGTGGGCCCGGGCCGCCCGCGGCGCCGTGGGCGGCCGGGGTGGCGGTTTCGTCAGAGGTGGGGGGTTCGTCCGGGGTGGCCGAGGAACGCAGCAGCGCCCCGCGTGGGTCCGCGGGGGCGGCCGGCCGGGCAGCCCGTGGCTGCCTGCCCTCGTGCGAGTTGGAGTGCTCCGTCACGCGTTTCGAATCCGTCCGTCCGGGGCTGCGCGCCGGGCGCGCCGTGAAGTCCGGTGGTGCAGCCGTGAAGACCGGTGATGCATCTGGCTCAGCCGCGCCGACAGTTGAGGAACAGTTGGTGCTCGGGTGGTACGTCGGGGCTCGCGGGCGCGTACGCGTACGCGTCCTCCCCTACGACCTCCAGACCCGCGGCGCTCACGACCTGGCGCAATTCGTCTCGCAGGTAACCGGATACCCGGATTGTGTGGCCCAGGAACGGAATTGGTGCGCCGTCCAAGTCGGCCTCGACCATCGACAGCGAGAGCAGGCCACCGGGCCGAAGCAGCGAGCGCAGCGTCCGCAGCGCCCCCGGGATCTCCGTACGCTCCAGCATGAGCAGCGTGAAGTAGCAGGCCACGCCGTCGAATTGACCGGTGCCGCCGGGCCCGTCGGGGCGCAGCTCGACCAGGTCGCCCTGCCGGAACTCGCCCTCGGGCACGTGCTTCCGGGCCAGTTCCACCATGGTCCCGGAGAGGTCGACGCCGACGACCGAGTGCCCGGCGTCCGCGAGCCGCCGCGCGGTGGGCATCCCGGTACCGCAGCCCACGTCGAGCACCCGGGAGCCCGGCGCGAGGGACTCGGCCAGCCAGTCGACCGCCGCGAGCTGCCCCTCCTTGTGCGGAAAGGCGTCGTCGTACCGCGCACCGATGGCGTCGAAGGCGGCAGCCTGCCCGGAACGGTCAACCGGACCGCCTTGATTGGCCGGATCTGATCGTTCCACGGTCGTGTCCGCGGTCGTGTCCGCGGCCGTGTCTGTGTCCGCGTTCGCGGCCGTGGCCGCGCGTTCCGGCGTGGGCGTGGCGCCGCGGTCGCCCGCCGCGTGCCCGTCGTTCTCTTCGCTCACGTCCCTGCCGCCCCTCGGTGACGTCCGGTCAGGCGCCGGAATCGCCTGGTCAGTTGCGTTTCCGCGCCGCCGCTCGGCGGCGCTCCCGGCCCCCTGGCCCCGGCCGGGTCCTTCGGCCCCGGTCCGGTGCTCCGGTCCGGTGCTCCGGTCCTGGTCCGTCCGCGCCTTTGCGCCCTTGCGGACGACGATCCTACGTTTGGACCATGGGGGCGCAGCAAGGGTCTCATGGGGACACACGCGCGGGCGTACGATCCCAGTCCACCGGAAGCTCCGGCACAGGCCAGGCCGGGTCGGGCCGCCAGTGCTGCCAGCCGTCCGCGAACGGCGGCCCCCACGCCTCGATCCGCTCGATCGCCGCCCGCCCCGCGGAGCGCACCTCTGCCGCCTGTGCGGGGCGCATCAGACCGACCCGCTGTGCCTCGGCGAACTCGTCCTCGTCCAGCCACTGCCAACTGCCGTCCGGGTGCACGGAGATGTCCAGAAAGTGGTCCTCCGAGTCGACGCCGCCCTGCCAACGCGCTTGCGGCGCCTCGAGGTTGACGTACCAGTTCTTGAACCGCCAGCCGGGCTCCCAGAACAGCCAGACCGACCACGGTTCGGCGGGCCGGGCGAGCTTGAGGATGCCGGTGCCGAACCAGCGGTCCCGTCGCACGGCGCGGGGTTTGGTGTAGCGGGTGGCGAGCGGCTCGCGGCGTACGGGGGTGCCGTCGGCGAGCACGGGTTTGACGCACTCGGTGCCGGGGGCCATCCAGACGGCGAGCAGCTCGGCGGTGTCCTGAACGACGGTCACGGGGCGGCAGATGTGGAACTGGCTCCCGGCGTTCTCCCGGTACCGCCACAGGATCTGACTGCCGGGTGCCCAGCGTCCGGCCCCCCTGCGCCCACTCCGTGAGGTTGTCGTATCCGTCATGACCTGATCTTAGTGGCCGACTTTCTCCCCGGCCCCGCCCCTTCCCGGGAAGTGCCCCTACGGCCGCGTCATCCGCAACACATCCAGCGCCGCGTCCAGTTGCTCCCTCGTCAGCAGCCCCCGCTCCACATACCCCCCATCGAGTACGACCTCCCGAATGGTCCGCCGCTCCGCGAGCGCCCGCTTGGCGACCTTCGCCGCCTCCTCGTACCCGATGTACTTGTTCAGCGGCGTGACCACGGACGGTGACGACTCCGCGTACTCCCGCGCCCGATCCGCGTTCGCCGTGATCCCGTCCACGGTCCGGTCCGCGAGCAGCCGGGACGAGGTCGCGAGCAGCCGCACCGACTCCAGCACGTTCTTGGCCATCACCGGAAGCATGACGTTGAGTTCGAAGTTCCCGGCCGCACCCGCCGCCGCCACCGTCGCGTCGTTGCCGGTCACCTGTGCCGCCACCATGAGGACCGCCTCCGGGATCACCGGGTTCACCTTGCCGGGCATGATGGACGAACCCGGCTGTAGATCCGGCAGGTTGATCTCGGCGAGGCCGGTGCGCGGACCGGAGGCCATCCAGCGCAGGTCGTTGGCGATTTTCGTCAGGCCGACCGCGATGACCCGCAGTTGCCCACTCGTCTCCACGAGCCCGTCGCGCGCGCCCTGCGCCTCGAAGTGGTCGCGCGCCTCGGTCAGCGGAAGCCCGGTCGCGCGGGCGACCTCGCTGATGACGGCGGCCGAGAAGCCGGGCGGCGTATTGATCCCGGTGCCCACCGCCGTGCCGCCGAGCGGGAGTTCGGCGAGCCGGGGCAGCGAGGCCCGCAGCCGCTCCACGCCGTACCGCACCTGCGCCGCGTACCCGCCGAACTCCTGGCCGAGCGTGACCGGCGTCGCGTCCATCAGATGCGTCCGCCCCGATTTCACGACCTCCGCGAACTCCCCCGCCTTCCGCTCCAGGGCGGTCGCCAGGTGTTCCAGGGCCGGGATGAGGTCATGGGTCACGGCCGCGGTCGCCGCGATGTGGATCGACGACGGGAAGACGTCGTTCGACGACTGGGAGGCGTTCACATGGTCGTTGGGGTGCACGTCCCGGCCCAGGCGCTCGCTCGCGAGCGTGGCGAGCACCTCGTTGGTGTTCATGTTGGAGGACGTGCCCGACCCCGTCTGGAAGACGTCGACCGGGAAGTGCTCGTCCCAGCGCCCCTCGGCGACCTCAGCCGCCGCCGCCTCGATCGCCTCCGCGATGTCCTTGTCCACGACGCCGAGTTCGGCGTTCACCTTGGCCGCGGCCGCCTTGATCCGGGCCAGCGCCTCGATGTGGGCGCGCTCGATGCGCTGCCCGGAGATCGGGAAGTTCTCGATGGCGCGCTGGGTCTGGGCCCGCCACTTGGCGTCCGCGGGGACCCGCACCTCGCCCATGGAGTCGTGCTCGATCCGGTAGTCGTACCCGTCCTTCTGGCGCTCGGCGTCCATTGTCGCCACCTCCTGTGATCCACAGCGTCTGTACGGATCACAGTTGTTCCCAAACCGGGGAGGCGCGAGTAGGCCGAGCGGCGTGGTCACCCGGTCGAGGGCTGCCACGCGGTGACGACGATCTCACGGAGGCCCGCCGTGCACCCGGAACCGCTCATGCAACGGAGTTCGCGGCCAACTGGTGGCCGACTGCCACGGCCAAAATTCCGACGGTGGTAGTCAGCCGTGTCCATCGGGTGATGTCTCGGCGTGAGAGGTCAAAGGTCAGCCAGGCACAGCCCATGCCCACGGCGAGCGCGATGAGCCACACCCCCATGCCCGCGCCGTCCTTGAGGGACGCCACGAGCGTGTACAGGCAGAACAGTGCGAGCGCCATGGCGAACACGCTGTGCATCCAGAGCCCTATCGCTCTCCCGGTACGTGGTTTCGGCTGCTGCCCCTGGAAGTGTGCCCGCAGTTCCGCGGGCTGCGGCGGCATGGGTGACGGGTTCCTGTCATAGGGGCCACTGTCGTATCGATCGCCGTGATGAGTTGCCATGGCAGGAGATCGTAGTCTCCCGGGTTCCCCACCCCAGCTGCTCTGAGCTCGTGGTCCCCAACTGCCGCCCACAACCGCTGGTTAGGCTTTGCCCATGTTCCCACCCAGCACACCCGCACCGTCCCCGAACGCCACCGTCATAAAGACCGGCCGTGGAAGCGCGCTCAAGGCTGTTCCCTGTGCGGTCATCGCCATCGCCATCGGAATCGTCGGCATATTCGGTGCCGTAGTGGTCGCCACCGGGAATCAGAAGGGCGAGTCCAGCGTCAGCGGATACGCCGGCGTCCTCTTCATGATCGTCATCGGTGTCTTCGGCGTCTGCGTCCTGATCCCCGTCTGGAGTGACCGCAAGACCCGGGTGCTCGTCGACCAGACCGGACTGTGGCTGCAGAAGGGGCAGCTCCAGAACGTCATCCCCTGGCACACCCTCGCCGGAGTCGGGCTGTACTGGAGTAACTTCGGCAAGGGCACCAAGATCTATTCGCTTGAGCTCTGCCCCTCTGGCCCCATCGACCGCGACGACCCGACTCTGTGGGCCCTGGTCCGTGACGAGGATCCGATCCACCCACACCTGCCCCGCCTGCGCTACCGGCTCCCCCTCACCGCCGCTAACCAGCGCTCGGTGGTCGCGGCCGTCTACCAGTATGTCCCGAACCTCTGGCTCGGCGAGTCCCAGCGCCCGGAAGGCCACATCGGCCGGCCCGACGTCAAGGGGCACAAGCAGCGCACCCGGAGCCGCTGAGGGCTCGCAGAGACGCAAAGAGCCGCAGGTTGGCCACTGGCACACTCCGGTCGGCGACCGGCACCAACCGAACCGGACCCGTGATGCGCCGCTCAACAATGCTCATGCCATAAGTAGCGTCGTCCCGCCTCGGCGGGATGGCTGACTCATTTCGGTGTGAACTCGTACTGCAACTCATAGAGATGCCCGGCTTTGGCCATGACGGTGGCCTCGATGGGGCGCTCGTCGTCGCTGTACACGACGCGCAAAGTGCGGAGTACGGGAAGGCTGCTGGAGAGTCGGAGGGCCTGGTACTGCTCCTGCGCGGGGACGCGGGGACCCGATCCACACTGAAGCGGGGCTGGTATCCCAGCTCGGCCAGGAGGGCGGGGGTACCACCCTTGATCCTGCGGCGTTCCATCATGGCCGTGCCGCGGGCGATGTCCAGCGGGTATTAGGACTTCACCAGTTCCACCGGCTCGTCATCGATCGTGAGCACCTGGCAGCGGAGCAGAGCCCTGTCGCCCTCGGGGAGCCGCAGTGCCGCAGCAGCGTCGGGCGGTATGGCTTCCCGTACCTCCAGTAGCTTGCTGCGTGCGTGAGCGCCGGAGTTTCGTGGCCTCGGTGAGCCAGCGGTAGGGCTCCCCTGAGCGCGCCGGAGCCATGTAGGCGGCTGGCCGCATGGTCCGCTGCCGGTGTTCGCGGACGGTGACAGCGGCACCGGTCTGGAAGACGTCGACCGGGAAGTGCTCGTCCCAGCGCCCCTCGGCGACCTCCGCGGCCGCCGCCTCGATCGCCTCCGCGATGTCCTTGTCCACGACGCCGAGTTCGGCGTTCACCTTGGCCGCGGCCGCCTTGATCCGGGCCAGCGCCTCGATGTGGGCGCGCTCGATGCGCTGCCCGGAGATCGGGAAGTTCTCGATGGCGCGCTGGGTCTGGGCCCGCCACTTGGCGTCCGCGGGGACCCGCACCTCGCCCATGGAGTCGTGCTCGATCCGGTACTGGCCCTTCCGGCCTTCGTCGTTCGTCATCATGATCGCCTCCGTACAGGGGAGCACCGGGCCGCGGCCCGCTATTCCGGTTCGGACTTACGGCGATCATCCTCACGGAACGCGAGCGCCGGGCGCGCGAGTGCCGCGCCGCGCCCGTGTTTGTCCGTCCCGCTCCATCCCGGCCTCGGCCGGACGGGCGGAGGCGCGGTGACCGTCGGACAATGAGGGGTGGGCCCAGGGGCGAATCACCACCCCACGGGAGGCAGCAGATGTCACGCAGCTTCAAGAGGATCGGTGTGCTCGGCGCCTGTCTGACCGCGGCCGTCGCCTTCGGCGTCCCGGCCTCCGCCACCACCGCCCAAACCGAACCCCTCGATTTCACCCTCTACGTCAAGGAGGTTCCGGCCGACGAAGGCGAGCAGGAGGAGGGCCAGGCACCCCGGGTCGGGGACACCTTCGCCATCGCCGAAGACGTCTATCGCACCAAGGGTGGCGACAGGGTCGGCCGGGGCGGCGTGACCTGCACCGTCGTGCGCGCCGGGAACCCGAGCGACATGCACTGCGTGGGCACGTACGCGCTCACCGGGGAACCCGGCGGACAGATCACCGGCCAGACGCTGCTCTCGGTCAAACTGACGGAGGAGGAGCAGGAGCCGTTCGACATCGCCATCACCGGCGGAACCGGCGACTTCAAGGACGCGCGCGGCTCCATCCGCTCGACCCCTGACGGGGACTATGACCGCCTGGAGTTCAGCGGCACCCGCTGACCACCGGAACGGGGGCCCCTGCCCGGGCCCCCGTGACCGGCTTGTCCGGGTCAGCCCAGACCAGGGCCGCGCACCGGGATGTGGGTGAACGTCGGCTCCGGGGCCGGGTTCTGGAAGAAGTCGTTCCCCTTGTCGTCGACCACGATGAACGCCGGGAAGTCCTCGACCTCGATCTTCCAGACCGCCTCCATGCCGAGCTCCTCGTACTCGAGCACCTCGACCTTCTTGATGCAGTCCTGCGCGAGCCGCGCCGCGGGCCCGCCGATCGACCCGAGGTAGAACCCGCCGTGCGCGGCGCACGCGTCGGTGACCTGCTTCGACCGGTTGCCCTTGGCCAGCATGACCTTGGAGCCGCCCGCGGCCTGGAACTGCTCCACGTACGAATCCATCCGCCCGGCCGTCGTCGGGCCGAAGGAGCCGGAGGCGTACCCCTCGGGCGTCTTCGCGGGTCCGGCGTAGTAGACCGGGTGGTCCTTGAGGTACTGCGGCATCTCCTCGCCCGCGTCGAGCCGCTCCTTGATCTTGGCGTGCGCGATGTCGCGGGCCACGACGAGCGTGCCGGTGAGCGAGAGCCGGGTCTTGACCGGGTGCTTGGTCAGCTCGGCCAGGATCTCGTCCATGGGACGGCCGAGGTCGATCTTGACGGCGTCCAGGTCCGGGCCCGCGCCCTGGGTGAGCTGCTCGTCGGTGGTCTCCGGCAGGTACTTCGCCGGGTCGGTCTCCAGCTGCTCCAGGAAGACGCCCTCGGCGGTGATCTTCGCTACGGCCTGCCGGTCGGCCGAGCAGGACACGGCGATCGCGACCGGGCAGGACGCACCGTGCCGCGGCAGCCGCACCACGCGCACGTCGTGGCAGAAGTACTTGCCGCCGAACTGCGCACCGATGCCGATCTTCTGGGTCAGCTCGAAGACCTTCTCCTCCAGCTCCTTGTCGCGGAAGCCGTGGCCGAGCTCGGAGCCCTCGGCCGGGATCTCGTCCAGGTAGTGCGCGGAGGCGTACTTCGCGGTCTTCAGGGCGTACTCGGCCGACGTACCGCCGACGACGATCGCGAGGTGGTACGGCGGGCAGGCTGCCGTACCCAGGGAGCGGATCTTCTCCTCCAGGAACCGCATCATGGACGTCTCGTTCAGGACGGCCTTGGTCTCCTGGTAGAGGAAGGACTTGTTGGCCGAGCCGCCGCCCTTGGCCATGAAGAGGAACTTGTAGGCGCCGCCGTCGGTCGCGTACAGCTCGATCTGGGCCGGCAGGTTGGAGCCGGTGTTCTTCTCGTCCCACATGGTCAGCGGGGCCATCTGCGAGTAGCGCAGATTGAGCTTGGTGTACGCGTCGTAGATGCCGCGCGACAGGGCCTCGCCGTCCTCACCTTCGGTGAGGACGTTCTGGCCGCGCTTGCCCATGACGATGGCGGTGCCGGTGTCCTGGCACATGGGGAGCACGCCCGCGGACGCGATGTTCGCGTTCTTCAGGAGGTCGAGCGCCACGAACTTGTCGTTCGCGGACGCCTCCGGGTCGTCGATGATCCGGCGCAGCTGGGCCAGGTGGGCCGGGCGCAGATAGTGCTGGATGTCGTGGATGGCGGCCTCGGCGAGCTGGCGCAGCGCCTCCGGCTCGACCTTGAGGAACGTGCGCCCGTCCGCCTCGAAGGTGGAGACGCCTTCGGAGGTCACCAGGCGGTACGGCGTGGTGTCCTCTCCCGTGGGAAGCAGATCGGTGTACGCAAACTCCGGCATGACGCCCATTCCTCACTCGGCAGACAGCGGCCGGCCGCCCTTGGCCGGCGCCCTTAAGGGTAGGACCCGGAGCCGACCCTGAACTTGTGAGGTAAGGCTCAGTAGGACCTCACATCCTCTAGTCGCGATCTATCGCGTTTGGGTACGGTGGCCGTCGTGGATCTGGAGAAGCACCCCGAGACCCCCGAGGCTCCGGCGGCCCCCGCCGAAGCCCCGGCACCGTCCGCCCTGCGCGCCTCGGACGCCGACCGCGACCGCACCGCCGACATCCTGCGCGAGGCCCTGGCCGAGGGCCGGCTCACCGCGGAGGAGCACGCCGAGCGGGTCGAGGGCGTGTACGCCGCGAAGACCGTCCCCGAACTGGAGCCGTACGTACGGGACTTGCCCGGTGGCGCGGGCCCGCGCCCGGCCGCCGAGCCCGCGCCCGACCCGGCGCTCGGCCCGACGCCCGGCACCGTGCCCGCCGAACCGGACGACAAGCTGGTCGCCGTCTTCAGCAGCTCCACGCGCAAGGGCCGCTGGCGCGTGGGCCGCAGGACCCATGCGTACGCCGTCTTCGGCAGCGTCGAAATCGACCTCACCGAGGGGCTGTTCGAGTACCGGGAGGTCGTCATCAAGGCGGTCTCGGTCTTCGGCAACGTCGAGATCAAGGCCCCGGAGAACATCTCGCTGCGCGGCAGCGGCACCGGCGTCTTCGGCAACTTCGAGGTCGACACCCTCTCCTCGCCCGACCCGGCCGCCCCGGTGGTGTACGTCGACGGCTTCTCGGTGTTCGGGAACATCGAGGCAAGACCCAAGCGCGGCAAGCTGATTGAGGATCTGCATCAATACGTCGGCCGGTATGTGGGCAGGCATCTGCGCAAGCACCTCGACTGACGCGGCTTGACCGGGAAGCGGCGGGGGAACTTCCGTGCACCGGAACTCAGTGCATAGGGCCGCGTACAGCGGGTAGGCCTTGCTGCGTCGTCTCTCGCTCGCGAAGCCGTCGTCAGGAGTTGACCGTGCTGCATGTTCCGCATCAGTCCCTGCAGGTCGCCGCAGTTCCGACAGGCGGGGTGCCGACGCGAGATCAGGAGGTGCCGTGGCACTCGGAGGCGGTCTGCCGCCGAGACGAGGCCGGCCTCTTCTTCGCCCCCTCCAAGGAGCCGACCGCCGCCCGCCTCGCCCGTGAGGAGGCCGCGAAGCGGGTCTGCGCCCGCTGCCCCGTGATGGTCGAGTGCCGCGAGCACGCTCTGCTCCAGCCCGAGCCGTACGGCGTGTGGGGCGGCCTCACCGCCGCCGAGCGCCGCGTCGTCCTGGCCCGCCGTCGGCGGCGCGACCTGGAGCTGCAGAAGACGGCCCGGTCGGCGGACCGCATCGCGCCCGCCGTCTGACGGCGCCTTCGTACGCGATTCCTCTCCGTACGCGGTTGGGGCGCCCTTCACACAAGAGGGCGCCCCAACCGCGTATCGGAAGGGGCCGGTTGGAGCGAAGAGGCTACTTGGCGCGGTCGAAGTCGATCGCGCTGTAGGCGCGGAGCTTCTCCAGCTTGTGGGTGGAGTCGATCTGCCGGATCGTGCCGGACTTGGACCGCATCACCAGGGACTGGGTGGTCGCGGTCTCGGCGCGGTAGCGGACCCCGCGCAGGAGCTCGCCGTCGGTGATGCCGGTGGCGACGAAGAAGACGTTCTCGCCGGAGACCAGGTCGTTGGTGTAGAGCACGCGGTCGAGGTCGTGCCCGGCGTCGAGGGCGCGCTGCTTCTCGGCGTCGTCCTTGGGCCAGAGCTTGCCCTGGATGGTGCCGCCCAGGCACTTGATCGCGCAGGCGGAGATGATGCCCTCGGGGGTGCCGCCGACGCCCATCAGGAGGTCGACGCCGGTGCCCTCGCGCACGGCCATGATCGAACCGGCCACGTCGCCGTCGGAGATGAACCGGATCCGGGCGCCGGTCTCGCGGATCTCCTTGACGATGCCCTCGTGCCGGGGCCGGTCCAGGATGACGACGGTGACGTCCTCGGGCGCGGAGCGCTTGGCCTTGGCGACCCGGCGGATGTTCACCGAGACCGGGGCGTTGATGTCCACGTAGTCCGCGGCCTCGGGGCCGGTGACCAGCTTGTCCATGTAGAAGACGGCGGACGGGTCGAACATGGTGCCGCGGTCCGCGGCGGCGAGCACGGCGATCGCGTTCGGCATGCCCTTGGAGCACAGCGTGGTGCCGTCGATCGGGTCCACGGCGATGTCGACCTCGGCGCCGGTGCCGTCACCGATGCGCTCGCCGTTGAAGAGCATCGGGGCCTCGTCCTTCTCGCCCTCCCCGATGACGACCACGCCGTTCATCGAGACGGTCGAGACCAGGGTCCGCATGGCCCGTACCGCCGCGCCGTCGGCGCCGATCTTGTCGCCCCGCCCCACCCAGCGGCCGGCGGCCATCGCGGCGGCCTCGGTGACCCGGACGAGCTCCAGGGCGAGGTTGCGGTCGGGAGCCTCGGGCGAGACCTCGAGCGCGGACGGGAGGTGATGCTGCTGCTCGGTCATCGGAGCGCACCTTTCTGATACGACCATGAGGCCGCGCCCGTAGAGCGTCCGTGAGGGCGATGACGGGCGACGGGTGAGCGGCCGGTGAGGGTATGGGCACGACTCTATCTGTAGGTCGACAAAATGAGCAGCGGGCCCAACGCATGAGCGCATCACCACACCTGCGACCATGGGGGACGTGGCAGGTATGAAAGGCACGAAGACGGTCCGGGACATGCTCCTCTCGCTGGCGGTGGTCGGCGTCATGGTGGCGGTCATCTACGTCTTCATCCCGCATGACGAGACCCCGCAGCCCCTGAAGCGCGTGGACTACAAGGTCGAGCTGGCGACGGCCCAGCGCGCCGCCGCGTACCCGGTGCTCGCCCCCGAGGGTCTGTCCAAGGACTGGAAGGCGACCTCGGTGCGGTTCAACGCCACCGACGGCGACCACTGGCACCTGGGCTTCCACGCTCCGGACGGGAAGTACGTCGCCGTGGAGCAGTCCACCGAGAGGGCCCCCGTCTTCGTCGACCAGGTCACCCAGCAGGCCAAGGACACTGGCGACGTGGAGCGGATCGGCGGCGAGGAGTGGAAGCGCTACCGGGGCGAGCGGTACGACGCCCTCGTCCGCACGGAGAAGGGCGCGACGACGGTCATCACCGGGTCGGGCTCGAGCGCCCAGCTCAAGCAGATGGCGGCGGCCCTGAAGGCGTCCTGACGTCCTCGGCACGGTGTGCGTTCCGGCATGACGAAGCCCCCGGCGAGCGGCCGGGGGCTTCGTGGTGTCCGAGAGGTACGACTCAGACGGTGTCCGAGAGGTACGGCTCAGACGGTCGTGATGACCTCGTCGTACGCGAGGCGCGGCGAGCGCGGGAACCAGGCGTCCGGGCCCGGCTTGCCGATGTTCACGACCATCAGCGGGGTGTGGTCGGCGTCCAGGAACTCCTTCTGCACACCGGCGAAGTCGAGGCCGGTCATCGGGCCCGCGGCCAGACCGGCGGCGCGGACGCCGATGATGAAGTAGGCGGCCTGCAGCGCGCCGTTCACCGTGGCGGCCTGCTCGCGCACCGGGCGCTCGGAGAAGAAGGCGTCCTTGGCGGCCGGGAAGTGCGGGAACAGCCTCGGCAGCTCCTCGTGGAACTCGTTGTCCACGGAGAGGATCGCCACCAGCGGCGCGGCGGCCGTCTTCGGCTGGTTGCCCTCGGCCATGTGCCGCACGAGGCGCTCGCGGGCCTCGGGGGAGCGGACCAGGGTGATGCGCAGCGGCGACTGGTTGAAGGCGGTGGGCCCGTACTTGACCAGGTCGTAGATGGCCTGGACCTGCTCCTCGGTGACCGGCTCGTCGGTGAACGTGTTGGCGGTGCGGGCCTCGCGGAAGAGGAGGTCCTGGGCGGCGGCGTCGAGTGCGAGGGACATACGGGGCAACCTTTTCGGTGCGGTGTTCCACATGATCCGGGGGGATCTGGCTTACGGAACCCGACACTACGCCGAACATGTTTAACCTTCAACCAAAAGTGGGGGTGAAGTGATCGGCTTCACAGTCGGCCTCACGGCCGCATACGTGGCGTGAGGCCCCGCTACTCCTCGTCCTTGCCCTCGTCCTCGCCCTCCCCGGCTGCTTCCTCCTCGGCCAGCGCCGCGTCCAGGCGGGCGCGGGCGCCGTCCAGCCAGCGGCGGCACACCTTGGCCAGCTGCTCGCCGCGCTCCCACAGGGCGAGCGACTCCTCGAGGGACGTGCCACCCGCCTCCAGTCGGCGTACGACGTCGACCAGCTCGTCCCGGGCCTGCTCGTACCCGAGGGTGTCGTCGGCGGCCGCGGTCCCGGCGTCCGTATTGCTCATCTGCTCCACCTTGTTGATCGGTTCCGTCCTCACTGCTCGGCTCCCTCGGCCACCCGGACCGTGAACTCGCCCTCGGCGACCCGGGCCCGCAGCTCCTCGGCCGCGGTCACGTCACCCGGCGTGCGCACCACATGCCCGTCGGACTTCTGGAGTACGGCGTATCCGCGCTGAAGCGTCGCCGCCGGGGACAGGGCCACCACGCGCGCGTGCGTATGCGCCAACTCCGAGTCGGCGCGGTCCAGAAGGTGGCCGACGGTGCGTCGGCCCCGCTGAAGCAACGCCGTGACCTGCTCCTCGCGCTCGTCGATCATCCGGTGCGGATGGGCCATGGAGGGGCGCGACATGGCGACCTCCAAGCCGTGCTCCTCCCGGTCGAGCCGTGCGGTCACCGCCCGCCGGGCCCGCTCGCGAAGGAGCCGCACCCGGTCGTACTCCTCTCCGACGTCCGGGACGACCTTCTTGGCGGCGTCCGTGGGCGTGGAGGCGCGCAGATCGGCGACCAGGTCGAGCAGGGGCGCGTCCGGTTCGTGCCCGATCGCGGAGACGACCGGCGTACGACAGGACGCGACCGCCCGTACCAACTGCTCGTCCGAGAACGGAAGGAGATCCTCCACGCTGCCGCCGCCCCGGGCCACGATGATCACGTCCACGGCGTCCAGCTCGTCGAGCTCCTTGACCGCCTGCACCACCTGGGGCACCGCGTGCACGCCCTGCACCGGGACGTTGCGCACCTCGAAGCGGACGGCGGGCCAGCGGTGCCGCGCGTTCTCCAGGACGTCCCGCTCCGCCGCCGAGGCGCGGCCGCAGACCAGGCCGATGAGCTGGGGCAGGAACGGAAGCGGCCGCTTCCGCTCGGCCGCGAACAGGCCCTCCTTGGCGAGCGACTTCTTCAACTGCTCGAGACGGGCGAGCAGTTCGCCGACGCCCACCGGCCTTATCTCGGCGGCACGCAGCGAGAGCTGCCCGCGCGGCGCATACCACTCCGGCTTCGCGTGCACCACGACCCGGGCGCCCTCGGACACGACGTCGGCCACCGCGTCGAAGACCTGCCGGTAGCAGGTGACGCTCACCGAGATGTCGTGCGACGGGTCACGCAGCGTCAGAAAGACGACCCCGGCACCCGGCCGCCGGTTCAGCTGCGTGATCTGCCCCTCGACCCACACGGCACCGAGCCGGTTGATCCATCCCCCGATGAGCCGCGAGACCTCACCGACGGGCAACGGAGCGTCCGCGGACGTGTTGAGAGCCATGCGTGGAGCGTAATCGCTGCCGCTGACAAGGCTTCCCGATGCTTCTGGATAACGTCTCCGTGCCGTCGGCTCGGTTGCCGCTTCTGGGGGCTGCGCCCCAGACCCCCTTCATCGCGCTGAACGCGCTCGTCCTCAAACGCCGGACGGGCTTTTTAGACGCTGCACCACAAACACCCCTAGCCCCACCACCAGCCACACCGCCCCCACGATCTGCGCGGAGTGCGATGCCTCCACGATCACGGCGATCGTCACCACGGCCCCGAGCGCCGGCACAAGCAGATGCCGCCACCAGCTGACCGGCCCGCCCCGGCGGCGTACCACGAACCAGCCCACCACCGACGCGTGCAGGAGCGTGAACGCCGTGAGCGCCCCGATGTCGACCACCGACACCAGGTGGTCCATGCCGTCGTCCCGGTCCGCCGCCCACACCGCCGCCACCAGCGTGATCACCGCGGCGATGCCCAGGGCCACCCGCGGCACCCCGGAGTACGTGCGCGCGAGCAGCCCCGGAAGCCGCCGTTCCCGGGCCATCGCGAAGAGCAGCCGCCCGGCTGCCGCCTGCCCGGCGAGCGCGGCGAACGCGGCGCCGATCGCCTTGCTGACCGCCACCGTGTCGTGCAGCCAGGTGCCGACCGACGTATCCACCGCGACGTAGAACGCCGCGCCCTGCTTGCCCGGTTCGGCCGCGAGCTCGGCCGACGACACCGGTTCGAGCAGCGCGGCGAGGTACGTCTGCACCACAAAGAGGAAGCCCGCGAGCGCCAGGCAGAACAGCACCGCCCGCGCCACCTTCGCCGAGCCGCCGGTGACCTCCTCCGCGAACGACGCGATCGCGTCGAACCCGAGATACGAGAGCACCGCGACCGACACCGCGCCCATCACCGCGGTGATCGCGAAGCCCTGCGAACCGTCCCCGGTCAGCGGCGACAGCCAGCCCCGCTGCGCCCCGTCCCGGATCAGCACCACTACCGCGGCGACGACGAAGACGACAAGCACCGCGATCTCCATCGCGAGCACCGCGAATCCGACCCGCGCGGCCGCCCGTACGCCCCACAGATTGAGGCCGGTCGTGATCACCACGGCGAGCGCGGTCCACACCCACTGAGAGACCGCCGGTACGAGCTCGTGCATGGCGATTCCGGCGAAGAGATACGCCACGGCCGGGATCAGTACGTAGTCGAGCATCGCCATCCACCCGGCGATGAACCCGGGCCCTTCGCCGAGCCCCTTGCGCGCGTACGTGAACACGGAACCGGCCTGCGGCGCGACCTGCACCATTTGGGCGTAGCTGAACGCGGTGAATGCCATCGCGATGGTCGCCACCACATAGACGAGCGCGACGGCGCCGTGCGACTTGGCGTCGAGGGTGCCGAACACTCCGACGGGTGCCATCGGCGCGATGAAAAGCAGCCCGTAGACCACCAGGTCCCGGAACCCCAGAGTCCGGCGGAGTTTCCCGTCTCCGTCCTCGCCCTGGCCACCGCCACCGTCACCGGCCATCGCACGCCTCCAAGCCCGGCCGCACCGCCCGCATCACCCCGCATCACCCCCGTATCCACCGAGGCCGCACGCGGCATCGGCCTCCCCAGTCTCCCCAAGGCGTCGATCTTTGACGCGCTGAGGGCGGCCTTACGATGGGGGGCATGACTGCAACGCCTGCCGCGCCCGCCGCACGCCGCGTCCTGCTCGCCGCCCCTCGCGGCTACTGCGCGGGCGTGGACCGCGCCGTGATCGCCGTCGAGAAGGCCCTGGAGCAGTACGGGGCGCCGATCTACGTACGCCACGAAATCGTGCACAACAAATACGTCGTGCAGACCCTCGAGAAGAAGGGCGCCATCTTCGTAGAAGAGACCGCCGAGGTCCCCGAGGGCTCCATCGTGATGTTCTCCGCCCACGGAGTGGCCCCGGTCGTGCACGAGGAGGCCGCCGACCGGAAGCTCGCCACCATCGACGCCACCTGCCCGCTGGTCACGAAGGTGCACAAGGAAGCCGTCCGCTTCGCGCAGGACGACTACGACATCCTGCTGATCGGCCACGAGGGCCACGAGGAGGTCATCGGCACCTCCGGCGAGGCCCCCGAGCACATCACCCTGGTCGACGGCCCCGAGGACGTCGCCAATGTCGAGGTCCGCGACCCGGACAAGGTCGTCTGGCTCTCCCAGACCACGCTCTCCGTGGACGAGACGATGGAGACCGTCGACGCCCTGCAGAACAAGTTCCCGAACCTGCTCTCGCCGCCCAGCGACGACATCTGCTACGCCACGCAGAACCGCCAGCTCGCGGTGAAGCAGATGGGCGCCGAGTCGGACCTGGTGATCGTGGTCGGCTCGCGGAACTCCTCCAACTCCAAGCGCCTGGTCGAGGTCGCCAAGCTCGCCGGTGCGAAGGACGCCCACCTGGTGGACTTCGCCGACGAGACCGACGAGTCCTGGCTCGAGGGCGTCTCGACGGTCGGCGTGACCTCCGGCGCCTCGGTCCCGGACGTGCTCGTCGAGGAGGTCCTGGCGTGGCTGGCCGAGCGCGGCTACGCGGACGTCGAGACCATCACCGCCGCCGAGGAGTCGATCACCTTCTCGCTCCCCAAGGAGCTCCGCCGCGACCTGCGTGCCGAGGCCGAGGCCCTGATCGAGAAGCGCGGCGGCTCGCTCGCCGAGAAGTGAAACGGCGGCTCGCCGAGGAGTGAACGTCGAGCGGACACTGCCGACCAGCGGCCGCCGAGAAGTGACGTCCGGGAAGTGACTGTCAGTCCCGCGTCGTAACGTGGGGTTCATGCAGATCTTCGGCGTGGACATCGGCGGGTCCGGCATCAAGGGCGCCCCGGTCGACCTCGACCGCGGCGGCCTGGCCGAGACCCGGCACAAGGTCCTGACCCCGCACCCGGCCACGCCGGACGGCGTGGCCGACGGCGTGAAGGAGGTCGTCGGCCACTTCGGTTGGTCGGGCCCGGTCGGCATCACGTTCCCCGGCGTCGTCACGGGCGGCAGTACGGTCCGTACGGCGGCGAACGTCGACAAGAGCTGGATAGACGTCGACGCCCGCACCCTGCTCGGCGCGCGCCTCGGCGGCCAGCCGGTGACGGTGCTCAACGACGCGGACGCCGCGGGCGTCGCCGAGATGCACTTCGGCGCGGGCCGCGGCCGCAAGGGCACGGTCATCCTGCTGACCCTCGGCACCGGCATCGGCAGCGCCGTCTTCACGGACGGCCACCTGGTGCCCAACACCGAGCTCGGCCACCTGGAGCTGCACGGTCACGACGCGGAGACCCGCGCCTCCACCAAGGCCAGGGACGACGAGCAGCTGAGCTGGGAGCGCTGGTCGCGCCGGGTACAGAAGTACCTCGCCCACGTGGAGATGCTGTTCTCGCCGGAGCTGTTCATCATCGGCGGCGGCGTGAGCCGCAAGGCCCACAAGTTCCTGCCCCTGATCGAGGACATCAAGGCAGAGATCGTCCCGGCGGAACTCCTCAACAACGCGGGCATCGTGGGCGCGGCGATGGCCGCGTCACAACCGACCGAACACTGAGAACCACCCGCACAACCGAGAACCACCCGCACAACCGGCCGAACACCGAGAACCGTCCGCCTCAGACGCCTCAGACGCCTCAGACGCCTCAGACGCCTCAGACGCCTCAGACCCGCCCACCCGTGTTAGTGGAGGAACCCGCGGGCTTCGCGGAGGAACCCGTGGACCGCTGAGGACTCCGCGGCCCGACAGGCCGCCGCTGGGCTTCGTTCGGCCGCCCCGCAGCTGCTCCCCTCGTCCCCGCCCTCCTCCCCGCCGTCCCCGCGGCCCGCCCCGCGCGAGCCGCCCGGGCCGCCCGCTTGCGGGCCATCAGCCGCACCTTTCGTACGATCACGATCACCCCGGCGATGAGCGTGCCGCCGTACAACCAACCGGCCTGGAGCGCGAGTTCCGTCACCACGCCCATCAGCTGCCCGGCGAACCCCTCCGAGCCGGGGGAGATCGGCGGCAGCCCCACCGCGAAGGCGATCGGTACCGCGATCGGCGCGGTGATCAGCTCCTTGGGCCGCACCCAGAGCGCCGTCAGCGCGCTCACCGGCAGGAAGAGCACCCCGTACACCACCCCGGAGCCGTCGAAGAGCAGCCGCACGAGACAGGCGAAGAGCAGCATCAGGGCGGCGCAGAAGAGCCCGCTGCCGAGCCCGGTGAGCCGTGGGTTGGGCATCGAACACACCGCGTGCACGCCCCGCCGCACGCCGGCCACCACCCGGTGCAGCACGCGAAGGACCCGGACCAGCGGGGTCGCGGGACCGGTCGGCCGGGGCGCGGCCCGGTAGACGGTGCCAGGGCTGGACCCGGCGCCGGGCCGGGAGGCCTGCGGTGGCAAAGGCGCAGGTCGTTGCGTAGGGTCATGCTTCGGTCGCGCCGTGTAGTGCTCCACCGGTCCAAACTAGGCAGGCCGGGGCCGCCGCGGGCGCCTTGGACACGCGCTTTGGTGGAGCTTGGCCGTGCGTTCGATACGTCGCCCCGGCGTGCGCACCACAGCCCGTAGACTGGGGGATCGGCCCGATCGGCGTACCACCGGACCAACTGGACCACCCAGGACCACCCAGGACCACCGGGACCCGGCCGAGCCACCGCCCCCACCCACCACCACCAGTCAGTCGTACGGGAAGTCGGTAAGCGTGTCGCTCACGATCGGAATCGTCGGTCTGCCCAATGTCGGCAAGTCGACCCTGTTCAACGCCCTGACCAAGAACGACGTTCTCGCGGCCAACTACCCGTTCGCCACGATCGAGCCGAACGTCGGCGTGGTCGGCGTCCCCGACGCCCGCCTGGACAAGCTGGCGGAGATCTTCGGCTCGCAGCGCATCCTGCCCGCCACGGTCGACTTCGTGGACATCGCGGGCATCGTGCGCGGCGCGAGCGAGGGCGAGGGCCTGGGCAACAAGTTCCTGGCGAACATCCGCGAGTCCGACGCGATCTGCCAGGTCATCCGCGCCTTCCAGGACGAGAACGTCGTACACGTCGACGGCAAGGTCTCGCCCAAGGGCGACATCGAGACGATCAACACCGAGCTGATCCTCGCCGACCTCCAGACCATCGAGAAGGTCCTGCCGCGCCTCCAGAAGGAGTCGCGCATCAAGAAGGACATCGGCCCGAAGGTGAAGGCGGTCGAGGAGGCGCAGGCCATCCTGGAGGAGGGCAAGACCCTCTTCTCGGCAGGCATCGTCAACGGCGGCGAAAACGAGGAGCTCCTCCACGACCTCCACCTCCTGACGACCAAGCCCTTCCTCTACGTCTTCAACGTCGACGAGGACGAGCTGACCGACGAGGCCTTCAAGGAGGAGCAGCGCGCCCTGGTCGCCCCGGCCGAGGCGATCTTCCTGAACGCCAAGCTGGAGGCGGACCTGGCGGAGCTCGACGAGGAGGACGCCCTCGAACTCCTCCAGTCCGTCGGCGCCGACGAGCCGGGCCTGGCCACCCTCGCCCGAGTCGGCTTCGCCACCCTGGGCCTGCAGACCTACCTCACGGCCGGCCCCAAGGAAGCCCGCGCCTGGACCATCAAGAAGGGCGCCACGGCCCCCGAGGCCGCCGGTGTGATCCACACCGACTTCCAAAAGGGCTTCATCAAGGCCGAAATCGTCTCCTTCCACGACCTGACCGAAACCGGCTCGGTAGCCGAGGCCCGAGCCAAGGGCAAGGCGCGCATGGAGGGCAAGGATTATGTGATGCGGGACGGGGACGTGGTGGAGTTCCGGTTCAACGTGTGATGGAGCAACGGAAGGCCCGCTGACCTGTACCGGAGCGGTTAGCGGGCCTTTCCGGGCGCATCCTGCACATCCGCCACCGCGCGCTCGAGCGCTGGCTGCTCCCCGGTGGGCACCACCAGCCGAGCGACACCCGCCTCGTCGACGCGGGCCGTTCACAGGGTCGACCTGATCAGGAATTCGTGCCGTTGCTACGCTCTCGGGGCATTCGCAGCCGAGACGGAAAAGGAAGAGGATCTACGTGGGGGACGTAGAGGCGGACCTGGGGCGCATACGTGAGTGCGCCAGAGCTTTGAACCGTATCCATAGAACCTTCACTCACGACGCGAACCCGGCGCTGTGCTACAGCCAATCGGCGCTGGGTTCGGATCAAATCGTCGATGTCTTCTCGGAGTTCTCCAGTAACTGGGAGATCCACCGCAAGAAGCTCGTCGAGGAGCTGGAAGGGCTCGCCAAGCTGACGAAGGCGGCCGCGAAGGGCTTCGAGAAGATCGACACCGACCTCGCCAACGCGCTCCGTAAAGCGGACAAGGCCCACAAGAAGGGCGAAGGCTGATGGGGCGGCCGGCGGCGCACCGCTGGGACGTCCTGGATGAGCCCTCCGATCCGATTCCCGGGGATCCGTACTCCGTTGCCGAAATCGGCCGGAAGATGCGCGATACCGCCGACAGAATTCAGAAGCAGGCTGCGGAGATCAAGGCCCTGAGGGACGTCGACACCTGGAAGGGCAAGGCGGCGGACAAGTACCGCGAGTTGGCCGAGGGTGCCGAGGACAAGCTCCGCAAGGCGTTTGACCGCTACGACGTGGGAGCCAAGGCGCTCGGGACCTCGGTGCGGGAAGGGGTGTGCTCGAACGAGTACGCCTCCGAGCTCCAGCGTGCTCAGGACATGGCAGACGCGGCCCTGAAGCGCGCCGAGGCAGCGGACGATGAGAAGAAGTCCGCCAAAGCCGCGTTGTCCGGCCAGCCCGACGACACTCCGAAGGACGATCCACAGCGGAAGAGGCAGGATGAACGCGTCGAAGACGCGGACTCCGCGCTGTCCAAGGCGAAGGCCGACCTGACGGAGGCCAAGCGCATCCGGGATGACGCCGCCAAGCGCGCGGCGGACGCGATCCGTGAGGTCATCGACAACGACGGGCTGAAGGACAGCGGCTGGGACAAGTTCACGAACTGGGTCTCGGAGAACGCGGATATCCTCAAGGCGATCAGCAAGTGGGCGGGGCGGATCGCCGCGGTCTTCGGCACGCTGGCAGTTCTGGTCAACTTCATTCCCGTCATCGGCCAGGCCCTGTCCGCCGTCTTCGGTGCGATCGCGCTGGTCGCCGGCATCGTCTCGCTGGCCTCGAACCTGCTGCTGGCCCTGGCCGGGGAAGGCAGTTGGGTGGACGTGGCCCTGGACGTCGTCGGCGTCGCGACCTTCGGCATCGGCCGTGCGGCCATGGCCGGCGCCCGCGGTGCCGCGACGGGAGCGAAGGCACTGGCGCGGACGAAGCTCTTCAAGGACGCGACGGCGAGGGGCATCAAGGCCGCCAAGGCGTGGAAGATCGCGAACAAGGGGTCCGCCGGGTCGCCGGTGGGCAAGCTGCATCGCGCTGCCGTCGACAACCTGCCCGCCAAGCCCCTCAACGGTGCCAATGGACTTCTCGAGGGCCTCAACCCGAAGTCGATCGCCAAGGAGACGTGGGACGCGGGTAAGTCCTTGGTCGGCAAGGCCGAGTTGCCTAATCTCAGCGGTTTGCAGAACTCGCTGAAGAACATCGCCCCGGAGGCCCTCGCCGACCCGAAGGTCGCCGACGCCGTTGCCGACTCCTTCCGGCACTCCAAGATCGCCGACGCCGCCGACATCGCGGGGGCCGGCATCGCCGTGTCGAATACGGACAAGGTGGACGCCTGGGCCGATGTCAAGGATCCGTTTGTTGCCCGCGTAGGAGGGAACCTGTGATCCTGGACCGAAAGACCCCACCTCCGCTCGTAACCACGGGGCCAGTGCTGCGTCCGGTTGCCGTGGGGCCGCCCGCGGTCGATGTCCCCAGGCGGGCGCGACTGAGCTGCGACCGGCAAGGGCTGGTGTTCACCGACAGGTACGGCCGAGTGCACCGTTATCCGGTGGGTCGGGACGGGATCGCCAAGGCGGTGCTCGCCCGGGGGCCGGCGCCGGATGTGTGGGGGCACGGCGGACCTCCGAGCCCTGGGGCGATGGGGACGTTGCAGCTGCAGGACCGCGACGGCCGGCTGGTACTCAGCCTGCGCGTCGATGACTGGCTGCCGGAGGCCTCGGGGCTGCACGGCGCGTACCCCGACGGGCTGGCGCTCCTGCACCGCAGCGGGCTCGCCGAAGTGCTGGACGTCTGCCGTATACCGCTGGAGACCGTGCGGGACCCTCAACACCCCTCGCTCGACCGCGTGTCGTGGTTCGCAGCCGCTCGCACGCATCTGGCGCCGGGGAAGCTGATGCCCCGCTGGTATCTGTACACGCGCCGGGTCGCCCTGACGCTGTGGGCCGTAACCATGAGTCTCACGATTCTCACGGATGGCTCGGTCCTCTGGATGCCCACGGTGATGGGGGCCAGCAGCGCGCTCTGGGCGCTGAACTATGTGGTGCTGTGCCTGTGGTCGCGGTGGCGGGACCGTCGCACACGGCCCGAGTACGAGACCCGTATCTCCCCGGCACCGGCCCCGGAAACGGACGCCACCGTGCGGTTCGTCTCCACGGCCGCGGTCTGCGTACAGGACGACGACATCGTGCTGGTCTCCGGCACCGGAGAGGAGCGCTGGCTGTCCCGCTCGGGGCCGCACGCCGTGACGGATTTGGTGCGGGTCCTTGAGCACGGTCGGCCCCGCTATGTGGAACTGCGTGGGGTCGAAGGCGTCGTTCGCAGTGTGTTGCCGTGGGATGCCTGGTTCGGTGGGCCGGGCGGCCCGGAGCGGTGGCGGTCCCTGGTGGCCACAGCCGGTCTTCCCAGCCGGTCCGAGGAGATCGACAACGGTGCGAAGCGGAAGAGCCAGCGTCAGACTGAGGCAACGAAGGCGAGGGACACGCTGCGTTTCGCGGACTCCTTCTACCTGGCTCCGTACTCGCCGAAGAACGCCCGCAAGTACACCCGCATCCCGGAGGGGCCGCACCGGGTGTTCGGCGAGCGCATCATTCAGTGGCCGATGGCGGGATTCGCCTTCGGGTACGGGCAGGCTCTGGTCCGCGACGGCGAGCCGGCCCTCGGCTGGCCGACGCTCGTGCTCAGCGGCGTCACCCTCCTCGTCATCATCCCGAACGCCGCTCGCCAGCTCGCCAGCCGCCTGTGGCTCGACCGACCCGCACGTATCCCGTCGCAGGAGTCCGCATGACCGACCAAGCCCTGGCGATGACCGACCAAACCCAGGCGATGACCGCCGAGTCCGTAGAAGGCGGCGGACCGCCGTCCGACTACCGCCTCCTCGTCCCGGATGACTGGTTCCGCATCCTCCTGGAGCCCGAGCGCCGGATCGCGGCGGTCGACGCGCTCGTCGAGCGGCAGTACCGGGGCATCGACAACGCCCCGCATCTGAAGGACCAGACCCGCCAGGAGCTGTTGAAGCAGTCCAAGAAGGCCCACGCCAAGGGCGGCATCGAGCTGTTCGTCAGCCTGCAGAAGGCGGGCCCCGTCGGCATCCCGGCCTCGCTGCTCGTCACCTTGGCCGCCCCCGAGCACCCGGGCCAGGTCCCGCCCGAGACGTTGGCCCGGACCCTGTCCGACGACGGGCCGATCGGGCAGCAGATCACCATCGAGGAGCTGCAGGCCGGGCCAGCCGTACGGGTACGCACTCGCACCATGCCGCCCGAGGACGACCCGAGCGCCAGCCCGCTCCCGGTCACCGCGGTGGACTACCACATACCCGTCCCCGGCAGCAGCGCCTACCTCCTGCTGGCGTTCTCCACGCCGCTGGACCCGATCGCCGATGCGATGGCCGAGCTGTTCGATGTCATCGCCGCCTCACTGACCTGGACCGGAGGGCCGAGCACATGACCGGGATCGCCAACGTCACCGTGCACGCCCCCGGGGACTGGGTGCCGCTCTCCCTCGATCCGGCCGAGGACCCGCGGGCCTGGGCGACGGCCCAAGCCGAGGAGCTGGCCCGGGAGTTCACCGCGGAGGGCCACCGGCCGAAGGTCCGCAGCCTCGCCCGCGACCTGGAGGCGCTCGCGACATCCAGCAGGCGGAATCTTGCGTTCGCCGCCTTCGGCCTGTACATCGGCGGCAGCGACGAGCGGTTCGCCCACCTGGACGTCCGGCTCGTGGAGCCGGACGAGGTGGTACCCGAGGTCACGCTGGAATGGCTCACCGAGGTCGTCGCCGACAACGAACTCGGCACTCCGGAAGTCAAGGAGGTGGAGGTCGGCTGCGGCCCGGCGGTGCGCATCCGGCAGGCCTACGCCGGGGCCAGGAAGGGCCTGTTCGGAACGGCGCAGGTGATCTACTCCGTCGTCTACGGGATCAAGCCGCGCGGCTGTGACAGCGCCGTGCTGCTGAGCTTCACGTGGATCGGCGCCGGGCTCAGCCCGGACCTGGAGGAGATGGCCGACCAGATCGCCGACGACCTCGAGGTCGAGCTGGCGGAGGACTGAAGCCGCGACCCTTCCGACGGGGTGCTCACTGCTCACCCCAGGCGGTGTACCCGGCGGGCGGCGTCTTGGCGAGCCACTCGCGCAGGTACGCCGTCGTCCACCCCATGTCGAGCGGAGGCTCGCCTCCAACCACTGGTTTGGTTGGCACGGGACACGGGGCTGACTCCCTCGGGTCCGGAGGAATTCCGATCAAGGCGTCGCCCGATGGCAGGGCACCGCGCCACGCCCGGCCCCGGCCCGTCTGTCCGCGCGGTCCGCGCGGTCCGCAAGGAGTCCGCAGGATGATCGAACGGGCTCAACTCCAACCAACTTCACCAACCGTAGTAATGCCAGGTCAGAGGGGGCCTGGTGCCTCCGGTGCAGGTCAGCGGAACGGGTCATGAGTTCCGCTTCAATGCGTGAGTGGATGAAGTAACGCCACGTTGGCGGCTTGGCAAACATGCGGGTCAACTGGGGCCGACTCTTCCGGGAGTCGGCCCCTTGCTGTTTCCCGTGCTGGTACCGGCCTTGTCCATCTCGTCACGGGCAACGAGATCGTGATCATCGTGGCTCGGTACCGCTACTGAGCGCTAGGTCGTCCGTGTTGGATTGCCGGTTCCGCGCCGGGGCGCCGATCAGCTCTCGCAGCTTTTCGCGTGTCTCGACGTCGGTCGAGTACATCACCGTGCCGATCATCCCTCGCGTCAGCAGAACCTTGTACGTGTTGCGGATCAGCCGGTCCACATCCGCGTCCGGAGTCGATTTCTTGAAGACCGGATCCTTGGACGCCGTACGGTCGGTGACCCAGCGGTCACCGCGCCACACCAGGTCGGGGCCGATGATGACGCCACTCCAGTCGTACTCGAAGCCCTGCGCCGTGTACACACAGCCCACTTGCCCGAAGCCGGCCGGATCGGTTGCCCACAGCGCGGCCGGAGGCGCTCCGCTGACGGCCCGGTCACCGAACACGTTCCAGGGCCGTTCCCACTCCCCGACGATGACGTCTGCGGGCAGTGCCTGCCCGGGTGGCACCTTCTTCGTCCACTTCCAGCAGTAGCCGGCGGACATGCGCGCGCTGTACTTCCGTGAGCGGCGGTCGTCGAGGAAAGCCTCCATCTCCTGCGGACTGTTCGCGAGCAGGAGTTGCATCTTGCCGTCGGGCTCCCACACCACAGGACCACCCGGCTCAAGGCCCAACAGCCGTACCACCCAACGCAGATACGCATCGCTGCCACCGCACCGGAACTGGCTGTCCAGTGGCACCACCTGACAGTGGAGCCCCTTATTCGCAGCCGCTGCCTTGATCTCCGTGACCGTGCCCATCTCGCCGGGTCGAACGACCTGATGCTCGTCCAGCAGGAATACCGGGACGCGCGCCGCGTCGATGAGTTCCTCGATCTGGGCTTTGCCGGTACGGTTCGATGCCGGCGTGTAGCGGTTGGCCGATGTCTCCCGTATGCGGTGAGCCTCGTCGCATATCAGGACATCGAGACTGTTGCGCTCGGCGGTCATGAAGCTGTTGAAGTACTTGAAGAGATCCTGCACCTCTCGCTTCCGAGCGCCTGCGACCTTCCGCATTGTCGTCGTGAATGAGCTGGAGCCCGTTGCGTGCAGCGCAGTGGTGCCCTGCCGGTACAGCTCACCGGGAAGCCCGTCGGGCCGCAATGACAACCCGTAGATTAACCCCGGGCTGTGGCGGAGTAAGGGCGGGCCCCAGGAGGCCCGCCCACCGCCTGACTCAGCCGAGGCGGTGCACCACGGCCTGCACCAGTACCCACATCAGGTTCGAGCCGAGGCCCGCCGTGATGCCCACCAGGACATCACGGACCCAAATGCGGTTCTTGGGCGTGTACTCGACAGCAGCCATAGGAATGCGTCCCCTTCGGTTGTGACCGGTGACGGATGCCGGATGGCTCCCGCCGGGAGCGCACCATGGGTCCGCGTCACCGAACCAAAAGGGCCTACGTATCCGCAGGTGACGTCGCGTACATCCTCTGGGAGGACACGCGGTGCAGAGCAACGCTAACTCACGACTGGACGCCGTGGTCAAGGAGTTAAAGCCGGGGGAGCGCCGTCAAGCTGGCGTCGAGAGATGGAAACAGGCAGGTCGCGTCGGCACCGCTTCCACTCAGTCGAGGGCTTCCCCACGCCACGAGGCTTCCCGTTGGTTCGGCCACCGGTCCATCAAGTGCCCCTTGACATAGCAGCCAGGGGATGGCCGCTCTGTGTCGGCAGGTCAAACGGGTGAGCCCCCTTGTGGGTGCACCCGTTTCGCGTTGCCCGGGCGGGCACGTGATAGAAAGTGGGGCGATCGTTCAGGTTTCTCGTGATGTGCCGCGGAGGCCCTCATGCACTACTTCACGCTGCCCGAAAACGCCCGAGGGGTGTGCGATGGCTAACCCCTACCGCGAACTGTTCTCGGCTCCCGGTGCCCGGGGATTCTCGGCGGCCGGGCTGCTCGCTCGGCTGCCGTTGCCGATGACGCACATGGGCATCCTCACGATGCTGTCCGAGCTGCGTGGGGAGTACGGGCTTGCGGGCGCCGTCGCCGGTACGTTCACGCTGTCCATGGCGCTGATAGGGCCTCAGATCTCGCGTGTGGTCGATCGGTTGGGGCAGGGGCGGGTGTTGCTGCCCGCTACCGGTGTCAGCGTCGCCGCGCTCGGTGGGCTGCTGCTGTGTGCGTACTACGAGGCGCCCGACTGGACCTTGTTCCTGTTCGCGCTGCTTGCCGGGTTCATGCCGAGTATGGGTGCCATGGTCCGGGCCCGCTGGACGCACCTGTACCGGGGCTCGCCGCGGCTGAATACGGCGTACTCGCTGGAGTCGGTCGTCGACGAGTTGACGTACATCATCGCGCCGGCCATCGCCGTGATGCTCGGTACCACTCTCTTCCCCGAGGCCGGGCCGATGGTGGCGATGGCGCTGCTCGCCGTGGGGGTGCTGCTCTTCGTGCCGCAGAAGAGCACCGAGCCGCCCGTGCAGCCGCGGAGCCGGACCACCGGGCGCTCGGCGATCCGTACGCCCTCGGTTCTGATGCTCGCGCTCACCTTGATGTTCGGGGGCGCCATCGCGGGAACCGTCGACACCATGGGTCTCGCGTTCGCTCAGGAGCAGGGGCAGAAGGGCGCCGCCGGGATCGTCTTCGCCGTCTACGCGATCGGGTCCGCGATCTCCGGACTCACCTTCGGGGCCCTCAAGTTGAATGTGCCGCTGCACAAGCTCCTCGTGATCGGGGTGACCGGTACCGCCCTGACGACCCTGCCGTTCCTCGTCGTGGACAGCATCGCGACGCTCTCCGTCGCGGTGTTCGTCGCCGGGGTGTTCTTCGCCCCCACGATGGTCACCATCATGGGGATCGTCGAGAAGGTCACCCCCGCCGCCCAGCTCACCGAAGGGATGACCTGGATGATCGCGGGTCTTCAGGTCGGTGTGGCGCTCGGCGCCGCCGCCTCCGGTCAGGTCGTGGACGTCTTCGGCACCCGGTCCGGGTTCCTCGTCGCCCTTGTCGTCGGCGCGCTCGCCCTGCTCACCACCCTGCTCGCCTACCGTCATCTGCGCTCCGAGACCGAGCGGGCCGAGGCGGTACGTGAGGAGGAGGCGCCGCTGGCCGTGCACGGCTGACGCACCTGCCGGTGCCCCCTCCTCCCCCGGGAGGGGGCACCACCCGCCGGGTATCGTCGCCGTGAGAACGAGCAGGGCCACGGACCGGGAGAGCCACACTGTCCCCCACACCTTCGAAGTCCTCGGACGCGGACGAGACGACGACGAGCGTCGACGGGCGCCGGGCCAAGGGCGCTCGGCGCAGGCAAGCGCTGATCGACGCCACGCTGCGCGTGATCGAACGCGACGGAGCATCGGGCGTGACCCATCGCACCGTCGCCCGCGAGGCGGAGCTTCCGGCCACGGCCAGCACGTACTACTTCGAGTCCATCGACGCACTGCTCACCGCCGCGCTCACCTCCTGCATGAACGAGGACGCCGACCGGGTGCGCGCGCTCATCGACGCTCCCGACAACGGCGAAGGCGGCGACAAGCGGACCGCGCTCGCCGCCCTGATGTCGGAGGCGGTCGCCGCCAAGGGGCATCTGCTCGCCGAGTTCGAACTGTGTCTGCTCGCCTCGCGCCGACCGGAGCTGCGCGGCCCGACCCGGCGCTGGAAGGACGCGCTGTGCGCATTCGCCCGGCTCTTCACCGACGACCCGCTGCGCGTGCAGGTCTTCGCCAACGCGTACGACGGTCTGCTGCTCCAGGGGCTGCTCGCGGATGAGCCGCCCACCACGGCCGAGTTCGAGGCGATGGTGGGGCAGCTGCTCCCCGGGGGCCCCGGCGCGGCTGCGCGCTAGGACCGTCTCTGGCGAATCCAAGGCGTGAAGCGGGTTCAGCCTGTCAAACGTAGCCCCTATTGGTCCATGAGTTAACAATTCCCGACATGTGCGGGTACGATCGCGGACGCGCTCAGCGCAGCCGCAGATCCGAACCTGGGGGGAACTGATCATGGTCCGCGTCGTGGTCGCCGATGCTCACGCAGCAGCACGGGCGGGCTTCTGCCTCCTGGTGAACTCCGCGCCGGACATGGAAGTGGTGGGAGCCGCGGCCGACGGGAAGGCCGCGGTGGAGATGGCCCGGTGCTCCCGGCCCGATGTGGTCCTCATGGACACGCACCTGCCGGAGATCGACGGCATCGAGGCGACGGCACGCATCACCGGCGACGACCGCTCGCGGCCCGTGCGGGTGCTGATGCTGACCATCCATGACGACGATGACCATCTGTTCCGTTCGCTCGACGCGGGTGCCACCGGCTTTCTGCCCGTCGACACCGAGCCGGAGGATCTCCTCAAGGCCATCCGCGCCACCGCGGACGGCCAGTCCTGGCTCAATCCGAAGCACACCCGGCGTCTCATCGAGAGCCATCTCGCCCGGCGGACGAGCTGTCCCGAGCCGGGCTTCGGTCCCGGCCCCGGCCTCGCGCTCGCGGAGTTGAGCAACCGCGAGCGCGAGGTCTTCGCCCTCGTCGGGCAGGGCCTCACCAATCAGGAGATCGCCGAGCGGCTCAGCCTGAGCCCCCTCACGGCCAAGACGTACGTCAGCCGGATCATGGCCAAGCTCGGTGCCCGCGACCGGGTCCAACTCACCATCAGCGCCATCGAGTCGGGCCTGACCCGTACCAAGGCCGTCGCCGCACCGGCGCCACCGACCCCCGCCTCCGGGCGGACGGTTCGGTTCAGCCCTGTGTCACCAGGTCGTGGGCCGCGTCCCTGATGATGCGTACGGCCTCCTCGATACGGTCGCGATGCGTACGGTGCGAGACCACGCAGGCGCGGATCACGAAGCGGCCGCCGAGATTGGTGCTCGACAGGAACACCCGCTTCGAGTGGTTGATGCGCTCCAGGAGCCGCTGGTTGAACGCGTCCGCCTGCTCGTCCGTCGCGCCCCGCGGGACGTAGCGGAAGGCGACCGCCGTCAGATCGGGCTCGAGCGGCACCTCGAAGCCCGGCATCGCGCGCAGCTCCTCGTAGAGGTACCGGGCCAGTTCGAGCTTCTCCTCCAGGGCGGCGCGGAACGCGGCCATGCCGTGCAGCTTGATCGGCAGCCAGAGGCGGAGTCCGCGGAAGTCGCGGGAGAGCTCCATCGAGTACTCCGAGAAGCTGGGTATGCGCTCCTCCAGGCCCTCCATGTCCTGGAGATAGTCCGCCGCGACGTGGTGCGCGTCCCGCAGCCGCTTGCCGTCGCGCACGATCAGCGCGCCGGTGCCGTAGGGCGTGAACAGCGCCTTGTGCGGGTCGAGGGTGATCGAGTCGGCGAGTTCGATCCCGGCGAAGAGCCCCCGACCGTACTCCGTCATCCGGAACGGGCCGCCGTACGCCGCGTCCACGTGCAGCCACATGCCGTGCGCGCGGGCCAACTCCCCGACGGCCGCGATCGGATCGACCGCGCCGGTGTTGGTGGTGCCCGCCGACGCGGTGACCATGAACGGGTGCAGGCCCGCCGCGCGGTCCGCCTCGACCATCGCGGCCAGGGCGTCCACATCCATCCGCAGCCATGCGTCGGTCGGCACCAGGCGCACCCGCGCCTTCGGGAACCCCGCCAGATAGCCCGCCTTCGCGCACGAGGCATGCGACTGCTCCGACGTATAGAGGACACCGCGGGAGAAGTCCTCGCCGAGCTTCGCCTTGCGCGCGGCCACCACCGCCGAGAAGTTGGCCATGGAGCCGCCCGAGGTGAGCACGCCGCGTGCCTCCTCGGGGTAGTCGAAGAGGTCGCACAGCCAGCGCACCGCCGTCGCCTCGATCTGCGCGATCGCGGGCGCCATTCCGGCGAGATTCACATAGCGGTTGAAACCGGCCGCGAGCAGATCCGCGAGAGCCGAGGCGTACAGACCGCCACCCGGTATGTACGCGAGGAAACCGGGCCCCGAATTGTTGATCGCCTTCTGCGATGCCAGGGCCACGGTGTCAAGCAACTGCTCGAAGGGGGCGCCCTCTTCCGGTGCGCTCTCCCGGAGCCGGTCGGCGAGTTCGACCGCGCCTTCGAGATCGGCGGCCGGGGCCTCGGGAAGGCCGTTGATGAATTCCTCGACGACGGAGAGCGCGGCCTGCCCCATGGTGTGCATTTCGGTGGCAGTGGGTTCGAGCGGGTAATTGTGCATGGCACGCATCGTAACCACAGCATGCGTGACCAGCGGATTTCTGTATCCCCGGGGAGAACCCGGGTCTACCCCGGGAGACCCGGCGACTCGGTCGACCTCCACCAGCGACGTACGGGAAAGTGATGACACCAGCGGGATGTTCGCGGCGCGCACCCCGAATAGCTTTTACGGCATGACATTCGCGACCGCCGAAAACCCGGCAACTCCCAAGACCGATAACGCAGTTGATGCCGAGCACCTCGACGCGTACGACATCCTCACCCGGGCCCGCAGCGCCGCCACCGTCCTTCGTGAGCGCGCCGAAGACATCGAAGAGAACCGGCAGTTGCCCGCCGATATCGTCGAACTCCTCCGTGACACCGGCGTGTTCCGTATGACCATGCCCGCCGACCGGGGCGGCCCCGAACTGACCTCCGCCCAGCAGGTAGAGGTCATCGAGGCCATCGCCTACGGTGACGCCTCCGCCGCCTGGTGCGCGATGATCGGCGCCGACTCCGGGATCTTCGCCGGGTACCTCGACGAGGGCGTGGCGCGCGAACTCTTCCCGCGCCTGGACACGATCACGGCCGGGTTCATCAACCCCACCGGCCGCGCCGAGCGCGTGCCGGGCGGCTACAAGGTCAGCGGAAACTGGGTGTTCGGCAGCGGGATCACCCACGCCGACCTGGTACTCGCGGGCGTACGGGTCTTCCACGAGGGCGAGCCCGAGCCGTCCGCCGACGACCCCGCCGATCCGGTGCAGTGGCGGGTGATCGTCGCGCGGCGCGAGGACTTCGAGATCCACGACAGCTGGTACACCACCGGCCTCGCGGGCAGCGGCAGCCGCGACTACTCCACCACGGACCTGTTCGTGCCCGAGGAGCACACGTTCAGCTTCTCCGCGCCGCGCCACCCGGGCCTGCTGCACGCCGCACCCGACGCGATCCTGCGCAACATGCCGGGCGTCCCGCTCGGCCTCGCGCGCGCCGCGCTCGACCACGTACGCACCCTGGCCGAGGGCCGGGTCGACCGTGCGACCGGAACCCCCTGGGCGCGGTGGGAGCGCGTCACGACCACGCTCGCCGAGTGCGAGATGGACCTGGCCGCGGCGCGTTCGTACGTGTTCGCCGGCCTGGACGCCCAGTGGGAGCGGCTCAAGACGGGGCAGGAGCCCACGCCCGACCAGCGCGTGTCCACCGCGCTCGCCCGCTACAAGGCGTTCCACACCGCCCACTCGATCGTCAGCCGACTCTTCGCGCTCGTCGGCGGGTCCGCGATCTACCGCAAGCGCTCGCCCATGGACCGCTGGCTACGCGACGTCACCACGATGTGCCGCCATGTCGATGCGGGAGAGCAGAACTTGAAGGCGGCGGGTGAGCTGTTGCTCGGCGGGAGCATTCCGCAGAAGACCCTCCTTTGGTGACCGCACCGACTTCGGTGACCGCACCGACTTTGACGACGGCACCGACCGTCTCCCTCACCTTCACGCCATCAGGAAGTCGTACGATGCCCGTAGAATCCACCCAATTCCGTTCCCTCATGGCCACGTTCCCCACAGGCGTCGCCGTCGTGACCACCGGGGAATTCAATGGGGAGCCGTCGGGGCTCACCGTCTCGTCGGTGAGCAGTGTTTCCCTTGACCCGCCCACCTTGCTCGTCTGTCTCAACCGGAAGAGCCACACCCTTGGCACCCTGTTGCGACAGGGCACCTTCGCGGTGAATCTGCTCCATTCCGGCGGGCAGGACGCGGCCCGGATCTTCGCCTCCGGGGACAAAGACCGTTTCGGGCAGGTCACTTGGGAACACGATCCAGAATTCGGCGGCCCGCATCTTGTCAACGACGCCCATTCCATTGCCGATTGCCGGGTGACCAGTTCGCTCGCCATGGGAGACCACCAAGTGATCTTCGGTGAGATCCATCGCGTGGAGCAGCAGTCACCGGAGGAAGCGGCCCCGCTCCTTTACGGAATGCGCCGCTTCTCCACCTGGCCGACCGCAGCCTGACCCGACGCCCGACAAGGAACCCACACCACGATGTCATCGCCCCCGCCGGCCACGCGCCGACTCCGCTCCCGGCTCGCCCTCCTGGCCTTCGCCCACCTCATCATCGGACTCGACTACAACATCGTGTTCGTGGCTCTGCCCGAGATCGCCACCGAGGTGGGATTCTCCGCCGGGTCCCTCCAGTGGGTGGTGAGCGGGTACACGGTCGCGTTCGGTGGCTTCTTGCTGCTTGGCGGGCGGGCCTGCGACCTGTTCGGCAGGCGCCGCATCTTCGTCCTTGGCCTGTCCCTGTACGCCGCGTCCTCCCTGGTCGGCGCGCTCGCGGGCGCACCCGAGGTGCTGGTCGCGGCCCGTGCCGGACAGGGCTTGGGCGGCGCCTTCCTCACTCCGGCGACCCTGTCGCTCGTCACCACGTCCTTCGCGGAGGGGCCCGAGCGCAACAAGGCCCTCTCCGTGTGGGGCGGCGCGGCGGGCTGCGGCATGGTGCTCGGATCGCTGCTCGGCGGCGTACTGACCGAGTGGTTCGGCTGGGAAGCCGTCTTCTACATCAACGTGCCGCTGGCCCTCGCGGGACTCCTGCTCGCCGGTCCGCTGCTCCCGGCCGACCAAGTACGCCGCGACGGCGGGACGTTCGACCTGTTGGGCGCAATCACGGCGACCGCCGGATCGACCCTGTTCGTGTTCGCCCTCGTGCAGGGCCCCGAGGCGGGCTGGGCCGCGCCCGAGGTGCTCGCGAGCGGCGGCGCGGGCCTGGCCCTGCTCTGCGTATTCGCGCGGACCCAACTGCGCGGCCGCGACCCGCTGATGCCGCTGCGGCTCTTCCGTAACCGCAACCTCAGCACCGGCACCGCCACGACGTTCCTGTTCATGGCGACCTTCGGGGTGCTCGCCTACTTCCTCACCCTGTACCTCCAGGACGTGCACGGCTTCAGCGCGCTGCGGACCGGCTTCGCGTTCGTCGTGCCCTGCGCGGGCGTGCTCGTCGGCACCGCGCTCGGCGGCCGTCTCGTCACCCGGCTCGGCCTGCGCAGGACGCTGACCCTCAGCCTCGTCCTGGGCGCCGCCGCCACCCTCGTCTTCGGGCTCAGCCTCGACCCGGCCGCCTCGTTCGCGGCGATCGTGCCGAGCCTCGCGCTGCTCAGCCTGGCCCAGGGCATCGTCTACACCGCGATGTACGCGGCGGCCACCACCGGAGTCGACGAGCAGGACCAGGGCATCGCGTCCGGCATCGCCAGCACCGGTGAGCAGATCGGCAGCGCCGTGGGCCTCGCCATCCTGGTCGCCCTGGCCAACCAGGGCACCGCCGACCGGACCGGCGCCGCCCTGCGCGCCGCCGTCAACGACGGCCTGCGGACAGCGGTGTTCGCGGCCGCGGCCGGAATGGCCCTGATGGTCCTGGTGGCCCAGAACTTCCGGCGCCCCGCCCCCCGCACCGTGACCCCGACCGAGCTGGGAGAAAGCGAACGACGTGCCGACGTCCCTGCATGACCCCAAGCCGAGCCCACGCCTGGAACCACCCCAACCGCCTCCACCGCCACCCGTCGAAGAAGACCCCCAACAACCCCAAGTACCTCAACAACCCCAAGAACGCCAAGAACCCCAAGAACCCCAAGAACCGGCGAACAAGGGGACTCTGACCGGACGCCACCTGACGATGATGGCCATGGGCGGGGCGGTGGGTACCGGCCTGTTCGTCGGCAGCGCGGAGACCATCCGCAGCGTCGGCCCGGGGGCCCTGCTCTCGTACGCCCTCGCGGGACTGCTCGTCCTGATGGTGATGCGGATGCTCGGCGAGATGGTCGTGGCCCGCCCCATGTCCGGCTCCTTCGCCGACTACGCGCGCACGGCGCTCGGCAACTGGGCGGGCTTCACCATCGGCTGGCTGTACTGGTACGCCTTCGTGGCGATCGTCGCCATCGAGGCGATCGCGGGCGGCCGCATCCTGCACGGCTGGCTGCCGGGCCTGCCCGCCTGGACGCTGAGCCTGCTCGTACTCACCGCCATGGCCGCGGTCAACCTGGTCTCGGTACGGTGCTTCGGCAACGCCGAATTCTGGTTCTCGGTGGTGAAGGTGGCCGCGATCCTCACCTTCGTGGCCCTCGGCGGCGCGTACGTCCTCGGCTGGTGGCCGGGCCGACACGGGCTCGACCTGTCGGGGCTCACCGCGGACGGCGGGTTCCTGCCGCACGGCCCGGGCGCGGTCCTCACCGGCACCGTGGCCGTGGTGTTCGCGTTCGGCGGCACGGAGATCGTCACCCTCGCGGCGGCGGAAAGCGCCGACCCGGCCCGCGCCGTGGCCCGGGCCACCCGCCAAGTCGTCTGGCGGATCGCGCTGTTCTTCCTGTGCTCGGTGTTCCTGGTGGTGGCGATCGTGCCGTGGCAGCAGGTCACGGCCGCCGAAAGCCCGTACGTCGCCGCCATGGAGACCATGGGCATCGCCTCGGCAGGGACGGCCATGACGGTCATCATCCTGACCGCACTCCTGTCCGTCCTGAACTCCACGCTGTACGCGTCATCCCGCATGCTGTCCGCCCTGTGCACCCACGGCGACGCGCCCCGGTCCCTGCTCCGGCCGAACCGCCGCGGCGTCCCCGCGAGGGCGATCCTCCTGGGCACGCTCATGGGCTACGTATCCGTGGCGGCCCAGGCCCTCTGGCCCGAGCGCGTCTTCGGCTTCCTGCTCAACTCCACGGGCGCCGTACTCGTCTTCATGTACCTCACCATCGCCCTGTCCCACCTACGCCTCCGGGCCCACACCCCGCCCGAGAACCTCACCTTCCGCATGTGGGGCTTCCCGTACCTCACGTACCTCACGATCGCGGCCCTCCTCGCCGTCCTGGTGTCGATGCTGTTCCTGGAGTCCGCCCGGCCTCAACTCCTGATGAGCTTGGGGAGCCTGGCAGTGGTCCTGGCCGCGTACGGGGTGCATGCGCGGCGCGGAAGGTGACCGGCGGTGGACGTTCGGTGGGGTGGCTTCTCAGTGGGGTGGCTTCGTGGTCAGCAGATCGATCCCGCACAGCTCGGCCAGGCTCTCCGCGGTCGCGGTGAGTGGCGCGCGCAGCTCGGCGAGGGCCGCACGCATCTCGGCGGCCAGCGGCCAGGCGCGCTCGTGCTCGACAGGGCTGACGCCGTGCGGCCGGGTGGCCTCATGCATGTGGAGCGCCGGATGCCAGGTGGAGAGGAACGGGCGCAGGTGCTGATTGAGGAGGGCGGCGGCGAGGGCGGGAAGGGTGTGCGGAACCGGTGTCTCGGCGGCGATGCGGTGGAGTACGTCGCGGGTGGTGGCGAACAGCGTGTGCAGGGAGGTCAGGGCCTCTCGGAGCGAGCCCTGCTCCGGTGACAGGGGTTGCACCCCGACCCGCGTGATGAGCTCGACCTGTAGGTCGAAGGCAGCGGACCGCTCGACCGGCCCGGGGCAGGTGAGCTCTTGGGGCCGTGGATGCGCGGGGGCCGGGGGTCGTATGCCCGTGGACGGGGCAGGGGTGGTGACCGCGGGTGCCGGTGCCGGTGCCGGTGCCGGAACCGGTGCTGGCGCCGGGGACGTGGCGAGAGCGTGGAGGAGCACGCGGCGGAGATCTTCCTGACGGGCGGTGTCGCTGTCGTGTCGGCGTACGGCGCGGGCCAGCAGGGGATGGACGGTCCAGGCCGCCTCGGGTGCCGGTTCGGGGCGCAGGGCGCCGGAGCCGAGCAGGGTGTCGATGGCCTCGGCCACGAGCGGGCCTGATTCCCAGGGGTCGTAGGGCGTCACGGTCGACAGCACGTTCTCGAGCAGGGACTGGCTCAGCGGGGCCGGGCAGGCAAGGGCGAGCAGGCGCAGTACGTCGTCGACGGGGCGTTCGCCGCTCAGCGGGCGGGTCAACAGACCGGCGACGAAGGGGACGTGACGTGAGGGGGGCGTCTGGTCGGTGGGTTCCTTGGGGGAGAGCACATCGGCACCCGGGGAGTGCAGTCGGTTGCGTGCGTGTGTGAAGCCTGCGGCGGACGCGAGGTCCGAGATGAGGTCGAGCGCCTGCGGATGGCCGCCGACGTCGTGCACCAGGGCAAGGGCAGCCGCCAGGTCCAGCTCGTCCTGGGGCGGGCGATGGGCGGTAAGCAGCCGCAGCCCGTCCGCCTCGGAGAGCGGAGCCACGTCGATGACCTCGGCGAAGGCGGAGTACCGCAGCGAGCGGGTGGTGATCAGGGTGGCGGCGAGCAGGTGGGGTCCGCGCAGCTGATGCAGCTGGTCCTTGGGCAGGCCGTCGGGCACCCCGTCCACGACCCAGAGACAGGGGGTGCCGCGCTCGCCGAGAGCGATCGCCAGGCGGCTGAGCATCTCGGGCAGGGACCGGCCCACCCGCTCCAGACCGAGAGCGGCCGTCACGGTGGAGATCTGTTGGGCGTACGCCTCCATCGTCGCGGCAACGGTGGAGCCGATGCAGGCGTGCAGATCGAACCAGAAGATCCCGCCGGGGAAGGCGGGGCTGAACCGCAGCGCGTACTCCTGGGCGAGCAGGGACTTGCCGATGCCGGGCATGCCCCGCAGCTGTGCCGAGCGACCGGCGCTGGACTGGGCGACCAAGGGGGCACGGTGACGGTTGAGCGCGGTGTGGATGTGCCACTGCTCCGCAAGGCGGTCGACGAAACGGGCCGACCCCGTACGAGCCGGGGCGGGCAGCCAGGGCACGAGCGCGTCGGAGGTACCGCTGCCCATGGGCGAGGGCAGCGAGGCCGTGTGGGCCGCGACGCGGGCGGCAAGCCGGTCCGCCGCCTCCGGGGTGGCCGGCCACGGCCAGTGCCGTGCGTCGCGGAGCTCGAGCGGGTGGATGTGGTCGCTGGTGGGCTCGGGGTTGACCACAAGGACGCGCTTACGTGGGTCGCCCTCGCGCTGCCCGGCCAGATAGGCGTACGTCAGCTCCCACTGGCAGGCGCGGCGCTCCGGATAGTCGGCCGAGTACACGGCCAGGAGGACCTTCGCGTGCATGAGCGCGTGCGTGATCGTCGTGCTGATGGAGGTGAAGTCGTCCACGGCGGTGTCATCGACGAACACCCGTAGCCCCTGGTCCTGCAATCCGGCGACGAGCACGCCGGTCCGCTGGGCGTCGGAACGGCTGTAGCTGACGAACACATCCCAGACGGTGCCCGCGACCTCGGCCGTCATGGCGTCCGCACCCGGGTAGGCCCGTACCGACCGCCCGCTTGGCCGCCCGCTCGGCCTTCCCCTCGGCCTTCCCCTCGCCCTTCCGCGGCGACGGGCGGTGGTCCCGCTACACGGCTCGCTCGAAAATCACCGGGGGGGGGGTGCCGATAGACAGGGACGCCCGGTGCGGCGGCGGGTTCGGAGAAACGGAGCATGGTCACACGCCCATCATGCGACACCCCGGACATGCGGCACGCGCCGCGGGCACCCGGTGTCTGTCGGCCGGGACGGTGCTCGCTCGGTTGTGGTCAGGTGGGTGTGTGCGGTGTGATCGTCGGCAGCGTGTGGTGAACGGAGTTGGGGGGCCGGGGTGTTCAGAAGGGCAGCTACGGCCGTCGTGCTGGTAGTGGCCGCGGCGGCTGTGGGATGGGCGGTCGGGAATGTGGCGTACCACGTCACCTCGGCCGGTGGGGAGATCCAGTTCGGTGCGGTCGGTGCGGTGGCGGGCACGTTGGTGATGGTCGGGGTCCTCGCTCTGCGAGGGCTGCAACTCGAGTCCGCGACGGTCAATGTGCCGCCGTTGGGTGACGTCACCTTCATGGTGGCCAAGGACCAGGCGAGCATTGCCTGGAAGATCTTCTTCGAGGCCTCCCGCCGGGTCGTCACCCAGCCGCTCGACTCCGACTCCGGGCACCTGCGCGAGGCACTCAGCTCGATCTACGCGTGGATCCAGTACTCGGCGGAGCTGCTGCGAGAGGGCGGCGGGCCGACCGAGACCTCGCGACGGGGCGCCCGCAGCGTGGAGAACCTGTGGTCCGAGATGTACAACCGGCACATCCGGGTGTTCCAGTCCTACTGGCACAAGGAGCTCCAGGAGTTCGAGCTGACCAATGCCTCCGGAGCCCCCGAGTCGACCTGGTCGCGGGACGCGGAATGCCGCTACGAACTCCGCGAGATGCAGCGCGCGGTACGCCCCTACATGCTGGGCATGGCCGAACTCGCCGGCATCACGGAACCGGAGTCCTTCATCCCGGACCTGCCCGAACTGCCCCGCCCCGAGACCCTGGGCGAGACTCCCTTCAGCAGGCGCTCGACACCGGGTCCTCGTACGCCGCCGGAGCAGTGACCGTTTCGGCGCGGACACCGGCAGGATCCCGACGTCCTGCCGGATGGTCCGGTCGCGCGATGCGGGGCGGATGTCGAACTCCCCCTACCCCGGGGTCGGGTTGCCGCTGCCGCCGTAGCGCATCTCCCGCGGGCTCACCCCGTACCGTCGGCGGAAGGCCGTGCTCAGGGCGCTGGCGGAGGAGAAGCCGGAGGCGTGGGCGAGGTCGGCGATGGTGAGGTGGTCGCAGTCGGCGCAGCGGAGGCGGTCGCGGACCAGGCGGAGGCGTTCCTCGCGGATGAGTTCGCGGGGGGTGGTGCCGACGTGCTGGAGGGCGAGCTGGACCTGGCGCAGGGACCAGCCGAGGGCGCGGGCCATCGTGGCGCCGGTGAGGTGGGGGTCGGCCGCGTGGTCGCGTGCGTACCGGCGGACGCGTTTCTCGACCTCCGCCAGATGGCCGGAGGTGTCGGGGCGGTCGTCGCCCACGGCGAGCATGCGGAGGAGTTCGGCGATGCGGTCGGTGACGGCGTCGAAGTTCCGGTCGGTGAGGGTGTCGCGCTCGTCGTAGAGGGTGGCCAGCATGGTGGCGACGATGTGGCCGAGGCCGGTGGTGAGGTCGAGGCCGGTGGAGAGCGGCGACTTGCGGCTGAGCGGGTCGTCGATCTCGCGGGCGGGGACGGTGAGGATGAAGGCGCTGGTGTCGTCGGCCTGGAGGCACTCGAAGGGGGCGCCGAAGGTGAGGAGGGCGCCGCTGCCGGGGGCGAGGGAGGTCTCCTGGCCGTCCTGGCGGAGGATCATGCTGCCGCTGAGCGGGACGAGGAAACGGTAGTCCTCGTCCGGGTCGGTACGGATCTGGCGTGCCGTACGGACGTACTCGATCTGGTCGGACCGGTAGCGGACGAGCTGGTAGGTGTCCGTGCGCTGGCGGAGCGTCTCGCCCAGGAAGTTGTCGGTGTGCCGGTAGCCGTACTCCATGCGGGACTGGTACGTGGCGATGTGCTCACGCCAGTAGTGGGCGCGCTCCTGCGGCGGGACGTCTCCGGTCGTCAGCGCATCCACGCTGTACGTACCCGCGTACACCGAACTCCTCCTCTGGCCAAGCCACTTCGCGTCAGCGATCATTTCACAACCCATCCCGCCCGACGCCGCTGCGTTCGATGACAATTTCTTTGCGCGCGCGCACAAGTCCGTGCGGGGTAGCGGGAGTTAGCATCGTCCGCTCCGTAGTTCGCTTCTGCCTCAAGAACCTCTAGGACCTCTATGACATACGACATATCGGAGGCGGTGGTGTTCTGGTGCCTTGCCGTCGGCCTGCTCGCCGTCGCCGTTCTGCTGGTACGCCAGCGCGGGATCACCGCGCGGACGCGTCGGCGGAACGGGGAGCTGGCGGACGGGCTGCGGGCGCGGGACGAGGAGATCCGGCACCTGGTCGCCGTGCGGCTGCCCGCCCTTGAGGGGAACGCGCCGCACAGCGTGGGCAGCCGCCCCCAGGACACCGGCCTCCTCGACGAGCGGCTCGCGTACACGGACTTCGCCAAGAGTCTCGACGGCGTGCTTGAACGCTTCACCGGCGCGGTCGCCCATGCGCAGGAACGCGCCGACCGCTCGGCGAAGGCCGCCCTGAAGACCTCGATGCGCGCCATCCAGGCGCTCGCCAATGAGCAGCAGGTCGCCATCTCCGACATGCAGGACCGGCACGATCATCCCGACGTGCTGCGTGACCTGCTCGAAATCGACCATGCGAACGCCCAGTTCGGGCGGCGTGCCCAGGCCATCGCCGTGCTCAGCGGTTCCTGGCCGGGGCGGCAGCGCGCCGCCTCCGCGCTGACCGATGTCGTACGGGGAGCGAAGTCGCGCATCCGTGACTACCGGCGGGTGCAGATCCACGGGCAGGCCGATATCGCCCTGGAGAGCCGTGCGGTGGAGCCCGTGGTCCTCGCCATCGCCGAATTGCTCGACAACGCCGCGCGGCACTCGCAGCCCAACACCAGCGTCGAGGTCAACGTCCAGGCGGTGCACAACGGCGCCTGCGTCGTCATCGATGACGCGGGCGTCGGTATGGACGGGCAGGCGGCGGAGCGCGCCGCGCTGCTGCTGTCCGGGCGGCAGGCCGTGAACGTCACCCAGCTCGACGATCCGCCGCAGTTCGGCTTCGCGGCGATCGGCGTGCTCGCGGCGCGGTACGGCTTCAGCGTGTCCGCCGACACGCGGTCGCCGTACGGGGGTGTGCGCGCCGTGGTGTTCCTGCCGGCGTCCCTGCTCACCCATGTGGACCGCGACAAGGCGCCCCCGGCGCCCCC
>NZ_JBSFUT010000030.1:0-108349 GCF_053591935.1 Streptomyces sp. NPDC002851 | reverse complement strand
ATCGGCCCCATTGGTAGCCCCTCCGGCGTTTGAGGAGCGGGGGTCCGGGGGCGGAGCCCCCGAAGCGCCGCCAGGCTTACGGGAAGGGGTGGGGTGGGGAAGGAACCCCCTCAGCGCGGCCACATAGGCGGCCGGGTACAAAAATGCCCGCCCAGATACGCGTGATCCGGATCGTCGTCCCGCAGCTCCCCATGCTCAGCGATCAGCTTCTCCGCGTACGCCTCGGAGTCGTCCCGCGGCTCGTACCCAAGGCCCCGCGCAGCGGACAGGTCCCACCACAGCCGCGTATTCGCCGACGAGCCGTAGACCACCGTGTGCCCGACCTCCGGCGCCGTCAGCGCGGCGTGGAAGAGCCGCGCACCGTCCGCCGGGCTCAGCCACAGCGACAGCATGCGGACGGAGGTCGGCTCGGGGAAGCAGGAGCCGATCCGCACGGACACGGTCTCCACGCCGAACTTGTCCCAGTAGAACTGCGCGAGGTCCTCGCCGAAGGCCTTGGAGAGCCCGTAGTACGTGTCGGGACGGTGCGGCACATCGACCGGAAGCCGCGGGTCGCCGGACCGGGGCCGCGGGTGGAAGCCCACCGCGTGGTTGGAGGACGCGAACACCATGCGCCGGACGCCCTCCTCGCGGGCCGCCTCGTACAGGTGGTACGTCCCCTCGATATTCGCGCGCAGGATCCTGTCGAAGGAGGCCTCGAGGGAGATGCCCGCCAGGTGCAGGACCGCGTCGACACCGCGTACCGCCTCGTGCACCGCCGCCTTGTCGGCGAGGTCGGCGGTGATGGCGTCCGGGGCGCCCGGGATGCGGCGCACGTCGAAGAGGCGCAGGTGGTAGCCGAAGGCGGGCAGCAGCTCGCGCATCAGGGTGCCGAGTCCGCCGGCGGCGCCGGTGAGCAGGACGGTGCGGGGGGCGGCGACCATGGCGAACTCCTCGACGCTCTTTGGAACTTGATGCACCCTTATTCACAAGCATGGACAAGCTAGGGATCTGTGTGCGAGCCCGTCAAGGGGCTGACAGAGTGGCCGTACCGGTGCTTGACCGTCGAGACGGAGCCACCGTAGCGTGCTCATCGTTCAGAAACATGGACGCTAATCAGAAACGTGCACGGGGGTGCGGGTCGGGCCCGGGTGCACCCGTCCGCCGCTGCCCAGGGAGAGCCCGTGACGCAAGGCCCGCCAGCATCCGCCACCCTTGCCACCCGGCTGAGCGTCCCCAGCGGACCGCTCTTCTTCCCCGTCACCGCCTTCGGACCCGACGGCGCCCTCGACCTCGACGCCTACCGCGCGCACGTCCGCGCGGGCATCGACGCGGGCGGCGCGGCGGTCTTCGCCTGCTGCGGCACGGGGGAGTTCCACGCCCTGACCCCCGAGGAGTTCCGCGACTGCGTCGCCGCCGCGGTCGAGGAGACGGCGGGCCGGGTGCCGGTGGTCGCGGGCGCCGGATACGGCACCGCCCTCGCGGTCCGCTACGCCCGGCTCGCCGAGGAGGCGGGCGCGGACGGGCTGCTCGCCATGCCGCCGTATCTCGTCGTCCCCGGCCAGCAGGGCCTGCTGCGCCACTACACCCAACTCGCCGACGCCACCGGTCTGGACGTCATCGTCTACCAGCGCGACAACGCCGTCCTCACGCCCGAGACCGTGGTACGCCTGGCCGGGCACCCCCGGATCATCGGCCTCAAGGACGGCCTGGGCGACCTGGAGCTGCTGCAACGCACCGTGAGCGCGGTGCGCACCGCACGCCCCGACGACGCCTTCTGCTACTTCAACGGCCTGCCCACCGCCGAACTGACCGCGCTCGCGTACCGCGGCCTCGGCGTGACCCTCTACTCCTCGGCGGTGTTCTGCTTCGCACCCGACCTCGCCCTCGCCTTCCACCGGGCCCTGAACTCCGGCGACGACACGACCGCGAACCGGCTCATCGACGGCTTCTACCGGCCGTTCGTGGAGCTCCGCAACCAGGGCCGCGGCTATGCGGTCTCGCTGGTCAAGGCGGGCGTACGGCTCACCGGGGCGGAGGTCGGCGAGGTGCGGCCCCCGCTGCACGAACCCGAACCCGGGCATGTGCGGGCGTTGGCCGAACTCATTGAGCAGGGGCGGGAGTTGCTCCGCCGAACGCGCGACGATCGCGATGGCGGTAACGGCCGCGATGGCGGTAGCGGCCGTGCTGGCGGTGAGCGCGCATGAGGGCCGGAGCCTTCCTCTACCCCTGGGACGTGCTCGGCGACCCGGACGCGCCCGCCCGCATCGCGGACCTCGGCGTCCACCAGGTGACCCTTGCCTCCGCGTACCACTCCACCCGCGCCCTCACCCCGCGCCACCCACACCACCGCATCGTCACCGCCGAGCACGCCGCCGTGCTCTACCCGCCCGGGGACCGCTGGCACGGCCGTACGCTGCGGCCCTCCCCCGCCGGTGACTGGGCACCCGGTGACGCCTTCGGGGAAGCGGCCGCGCTGCTCGCCGACGCGGGCGTCGAGGTCCACTCCTGGGTGGTCCTGGCCCACAACTCCCGTATGGGCGCCGAACATCCCGACACCTGCGTGGTGAACGCCTACGGCGACCGCTACCCCTGGGCGCCCTGCATCGCACAGCCCGCCGTGCGCGCCTACCTCGTGGACCTGGCGGCGGAGGCGGCCGCACAGCCGGGCGCGCACGGCACCGAGCTGGAGTCCTGCGGCTGGTACGGGCTCGCGCATCTGCACGCCCACGACAAGACGGCGGGCGTCCGTCTCGGCGACGCCGCGCAGTACCTGATGTCCCTGTGCTTCTGCCCGGCCTGCCGGGCGGGGTACGCGGAGCACGGCCGGTACGCCGGTGACGCCGCCGAGCTCGCGGCGGCGGTACGGCGCGGCCTCGAACCGGTGTGGCGGGGCGAGACGGATCCGGACGCCCCGATGGGCGAGCTCCTCGGCGCGGAACCGACCGCCGCCACCCTGGAGTTCCGGCTGCGCACGGCCCGCGCCCTACAGGAGGCGGCGGTCGCGGCGGTACGCGACGCCGCCCCGGAAGGCTTCCGGGTCCTGCTGCACGCGGACCCGGTCCCGTACCACTGCGGCGCGAACGCCGGAGTGGACCCGGAGCACGTCCTGTCGGTGGCGGACGGGGTGGTGGTGCCGTGCACGGGCGGGCCGGACCTCCTGGAGCCCTTCACGCGGGCGCGCGCCAAGACGGGCCCGGACAGCGGCGGCGTGCTCGCGGCGAACCTCACCGTGGTACGCGGGATGGGCGGCCGCCCCTCGGAACTCGGCGCCGATGTGCGGCGGGCGGCGCAGGCCGGGGCGACCGAAGTCCGGCTGTATCACGCGGGGTTGGCCTCGGACACGGATCTGACGGCGGTACGACGGGCGCTGGCGGACTCCCTTCCCCAGGCCGGGGCGTAGCAGGTCGGCGACGGGGCAAGCCGGTGCACTGCGGGACGGAGAGGGTCCGGATGCGTCATGCTGGCAGCGTGGCAGTCACTCCTGGTGTGGCCGCCCGTGGACCCCACCGAGGTGATCAGGCATGCCGAACAAGGGCATTGAGAAGGTCTACGCAGTGGTGTGTGTCGGCGACTTCGGCGCGGCGCTCGACTGGTACGAGAAACTCCTCGGCCGGGGGCCCGACCACGCCCCCATGGACGGGCTCGCCGAGTGGTACTTGGGGCGCGCGGGCGATATCCAGCTGTACGCCGACGGGGAGCGGGCCGGTTCCTCGCTGCTCACGCTCTCGGTGACCGATGTCGACAAGTACGTCGCCGTCGCCCTGAGCAACGGCCTCGACCCGGAGGACATCGACGACGTCGAGGACACCGACGGCGGCTACCGCATCGCCACGCTCCGTGACCCCTCGGGCAACACGGTGACGCTGGCCCAGCCGCTCCGCGCCTGAGCACACCGTGAACAGGCCCTGAGGGGTCAGCCCTTCAGGGCCGCCGCCATCATCGCCTTCGCCACCGGCGCGGCCAGGCCGTTGCCGCTGACCTCGGAGCGGGCCGCGTCCGAGTCCTCGATCAGGACGGCGACCGCGACCTTCTTGCCGCTGCTGTCCTCGGCGTACGAGGTGAACCAGGCGTACGGCGTCTTGGAGTTGTTCTCGCCGTGCTGCGCCGTGCCCGTCTTGCCGCCCACGGTGGTGCCGGAGATCCGCGCGTTACTGCCGGTGCCGTCCTCGACCACCGTCTCCATCGCGGACTGAAGCTGCTCGGCCGTGCCAGAGCCGAGCACCCGCTGCGAACCGGCCGAAGCGTCCAGATCTTCGAGCGTGGAGCCGTCCGCGTCGGTCACCTTGGACACCATGTGCGGATCGGCGAGCGTGCCGCCGTTCGCGATCGCCGCCGACACCATCGCCATCTGGAGGGGCGTCGCCGTCACATCGAACTGGCCGATGCCGCTCAGGGCGGTCTGCGCCTTGTCCATGTCCGAGGGGTAGCGGCTCTCGGTCGCCCGCACCGGGACGTCCTGCTCCGCGTCGTTGAAGCCGAACTTCTCCGCCATCGCCTTGACCTTGTCCTGGCCCAGATCGGCGGCCATCTTGCCGAAGACGTTGTTGCACGAGTACTGGAGCGCGGTGCGGATGGTGGCGTTCTCGCAGGGCGCCGAGGGGTTCTCGTTCTTCAGCGGCGTCGTGGTGCCCGGCAGTGTGTACGGATCGGGGCTGTGGGTCTTCTCGTCCACCGAACCGTAGAGCCCGTCCTCCAGGGCGGCCGCCGCGACCACCAGCTTGAACGTCGAGCCCGGCGGCAGCGGCTGCCGCAGCGCCCGGTTGACCAGCGGCTTGTCCTCGTCCTCGGAGAGCTGCTGCCAGGCGTCGCCGTCCGTCGAACCGCTGATCTTCGAGGGGTCGTACGACGGCGTGGAGACGAGGCCGAGGATCTTGCCGGTGGCCGGGTCGATGGCCACGGCCGCGCCCTTCTTGCCGCCGAGCGCCTGGTACCCGGCCTTCTGCACCGCCGGGTCGATCGAGGTGACCACGTCGCCGGGGTCGGCCCGCTTGCCGGTCACCGTGTCGACGGGGTTCTTGAGGCGGGTGTCGGTGCCGTCGAGAACGTCCTTGTAGATGCCCTCCAGCTGCGTCGCGCCGTACACCTGCGAGCTGTAGCCGGTCACCGCGGAGTACAGCGCGCCGTTCTCGTACACGCGCTTGTACTTGAGGTCGCTGCCCTTGGTCCTCTCCGAGCCGGTGACCGGCTCCCCGGCCACGATGATGTTGCCGAGCGGAGCCCCGTACTGCTCGATGGCGGTCCGCCGGTTGTGCTTGTTGTCCGCGAGCGCCGTGCCGTCGTAGAACTGCACCCAGGTCGCCCGTACCAGGAGGGCGAGCACCATGAGCAGCGTGAAGACGGCGGCGCGCCTGATCGTCTTGTTCATCCCACTGAGGTGACGAACCGGGCGGAGTCCGTCGTTCCGCGCCCGGCGTTTTCTCAGAAAACGTTCATATCGATCAAGCCCGGCCGATCGATCAAACCCGGCCGGGCTTGATCGATCGGCGTCAGTTGTCGACAGTGAGCTCCGTGACCACCGCTCCGTGATCGGAGTAGAACGGTCCGTTCTCGTGCGCGGGCAGCCGCTCGTCCACGACGTACGCGTCCCTGACCCCGATCCGCGGGCCGCGCGCGAAGACGAAGTCGATCCGGTCCTTGGTGATCATGTCGGCGTAGTCGGGGTGCGGGCTCCAGGTGCGGCCCGGGTCCGCGCACACGTCCGGGTGGGCCTCCCGGTAGGTGTCCTTGAACCCGGCGTCGGTCAGGACATCGGTGGCCGCCAGGTCGTAGGAGAGCCCGAAGTGGTGGGCGCACTTCGCCCACCGCTCGGTCCAGTCCCCGGCCGGGACCGTGTTGAGGTCCCCGGCAAGCAGGACGGGGTCCGTGTTCCCGTCGAGCATGTGCGGCAGCTGCTTCCGCACGATGTCCGTGACCTGCGGGATCTGCTTGCCGTTCTCGGCCTTCTGGACCTGCCGCGGGGTGTAGGTGGGGGTGCGGCCCGCCCGTACGTCCTTGGCGTTGGTGTCGATCATGTCGCCGATCCACGGGTCCGTGTACGACGTCCAGGTGTCGAAGAGGTTGAGCCGTTGCCCACCGGGGAGCCGCACCCGGGCCCCGCCGATGTTGAAGTCGGTCACGGTGGCGCCGGTCGGCTTCGCGAAGGTCTTCTCGACGTCGTACCGCGTGAAGATCCACAGGTTGTCGCTGCTGCCATCGGTCACCTGGACCGCGTGGTACTCGCCCTTACCGGCCCGCTCGGTCAGGGCCTCGCGGATCTCCCGCGCGGAGCCGTATGTCTCCACGGCGAAGAACACATCGGGGGCGATCTCGGCCAACTGGTCAAGCAGCAGCGCGAAGTTCTTCTCGCCGCCCAGGCCGTCGTCCTTACCGCCGTGGAAGATGTTCCAGGCCAGGACACGTACCTGGTCGGCGCCCGGCGCGGGCGGAGCGGCCGGTGCGGTGAACGCCAGGGAGGCGAGCGCCGCGACGAGGACGGCGGCACCGCGGCGGAGTCGGCGGATCTTTGAGGTCAGCACGGGGGAGATCTCAGCACGGGGCACGGGGGAAGGGAAGAACGCGGCGTGACGCCTTGGTGAAGGGATGACGGTTCCTGCGGTGCCCCTGCCGTGCTCCGGCCTTCTCCTACCTGCTCCTGACCTTCTCCTACCTGCTCCTGACCTTCTCCTACCCTGCCCTGACGAACCGTGCCTCGTACGCCGCGATCACCGCTTGCGTGCGGTCCCGTGCCCCCGTCTTGGCAAGGACCGACGCGACGTGCGTCTTGACCGTGGCGGGGCCGACGTTGAGTCGGGCCGCGATCTCCGCGTTGGCCAGGCCGTCGGCCATCAGGCGGAGCACCTCCGCCTCGCGCTCCGTGAGCCGCCCCACCCACGCGGGCGGGCGCGGCTGCGGGGCCGACGCGTGGGTGGCGGCGAGTGCGCGTACCGCCGCGGGGAACAGGAGCGAGTCGCTGCGCGCCACCAGGCGTACGGCCTGGACGAGTTCGGCCGGTTCGGCCCGCTTGAGCAGAAAGCCCGCGGCGCCGGCGCGCAGGGCGTCGTACACATACGCGTCGTTCTCGAAGGTGGTGACCACGACCACGCGGGGCGGCTCGGCGAGCGTGCCGAGGATCTGCTCGGTGGCGCGGATGCCGTCGATCTGCGGCATGCGCACGTCCATCAGGACGACGTCGGGCCGCAGTTCGCGCACCACGGACACCGCCTCGGCACCGGTGGCCGCCTCGCCCACCACCTCCAGGTCGGGCTCGGCGTCGAGCAGGACGCGCAGGGCGGTACGCACCATGCGCTCGTCGTCGGCCAGTACGAGGCGTAGGGCGGGGGCATCGGTCACGGTCGTGTCTCCAGGGGAATCCGTACGTACAGGGTCCAGGTCCCGTCCGCCGCGCCCGCCTCGGCGGTGCCGCCCAGGAGCCGGGCGCGCTCGGCGATGCCGGGGAGGCCGCGGCCGCCGCCGGGGCGCGGCCCCGAACCGGCCGCGTCCGGCAGCGGGTTGGCGACGGTGAGGCCGAGGTGCCCGGCGGCCAGGGCGACGCGCACCGTCACGGGGGCGCCGGGGGCGTGCCGCAGGGCGTTGCTCAGGCCCTCCTGCACGATGCGGTAGCCCTCGCGGGAGACAAGGACGGGCAGCCCGGAGAGGTCGCCGTCGACGCTCGCGGCCACGGTCCGCCCCCCGGCGCGGGTGCGAGCGAGCAGCCCGTCGAGGTCGGCGCCGAGCGTGGGCGTGGGACCCGAGGGGATCCCCGCTGTGTCCTCGGTGGCCTCGCCCGCCCGCAACAGGCCAAGGACCGCGTCGAGTTCGCCCACCGTGCGCCGTGTCGTGTCCTCGATGGCGGTCAGCGCCTCCCGTACGAAATCGCGGTCGGTGTCGAGCACCCGGCGCGCCGCGCTCGCCTGCAGTGTGACGGCGCTCAGGGCGTGGCCCACCGAGTCGTGCAGCTCCCTGGCGAGCCGGTTCCGTACCGCGAGGTCGGCGGCGCGGGCCTCGGCCGCCGCGAGCCGGTCCGCGGGCGTCGGCCCGAGCAGCGCCGGGGCGCACCGGGCGAGCAGCGCCGCGGCCCCGGCGGCGCAGGCCGCGAGGGCGATCAGGCAGACGGCCCCGGCGACCGGTGAGAGCACCAACCCCCAGGTGTGGTCGAAGAGTTCGGGGATGCCGAGCCGGGGCGCACGCAGGCCGGGAAAGAACGGCAGCACGATCAGGACCACGGCGAACGGTGGCGTCGCCAGGGTCGCGCCGCTGACCAGGGCGCCCACGCCGAGGTGCAGCGTGAACCAGGCAGAGGTCCGCCCGCGCGCCGTCCACGACCGCGCGGGTCCGTCGGCGAGTTGACCGTCCGGTACCGCGCACAGGGCCCGCGCCGCAAAGGCCGAGAGCGGCCGGGCCGCCGGGAAGAGTGCGCTCAGGGCGACGAGCGGCAGGGCGGCGGCGTACGCGGTGAACAGCGCGCCGAGCGAGGCCGGGAACAGCGCCCGCTCGCCGAACAGCGGCCCGACGAACACCGAGGTCAGCAGGTAGTACGGCATCAACAGGGCGCCGCCGAGCACCAGATGGAGCCAGCGCAGCCAGGCCCGGTGCCCGAACAGCGCGGCCGCGACACGGCGTCCGACGATCATCTGCACAGCGTAGGACCTCACCCGCTCGGGGGAGGTACGTCAGCCCCCGGAGCGATGGCACCGCTCCGGGGATCGAAGACGCTGAGATCCATGTCAGCGATCAACGGGCAACGTCCGGCCACGGCTTCACACGACACCGAGCGTCCCGTTCCCAGGTGGGCGGTCGTGACCGCCCATGCGATCCCGTTCGTCCTGCTACCGCAGTGCCTATGGCGGCTGCCCTTCGCGTTCGACTTCACCATGGGCATGATCGATCCGAACGCGTCACCCATACCGCGGTACTGGGGCATCCCCTATGTCTTCGGACTCAGTGTGCTGTCGGAGGCTTTGGCGCTGCTCTGCTTCGGCTTGGTCCGGGGATGGGGCGAGATCGCACCCGGCTGGCTTCCGGTCATCGGGGGCAAACGCATCCCGCCGCTCGCGGCGATCATCCCGGCCACACTCGGTGGGCTGGCCGCCACGGCCTTGTGGGGAAGCGGGCCGCTCGCGTGGCTCCACGTCCCGGGATTCCATGCTCTGGGGTACTCCAACGGCTGGTGGGAATTGCTGGCGAAGGTGTGCATCGGCCTGGCGACGCTGTGGGGGCCGATGGTGCTGGCACTGACCTACGCCTATTACGTCCGCCGCTGCCGAAGCCGGAGGTCACAGTGACCGTCCCCGTAACGACGCAGAGACGCAAGGACGCACGGTCCCTTGCCCCGGTATCCCGGTGGAGCCGGTGGATTCGGCGGTGGCCGGAGTGGGCGCCGGCTGCCGCCGTGGCCTGGTGCGCGGTGTATGCCGCCGTCCAGGCGGCCCGGGTAGGAAAAGGAACGAGCCTGCCCTTCCCCCTGCCCGCCCCGTACGCAGCCCTCGCCCAGCTGACCCTGGCCACGCTGGCCGTCGTCGCCGCGGCCGCCTGCTTGGTAAGTCGGCGACCGCTCGGCCGGCCCGGCCGCAGGGCAGTGAGCTGCGCGCTCATCCTGACCACCCCGGCCTTCGCCCTGGGGATGACCGTCCTGCCCATCTATGCCGTCCCCCTGGCCTCCGGTTCGGGCCTTGAGAGCGTCACCGGCCTGGCCCATGCGCTGCTGAGCACGGCCCTTACCTGCTGCCTCGTCCTCGTCGGCCTGTCGTACCGCCGACGGCTGGCCGGCGCCTGCCCCCGCTGCGGCCACCGGCACACCGGCGGCCACGACGCCCCGCTCGTCCATCCCGGCGCCTCGACCGCCTCCCGCCGCACCAGGAAACGGGCCTACCTGCTGGTCTGCGGGGTGCTCCCATGGGCCGGCGTCAAAACCGTCTGGACACTGGGCGGTGACGCGCTCGGTATCACGGCCGAGAAGTGGCGGGAGTCGAACTCCGGGGGCTCCGAACTGTCCAAGGCACTCGCCTCAGTGGGCATCGATGTGACCGTGCTGGCCGCCGGGCTCGGAATCTTCCTCCTGGTCGGCCTGCTGCACCCGTGGGGCCAGGTGTTCCCCCGCTGGACCCTGCTCCTCTCCGGCCACCGGGTGCCCCGGCTGCTCCCCCTCATCCCCGCCTGGCTGACCACGGTCGGCCTCTCGGCCTACGGCATCTTCCTGCTGCTCTACGCCCCGCTCGCCGCCCTCGGCGTGGTACCGGCCCCGGAACCCGATCCGGAACTGGGCGGCACTCCCTCCGGCACCCTCTGGCTGGTCGCCTTCGGCGGAATGGCGTTCGGCGGCCTGGGCCTCGCCCTCCTCACCGCAGCGCGCTCCTACTCCGCCCGCACCCGCCCCACCTGCGCCACCGCGACCACCCCGGCTGAATAGAAATCTCAAGCGGGCTGCGGCTGCGGCACGCGGCGCCAGTGCCCAATGGGGATGGGGCACCTCACCCAAGCCGCAGCATCAGCTCCGCGATCTCCGCCCCGCGCGCCGCCGCGAACCCGTGCTCCCGCCCCACCACCACGAACCCGCACTTCTCAAGGACCCGAGCGGAGCCCCCGTTGTCCGCCGCCGCGCGCGCGTACAGCGGGCGCTCCGGGACCTCGGCGAGCAGCGCGCGCAGCGCCGCCGTCGCGATGCCGCGCCCCCACGCGGGCCGGTCGATCCAGTACGTCACCTCGCGTTCGCCCGGCTCGCCGTACACCGCCGCGTGCCCCACCACGTCGCCGTCCGCGAGGACCGTACGGAGCACCACGTCGCCCGAGGTCCGGATACGCGCCCAGTGCGCGTCGAACCGGTCCCGATCGGCCGGATCCTTCGGCGTGAACGCGGCCATGCGCAGCGCCTCGGGGTCGTTCAACTGCCGGAAGAACACCGGGAGATCACTGTCGTGCACGGGACGCAGCGCCACCTGCGGGGCCGTCCCCTCCGTTCCGTACGCCATGGGTCAGAGCCTCCGCGTCGCCAGGGTCAGCCGGTCCCGCGCGTCGAACAGCGCGTCCTTGATCATCTGCTCGTGGGCCGGGGTCAGCCGCGCCACCGGCACCGAGCAGCTGATGGCGTCCCGCGCGGGCGTGCGGTACGGGATCGCGACGCCGAAGCAGCGCAGGCCGAGGGTGTTCTCCTCGCGGTCCACCGCGAAGCCCTGCTCACGCACCTGGCGCAGCTCCTCGATCAGCTGCTCGCGGTCGGTGAGGGTGTGCTCGGTCAGCTGCGGCAGCGTCTCGGGCAGCATCTTGCGCACCTGCTCGTCGCTGTACGTGGCGAGCAGCGCCTTGCCGAGCGAGGTGGAGTGCGCGGGCAGACGGCGGCCGACCCGGGTGAACGGCCGTAGATAGTGCTGGGATTGGCGGGTGGCCAGGTAGACCACGTTCGTGCCGTCCAGGCGGGCCAGGTGGATGGTCTCCGTGGTGTCGTCGGAGAGCCGGTCCAGGGTCGGCCGTGCGGCCGCGACCACCTCGTCCCCGTCGATGTACGACGTACCGACGAGCAGGGCGCGTACGCCGATGCCGTACCGCGTGCCGGTGGCGTCCGTCTCCACCCAGCCGAGCTCCACCAGGGTGCGCAGGAGCATGTAGAGGCTGGACTTGGGGTAGCCGACGGCCTCCTGCACGGCGGCGAGGGAGTGCATACCGGGCCGCCCGGCGAAGAACTCCAGCAATTCCACGGTCCGCACGGCGGACTTGACCTGCGCTCCAGCCCCGGAACCCACCCCGGGCCCCGCCCCGGATCCCGCGCCCGCATCGGCAGCCGACATCGCCCTTGACCCCTTCACTCGCCTGCACATAGCCTCCGACGACACCCTGCTCATTCACCATCGGAGACGCTGTTCACCATATCGAACGGTGGGCGAGAGGGAAGCCCCCGTGGGAAGCCTCGCGGACGGCATCAGAACGGGCACGTGGAAGGAACCGGCCGTGGCAGCAGCACCAGTCTGGAGCGTCGACCCCCGAACCGGGAAGCGCCGGGAACAAGTTGCCGAGGAGGCCACGGCCGCCGAGGTGGACCGGTCGGTACGCGCCGCCCACGCCACCCGCACCGCCCTCGCCGACCGGGCCGCCCGCGCCACCCTGCTGCGCGCCGCCGCCGACCTGCTCGACGAGGCGGCCCCGCACGTCATCGAGGCCGCCGACGCCGAGACCGCCCTCGGGCCCGGGCGGCTCACCGGCGAACTCGCCCGTACGACCTACCAGTTGCGGTCGTTCGCGGACCTCGTGGACGAAGGCGCGTACCTCGACATCGTCATCAACCACGCCGACGACAAGCCCACCCCGCCCTGGCCCGACCTGCGCCGCTACAAGGTGCCGCTCGGCGTCGTCGCCGTCTACTCGGCCTCCAACTTCCCGCTCGCCTTCTCCGTACCCGGCGGCGACACGGCGAGCGCCCTCGCGGCCGGCTGCCCGGTCGTGGTCAAGGCCCACCCCGACCACCCGGCCACCTCCGAGCTGTGCGCCGACGCGCTGCGCCGCGCGGCCGTACGGGCCGGACTGCCCGCGGATGTCGTGCAGTTGGTGCACGGCTTCGACGCGGGCCTCGAACTCGTACGGCACCCGCTGGTCGCCGCGGCCGGGTTCACCGGCTCGGTACGCGGCGGGCGCGCCCTCTTCGACGCGGCGGCCGCCCGCCCGCACCCGATCCCGTTCCACGGCGAACTCGGTTCCCTGAACCCCGTGGTGGTCACGGAGGCCGCGGTGGCCGAACGGGCCGAGGAGCTCGGGGCGGGGCTCGCGGGCTCCATGACGCTGGGCGTCGGCCAGTTCTGCACCAAGCCGGGGCTCGTGCTCGCGCCCGCGGGACCGGCCGGGGACGCCTTCGTGACGGCCCTGACGCATGGCGTGAGCGAGGTCGAGGCCGGTGTGCTCCTCGATCACCGGATGCGGGACGCGTTCGTGGCGGGGGTGCGCGAGCGGGCGGAGCTGGCGGACGTGACCGCGCCGGTGACGCCGGGTGCGGGAGGCGAGCACACGGTCGGCGCCGGGTTCCTCACGGTCCCGGCGGCGCTGCTCGCCGAGGCCGGTGGGCCGCACGATCTGCTCCTCGAGGAGTGCTTCGGGCCGGTGACGGTGGTGGCTCGGTACGCCTCCGCGGCGGAGATCGAGGCGGTGCTCGGGCGGCTGCCCGGGAATCTGACGGCGACGCTGCAGCTCGGCGCGGGTGAGGAGACCGACGGCAGCGCGGCGGCCCTGCTCGACGCGCTGACCGGGCTCGCCGGGCGGGTCCTGGTCGGCGGGTGGCCTACGGGGGTTGCGGTGGCGCCCGCGCAGCACCATGGAGGGCCTTATCCGGCTACGACGTCGACGTCGACCTCCGTGGGCGGGACGGCCGTTGAGCGGTGGCTGCGGCCGGTGTCGTACCAGTCGGTGCCGGATGCGCTGCTGCCCGCGGAGCTGCGGGAGGGGAATCCGCTGGGGCTGCCTCGGCGGGTTGATGGGCGGTGGGAGGGTGCGGCTTCGTAGGGGGTTTTGGTCCCCAGCCCCGCCCCTTCCCGAAACTGGGGGCTTCGCCCCCAGGCCCCCATATCGGCCTGAACGGCCTCGTCCTCAAACGCCGGACGGGCTATTTCGTGAGCCGTACGGTCGCCACCGCCGCCCCTGCAAGCACCCCCGCGCTCACCAGGAGCGCGATGCGCAGCCCCGACGTGAAGTCCCCTGCCAGAGCCGTACCGAAGACCGCCACGCCGAGACCTCCGCCCACCTGACGGGCCGAGTTGAGGACGCCCGAGGCCACTCCGGCCCGCTCTGCCGGTACCGCCTCCAGGACCGCGGCCGTCAGGGGCGGGATCGTCAGGGCGCAGCCGAGGGACATCGGGATCAGGAGCAGCGCGAGCGGTACGGCGGGGGTGGATTCGTTCACCGTCAGGAGGAGTAGTGAGCCGACCGTGGCGAGCAGCAGGCCGGTCAGCATCGGCAGGCGTGGCCCGAAGCGGGAGGTGAGGCGGCCGGAGGCGACGTTGACCGCCGGGATCAGGGCCGTCATCGGCAGGAACATCAGGCCCGCCGCGAGCGCCGAACGCCCCTGCGCCTGCTGGAAGTAGAGGCCGAAGGCGAAGACCAGGCCGTAGAACGCGACGCTGCACGCCGTCCCCGCGGCCACCGAGATCGCCACCGTCCGGTCCCGGAACAGGCCGAGCGGCACCACGGGGTGCGGCGACCGCGCCTCGATCAGCAGGAACGCCGCGCCCGCGGCCACCGCCACCGCCCCGGCCACCAGGCCCGCCGTACCGCCCTCGATCACCGCGAGGGTCAGCGCCGTCAGGGCGAGGACCGCGGTCAGCTGGCCCGGCAGGTCCAGGGGTGCGGGCCGCCGCTCGGCGCGCGGGGCGCGAAGCAGCAGGAGCAGGGCCACGGAGCCCAGCGGCAGGTTGACGAAGAACACGGCGCGCCAGTCCCAGGCCGTGATCAGGGCGCCGCCCGCGATCGGCCCGAGCGCCACGGCCACGGACGCGCCCGCCGCCCACAACGACACCGCGCGCGCCCGTCGTGCCGGGTCCGAGAAGCCCTGCCGTACGAGGGCGAGCGAGGCCGGAAGGACCACGGCCGCCGCGACGCCCTGCACCACCCGGGCACCGATCAGGGTGGCAAGGGACGGGGCGAGACCGCAGGCCACGGAGGCCGCCGTGAACAGCGCGATGCCGAGCGCGAAGGCCCTGCTCGCCCCGGCCCGGTCCGCGAAGGCGCCGGTGGAGAGCATCAGGGCGGCGAGCGCCAGTGTGTACGCGTCCACCACCCACTGCAGTCCGGTCATGCCGCCGCCGAGGCTGCTCCCGATCGCGGGGAGCGCGACATTGACGATGGAGGTGTCCAGGACGATCAGCGCGAAGCCCAGGAGCGCGGCGAGCAGGGTGAGGCCGGGGGAGGGCGGCCTGTCCCTCAACTTTCCGTGCGGCGCGGGCAGTTGAGGTGTCCTGGGGGAGGCGTCGGAGGGATGCGCTGTGGTCATGGGGACAAGCTTGGTGATCTTCCGACGAGTACAGTAGTGGCCTGAATGCCATACATCCGGAGGTTCTGGCCATGCCGTCCGTGCCACACCGGGTCGCCGTCATCGCGCCCGCGCCCGTCTCGATGTTCAACCTCGCCATCCCCGAAGTGCTCTTCGACAAGACCGAGGTGGACGGCGGCCCCGGCTACCAGGTGGTCATCTGCACCGCCGAGCCAGGCCCCGTACCCACCACCGGCGGGCTCGACCTGCACGTGGGCCGCGGCCTCGACGCGGTCGCGGAGGCGGACACCGTGGTCGTAGCCGGTACGGGGCACCGCTACGAGCCGGACCCGCGCACCGTAGCGGCCGTCCGCGAGGCCGCGGCCGAGGGCAAGCGCATCGCCTCCATCTGCAGCGGAGCGTTCGTGCTCGCGGAGGCCGGGCTGCTCGACGGGCGCTCCGCGACCACGTACTGGGGACTCGCCGAAGAGTTGCGCAAGCGCTACCCGTCCGTCGACCTGAAGGGCGACGTGCTGTACGTCCAGGACGGTCAGGTCCTCACCGCCTCCGGCTACGCCTCCGGGATCGACCTGTGCCTGCACATCATCCGCACCGACTACGGCGCGGCCGTCGCCAATACGGTGGCCAGGCTCGCCCTTGTCGCGCCGGTACGGCCGGGCGGGCAGACCCAGTTCACCCAGACCCCACTGCCCCAGGAGCGCGGCACCGAGTGCGCCGACACCCGCGGCTGGGCCATGCGCAACCTCGACAAGCCGCTCACGCTCAACGACCTGGCACGGCACGCGGGCGTCAGCGTCCGCACCCTGACGCGGCGCTTCCACGCCGAGGCCGGAGTCAGTCCTCTGCAATGGCTGCTCCACCAACGCATCGAACGAGCCAAGGAACTCCTGGAAACCACAGACCTCCCCATGGACCAGGTAGCCCAAGCCAGCGGCCTGGGCACAGCGGACTCCCTCCGCAAGCACGTGGTGCGCCGCACGGGCCTGACCCCGAGCGCGTACCGCACGTCGTTCAACCAACGGGTCCCGTCCGGCGTTTGAGGCCCTTCTTTCCCCAGCCCCGCCCCTTCCCGAAAGCCTGACGGCGCTTCGGGGCCCGCGGCGAAGCCGCTGATGGATGCAGCGCCCCCGGACCCCCGCTCCTCAAACGCCGGAGGGGTTACTAATAGCCCGTCCGGCGTTTGAGGACGAGCGCCTTCAGCGCGATACGGGGTCTGGGGCGGAGCCCCAGTTACGGGAAGGGGCGGGGCTGGGGAAAAACTCCACCGGCAGCGCCGCGGGCGACCAGTGGATCAGGCTCGGCTGCATCTCCACCTCAACCCCCGGCGCAAGCCGCAGAGACGGCAACCGCCGACTCAGCAGCTCAAGCGTGACGCGCAGCTCCGAGCGAGCCAGCCCCGCCCCAGGGCACCCATGCACCCCGTGCCCGAACCCAAGATGCCGATTCGACGCCCGCCCCGGATCGAACGTATCCGGGTCCGCGGTCAGCGAAGGATCCCGGTTCGCCGCACCGTACGACACGAACACGTGCGCCCCGGCGGGCAGTTCCGTGCCGCTCAGGCGCACCGGACGTGTCGTGACGCGGCGGAAGCCCTGCACCGGTGAGCCCCACCGCGCCGCCTCCTCGATCACCGCGGGGATCGACGACGGGTGGCGGCACACCTCCTGCCAGCGCGACGGTTCGGCGAGGAGCCGGTGAAGGACCGTGCCGATCAGGGCCGTGGTCGTCAGATGCCCGGCGAGCAGCAGGTTCTGGAGGTTGGACACCAGTTGGCCGAGGCGGTCCCCCTCTGGGCGCGCCCCGTCAGGTACCGCGGCCCGTACCATCTCCACGGCCAGCTCGGCGGCGTCGTCCGGCCGCTCCCACACTCGTATCGCATGCGCCGTGAGCAGCCGGTTCAGGGCCAGTACGTCATGCGCCGCGCGCACCTGCTCGGCCACCGGCAGCGGCCGGAAGAGCAGTTCCTCGGCGCGGCGGCCGCCGTGCAGCGCCACCGGAACGTCCTCGTCGCGCAGGCCGAGCAGGTGGCACACGACCGCGCCGGGCAGCAGCCGGGCGTACTGCGCCATCAGCTCGGCGCGGCCGGATGCCGCGAACCCGTCCACCAGGGCATCCGCCCGCTCCGCCACGAACCCCGCGGCCGCCGCGACCCGCGCCGCGGACAGCCCTCGCACCAGGGGTGCCCGCAGCGCCTGATGCGCGAGGCCGTCCGCCGAAATGACGACCGGGCCGCCCCGGGTGCCCCGCGCCAGGACGGCGAGCGCCTCCGGAGCCGGGGTGACATCGGGGCGCAGCGCGTTGGCCGAGGAGAACTCCTCGGGCCTGCGCAGCACTTCGCGCACGTCCGCGTACCGGCTGACCAGCCAGGCGTCCAGCTCCGGTACGAAGGTGAGGCCCTCGGCGGCGCGGGCACGGGCGTAGCACGGGTACGGGTCGCGTTGCAGGGCGTCCAGGGCGTCCAAGGCGTCCAAGGCGTCCAGGGCATCCGGGTCGTCCTGGGTGTGGGGGGTTGTCATGCGGTCATCGTGCAGCAACCCACCCGGCCCGGGCAGGTCGAGATCCGGCCACCCGGCCCGGCCCCGTAGCGAAGCCGCAGGTCAGCAGCCTCGTATAAGCAACGCTTAGGGACACCCCGCAATGATGCGCAATGGACGGGCAGTTGGTCCAGGCAGCACAGTTGGTGCATGGAGAGACTGGAGAGCCTCAGCGGCGCCGCCTTCGCGCCGCGCACGACCTATCTGAACACCGCAAGCACCGGCCTCCTGCCGGCCGACGGGGTGCGCGCGATGCAGGACGCGGTAGCCGGGGCCGCCGCCGGGCTGCCGATCGACATGTTCGGGGACATGGAGGCGTCCCGCGCCGCCTTCGCGCGGCTCGCCGGGGTGCCGCCCGAGCGGGTGGCGACCGGCAGCTCGGTCGCCCTCTACACGGCCCTGATCGCCGCCGCGCTGCCGGAAGGCGCCGAAGTCCTGGTCGCCGAGGGGGACTTCAGTTCCCTGGTCAACCCGTTCCACGTGCGCGCGGACCGGGGCGAGCTCAAGCTGCGCACGGTGCCGCTGGAGGAGCTGGCCGCCTCGGTGGGCCCCGGCACCGCCCTGGTCGCCTACAGCGCGGTGCAGTCGGCGGACGGCCGGGTCGCCGATGTGGCCGGGATCCGGGCGGCGGCCCGCGCCCACGGCGCCCGTACGCTGGTCGATGCCTCGCAGTCCGCGGGCTGGCTGCCCCTGGACGCGGCGGTCGAGGACTTCACCGTGGCCGTCGCCTTCAAGTGGCTGACCTGCCCGCGCGGCATCGTCTTCTTCGTGGTCCCGGAGGACCTGGGCGATCTGACGCCGCTGTTCGCGGGCTGGGTGGCGGGGGAGAAGCCCTGGGACAGCTGCTACGGGCCGGTCACCGACCTCGCCCGGTCCGCGCGGCGGTACGACGTCAGCCCCAGCCTGTTCTCGTACGCCGGGGCCCGGCCCGCGCTCGAGCTCCTGGGGCGGATCGGCGTCGAGACGGTGCACGCCCACAACGTGGCGCTCGCCGACCGCTACCGCGCGGGCCTGGTCGCGCTCGGCCACGAGCCGGTGCCCGCGCCGGGCTCGGCCATCGTGTCGGTGCCGGAACTCGGGGCGCGGCAAGGGGAGTTGAGCGGAGCGGGGATCGAGGTGTCGGACCGGGCGGGGAATCTGCGGACCGCGTTCCACTTCTACAACTCGGCCGCCGACGTGGACCGGCTGCTCGACGTACTGTCCGCCTGAGCTCCTGAGCTCCTCAGTTCCTGAGAGCGAGCGGAGACAGGCACGCGGCCCGGCGCCCCGCGAGAGGGGCGGCCGGGCCGCATGGGTGAGAGCGATGAACGGGCGTTACCGCACCGGTGTGAAGTCCCGCGCGCCGATGTACGCGGGGCGACGGATCGGAGCCGCGAACGGCTCCACCGCGGTGTTCTCCACGCTGTTGAACACGAAGAAGACATTGCTCCGCGGGAACGGCGTGATGTTGTCACCACTGCCGTGCATGGTGTTGCAGTCGAACAGCACGGCCGAGCCTGCCTTGCCGACCCACTGGGCGATGCCGAACTCGTCGGAGAGCTTGGTCAGCGCCTCGTCGGACGGGATGCCCGCGTCCTGCATCTGCAGCGACCGCTTGTAGTTGTCCTTCGGCGTGGCGCCCGCACAGCCGAGGAACGTCTTGTGCGACCCCGGCATGAGCAGCAGGCTGCCGTTGAACGCGTAGTTCTCGGTGAGCGCGATGGAGACGGAAACGGTCCGCATGTTCGCGAGCCCGTCCTCCGCGTGCCACGTCTCGAAGTCCGAGTGCCAGTAGAAGCCGGATGCGCCGAACCCGGGCTTCACATTGATACGGGACTGATGGATGTAGACGTCGGAACCCAGGATCTGCCGGGCCCGGCCCACGACGCGCGGGTCCGCCGCCAGCTTGGCGAAGACCTCGCTGATCTTGTGCACCTCGAAGATGGAGCGGACCTCCTGGGACTTGGGCTCGACGATGGAGCGCTCGTCCGCGCGCATCGTCGGGTCGTTCACCAGGCGGTCGAGCTCCGCCTGGTAGGTGCCCACCTCGTTCTCGGAGACCAGCTCGTCGACCTGGAAGAAACCGTCCCGGTCGAACGCCGACAGCTCCGCGGCCGCGAACGGCCCCTCCGTACCCGGCTCGGACCACACAACGGGGTCCTTGCGCTCGGTCAGCACCTCGTCGGCGCCTCGGGTCGGGTACAGGTCAGCGGTGCGTTCGGGTGCGGTGGTCATGGTGTTGCCTGCCTCTCCTCTCGTACGGCCCTGTTCGGGATGTACCCGGCCGCCGTGCCCCTGCCCCAGGGGCGGGGGCACGGCGGCCGGGAGTCAAGTGGAGCATCAGCCCCAGGCATTTGGGAGAGGGCGACCCTTAAGGTCACCCTCCCGCGCAGGAATCAGGCCTCGTCCGGCTCCGTGAGGAGCGGGTACACGCCGTTCTCGTCGTGGTCCTCGCGGCCGGTGACCGGCGGGTTGAAGACGCACAGGCAGCGGAAGTCCTCCTTGATCCGCATGGTGTGCTTCTCGTGCCCGTCGAGCAGGTACATCACGCCGGGCGTGATGATGTGCTTCTCGCCGGTCTCGTCGTTGGTGAGCTCCGCCTCGCCCTCGACGCAGACGACGGCCTCGATGTGGTTGGCGTACCACATGGACGTCTCGGTGCCCGCGTACAGCGTGGTCTCGTGCAGCGAGAAGCCGACGCGCTCCTTGGCGAGCACGATCCGCTTGCTCTCCCACGTGCCCGACTTGGACTTGACGTGCCGGTCGGTGCCTTCAATGTCCTTGAACGAACGGACGATCACGGTGAGTTCTTTCCTTCTCTCTTACGTGGACGGGGGCGCGGCTAGGCGTCAGCGCAGGCCGCTCAGGCCGCTCAGGCCGTTTCGCGGACCGCGCGGGCGAGGATGCGCAGGCCCTCGTCGAGCTCGTCCGGCGTGATGGTGAGCGCGGGCAGGAGTTTCACGACCTCGCTCTCCGGGCCGGAGGTCTCGATCAGGAGGCCGAGGTCGAAGGCGCGCCGGGCCACCCGGTTCGCGCGCTCCTTCTCCCGGAACTCCAGACCCCAGACCAGGCCGCGGCCGCGGTACTCCACGGTCTCGTCGGCGTGCTCGGCGCGGATCGCCTTGAGGGCCGCCTCGACCTGCTCGCCGCGGGCGAGGGTCTGCTTCTCCATCTGCCCGTCGGCCCAGTAGGCGTCGAGCGCGGCGGCCGCGGTGACGAAGGCCGGGTTGTTGCCGCGGAAGGTGCCGTTGTGCTCGCCCGGCTCCCACTGGTCGAGCTCCGGCTTGAACAGCGTGAGGGCGAACGGCAGGCCGTAACCGCTGATGGACTTCGAGACGGTGACGATGTCCGGCACGATGCCCGCCTCCTCGAAGGAGAAGAACCCGCCGGTGCGGCCGCAGCCCATCTGGATGTCGTCGACGATGAGCAGCATGTCCCAGCGCTTGCACACGTCGGCGAGCTTGCGCAGCCACTCGGCGCGGGCGACGTTGATGCCGCCCTCGCCCTGCACGGTCTCGACGATCACGGCCGCAGGCTGGTTCAGGCCGGAGCCGGAGTCCTCGAGGAGACGCTCGAACCAGATGAAGTCCGGGGTCTTGCCGTCGAGGTAGTTGTCGAACGGCATCGGCGTGCCGTGCACCAGCGGGATACCGGCGCCGGCCCGCTTGAAGGCGTTGCCGGTCACGGCGAGCGAGCCGAGCGACATGCCGTGGAAGGCGTTCGTGAAGGACACGATGGACTCGCGGCCCTTGACCTTACGGGCCAGCTTCAGCGCGGCCTCGACCGCGTTGGTGCCCGTCGGGCCCGGGAACATGACCTTGTACGGCAGGTCACGCGGCCGCAGGATGATGTTCTGGAAGGACTCGAGGAACGCGCGCTTGGCCGTGGTCGACATGTCCAGGCCGTGCGTGACGCCGTCACGCTCGATGTAGTCGATCAGTGCGCGTTTGAGGACCGGGTTGTTGTGCCCGTAGTTGAGCGACCCGGCACCGGCGAAGAAGTCCAGGTACTCGTGGCCGTCCTCGTCGTACATGCGGCTGCCCTGCGCGCGGTCGAAGACCGTGGGCCAGCCGCGGCAGTAGCTGCGCACCTCCGACTCCAGGGTCTCGAAGACACTCAGGTCCGGCTGGGTGATGGTCACAGCGAATCTCCTCCTGGGAGATGAAAGTCGTGGGGGTCCGATGAACAGGACTGTGGGGCCTTGCGGCCTCGGGGGTACGGCGTGCCTTGTCGCGGGTCAGAACGACAGCGGGCCTATGCGGTAGAGCACCTCGGGGTCGTGGCCCCCGTCGGGGAACTGTCCGGTCTCGAACAGCACGTCGCGTGTGACGGTCGCACCGTGACGCTCGCCGAAGGAGGTGAAGAGGCGCTCGGAAGCGGTGTTGCCCGGAGTGATGGTGGTCTCCAGGGAACGCAGCTCCTGCTGCTCTGCGACTCGGGCGCTCAGACCGTCCAGCATCGCCGCGGCCAGGCCGCGGCCGCGCTGCCCCTCGTCGACGGCCACCTGCCAGATCAGCAGGGTGTGCGGGCGCTCGGGTCTGATGTAGCCGGTGATGAAGCCGACCGCCTCGCCGCGGGCGTCCCGCGCGACCACCGACGTACCGGCGAAGTCGCGGCACCACAGCAGGTAGCTGTACGAGGAGTTGAGGTCGAGGGTCTTCGAGTCGCGAGCGATCCGCCAGAGCGCGGCTCCGTCGTTCACCTCCGGGGTGTCGAGCCGCAAGTCCCCCGGCATTTCACGGCTGGTTTTCCGGGGGGTATCCCCCGGACCCCCAGCGGGTCGGGCACTTGCAAGGTCTGCTTGTGCGGCTGTCATGCCAATTGAATTTACCTACCCAAAATTAAAATTGCATCGCGAGGAGGGGTTACCTGAACGGCGATGTTGTGTTATCGCGCGGGCGTGCGCGCTCGCGTGAGTCCGCGGTAGAATGTGCAGGTCTGTCCGGAATTTTTCGGGCGAAGCGGACGTCTTGTGGCGTCGGTCACAAGGCTGTAACTCCCGCGAGATGTGTCCGAATCACGAGGTTTGGCGCTAGCGAAATCTTTGTGTTTAGCTATGAGGAGAGCGGGCAGAAGAATACGGGAAGCTGCTCTGGTAAACCCAGGAAAAGCAGCTTCCCGTATCTGTGAATTCGGTATACGCCATTAATTTGTGGGCAGGCGAGAACTCCAGGCGGCCGCCACCGCCCGCCGGGCCGCAAGCAGGTCCACCGCGATCCCGGACCCGGCGAGCGCGTCGGCAAGGGCCGCGAGGCTCGCGTGCACCACGCCCCGGGTCGCGTCCGCGCCGTAGTGATTGACCCGGATCATCTCCTTGGCCAGCTCACCGGCGCCCGCCACCAGTGGCAGCTCCGGATCCGCCGCGAGGGCCTTCCGCACGAGCTCGGCCGCGTGCACCCCGGCCGGAGCGCGCAGCGTCGTCGCCACCGGCGCCGCGTCCCGCGCCTCGTACACATACGGCTCCAGGCCACCGCCGAGCGCCTGCGCGCCCGCCCGGGTCGCCGCCGCGGCCGTCGCGTGCCGCGCCATCACCGCGTCCAGGCCCTCCGCCTCGATCCGCTCCACACACGCCTCGAGGGCGAGCATCTCCAGCTGCGCCGGAGCGTGCGGGAGCGCCTTGCGGCCGCCGTCGATCCACCGCTCCTTCCAGTCGAGCAGCGACAGATACGAGCGCCGCGGCGCCCGCTCATTGGCCTGGAACCGCTGCCAGGCGCGCTCGCTCACCGAGGCCGCCGACACCCCGGCCGGGCCGCCCATCGCCTTCTGCCCGCCGATCACGCACAGATCCACGCCCCACGCGTCCACGAGCAGCGGCTCCGCGCCCACCGAGGCGACCGCGTCCAGCATGAACAGGGCGCCGTGCTCCCGGACCACCTCGCCGATCTCCGCGACCGGGTTCGTGTTGCCGGTCGCCGCCTCCGCGTGCACCAGCGAGACGAAGTCGATCTCCGGGTGCTCGGCGAGCGCCTCCCGCACCTGCCGCGCCGTGACCGCCGTGTGGAACGGCACCGCCAGATCGATCACCGTCGCCCCGCAGTCCCGCAGCCAGTTCCCGAAGGTCTGCCCGTACGGACCGGTGATCACGTTCAGCGCCGTCGAACCGGGCCGGGCGCCCGAGCGGATGCACGCCTCCAGCGGAAGCAGCGCCTCGCCCTGCATGATCACGACGTCCTGCTCGGTGCCGAGCAGCCGCGCCACCCTCCGCTCGATCGCGGCGAACCGCGCGGCGCTCAGCGGGGCCAGGTCCAGAAAGGGGTGGGTCACGGCGGTGCTCTCTCTTCGCTCGAGGGGTACGGGCAGGCTCTTCGCTCAAGGGGTACGAGCAGGCTGCCCGTTCGAGCGTACCGAGGGCCCTCCTAAGCTGCTGTCATGGTTTCCGGTAGCGAGAACGCGGTGCTCAGGGTGAAGGGGCGGGTGCTCGTCGGGCCCGAGGACGTACGCGACGAACTGTGGGTCGTCGGCGGCAGGGTGACCTTCACCCCGCCCTCCGGCGCCCGCGACGTCCGTACCGTCGAGGGCTGGGCGCTGCCCGGCCTGGTCGACGCGCACTGCCACGTCGGGCTCGACGCACACGGCGCGGTCCCGGCCGACGTGGCCGAGAAGCAGGCCCTCACCGACCGCGAGATCGGCGCGCTGCTGCTCCGCGACGCGGGCTCGCCCTCCGACACCCGCTGGATCGACGACCGCGACGACCTGCCGAAGATCATCCGCGCGGGTCGGCACATCGCCCGCCCCAAGCGCTACATCCGCAACTACGCGCACGAGATCGAGCCCGAGGAACTCGTCGCGTACGTGGCGCAGGAGGCCCGGCGCGGCGACGGCTGGGTCAAGCTGGTCGGCGACTGGATCGACCGCTCCACCGGCGACCTGGGCGCCCTGTGGCCCCGGGCCGAGGTCGAGGCGGCGATCGCGGAGGCGCACCGGCTCGGCGCCCGCGTCACCGCACACTGCTTCGCCGAGGACTCGCTGCGCGACCTGGTCGAGGCGGGCATCGACTGCATCGAGCACGCCACCGGCCTCACCGAGGACACCATTCCGCTCTTCGCCGAGCGCGGCGTCGCCATCGTGCCGACCCTGGTGAACATCGCGACCTTCCCCCGGCTCGCCGAAGGCGGCGAGAAGAAGTTCCCGATCTGGGCCGACCACATGCGCCGCCTGTACGAGCGCCGGTACGACACCGTCCGCTCCGCCTACGACGCCGGGATCCCGGTCTTCGTCGGCACGGACGCGGGCGGCAGCCTGCCGCACGGCCTGGCCGCCGCGGAGGTCGCCGAGCTCACCACGGCGGGCATCCCGCCGCTCGAGGCGCTCTCCGCCACCACGTGGGGCGCCCGGCAGTGGCTCGGGCGGCCCGGCCTGGAGGAGGGGGCGCCCGCGGACCTCGTGGTGTACGAGTCCGACCCGCGCGCGGACGTGCGGGTGCTCGCCGCGCCGCGGCGCGTGGTGGTCAACGGGCTGGTTGTGAGCTGACGGCGTGCGGGCTCTGTGGGCGGCGTGCAGAGTTTGTGTGGGGCGTGCGAACGCGACTGGGGGCGCACGGAGTTGACGCTGCCGTGACGTGACGGGCCAGTGGCTCGTTATGAGCTGCCGCTCAAGCGGATACGTCAACTCCCGCCCCTGCAGGGCTCGGTGACGTGGGTGACTTGAGGGAACGCTGGGGAACGCCTGTGCCGAGAGAGCCGAACACGTGGCCGGAAACCACACGTTGGAGTGAAGTACCCCCAGGTGGATAGTGGTTCACCCATAGTGCGCAAGGATGCGAGGGCCGAGGTCGTCGGTGCCGCTGCGTGTCCCCGTGCGCGACACGGACGTCCTCTGCTGTCCCGAACCCTCTTCCCGTGGGAGTCCCACCACTGTGAACAGCAACCCCTTCCGTATGCCCATGCGGCGCCCGGCCGCCGTCGCGGCCGCGGCCGTCCTCGCCGGGGCCGGGGCGGCCGTGCCCGCCCACGCCACCGATGACGCTCCCGGCCAGGACGGCCGGGCGAGCGCGGCCGTGCTCCGCGCCGACCTGGACGTCTCCCTGCTCGACAAGACCGTCGACGTGCCCCTCACGACCACCCTGAACGAGGTGCACGCCCCGGAGATGCACACCCAGGACGACAAGGGCGACGGCAGCACCAAGGAGAAGACCGCGCTCACCGTCGACGTCGACGGGGTCGACCAGGGCCGCCCGTTCAGCATGCTGCACGCCGAGGTCGCCACCGCGAAGGCCACCGCCGACCAGCACAAGGGCGAGGGCTACACCAACCTCGCCAACGCCAAGGTGCACCTGCCGGGCCTGCCCGCCGTGCCGCTCGTCGAGCTCCAGAAGGTCACGTCCAAGGCGGTGTGCGCGGCGGGGGAGCGGCCCGTGGCGGAGTCCAATGTGCTCGGCGACGTGAGCGTCCTCGGCAAGAAGACCTCGCTCTCCGCGCGCGGCACGACCAAGGTCGAGGTCCCCGACGTCGGTACGGTCACGCTCGCGCTCTCCAAGACGCACCGGACCTCGCGCACGGCGGCCGCGTCCGCGCTCGAACTCAAGGTCGCGGTCGACCCGTTGAAGCTGAACGTCGCCGAGGTCAAGGGCACCGTCACACTCGCGAACGCGACCTGCGAGGCCCCGACGGCGGCGAAGGAGCCCGCGCCCGACCCCTCGGAGCCTGGCGACAAGCCCGAGGCGCCCGGGGACGGCGATGACTCCGCGGGCGGCGAGAAGCCCCAGGGTGGCGGCGACGACCTCGCCGAGACCGGCGGCAGCTCCGCGACGCCGTACCTGGCGGGCGGCGCCGTGGCCCTGGTCGCCCTCGGCGGCGGCGCGCTGTACCTCGCTCGGCGCCGCAGCGCCTCCTGACGGCCGGGCACGTGGGCGTCACCCGGCGAGGGGCCCCGCCAGGTCGTTCCTGTGAGGCTTTCGGACAGATGTTCTGAACACGTGTTCTGAATGGAGCCTTCCGGAATTACCGTCGGCTGTCATGGACCAGTCGACGCAGACGCTCTACGAGCGCATCGGCGGGGCGGCCACCGTGGCCCGGGTCGCGGACGAGTTCTCCGAACGCGTCCGGTCCGACGACGCGTTGACCGACCTGGCGGCCCACTTCGCGGCCGCCGACCCCGCTGCCGACCCGCTGGTGCTCCTGGAGCACCAGCGGGCCTTCGTCGCCCGGGCCGTCGGCGCCCCCGCCCCGTACCCCGGGCACACCCTGCACCCGGCCCACCAGCTGCTCGGCGTCCCGGCGTACGCCTTCGACCTCCTCGTCGGCCACCTGGTGGCGGCCCTTCTCGCCTGCGGCGTGGACCGGTACTGCGTGACGGCGATCGGTGCGGCGGTGGGGGCGCTACGGGCCGAGGCGCTCGCGGGCGCGGTCGACTACGGGGCGGAGCGGGAGGCCCGGTCAGCGTAGGCGGACGAGCCGTCCACCGCCCCCGCCAGGCCCAACGCCCGCCGCAGCGCCCCCAGGAACCGCCCCGTGGTCCCCCGGCCCCGTACCGCGAGCCGCAGCCACTGCGGGCCGAGCCCCGGGAACGTATCGCCGCGCCGGGCCGCGAAGCCGAGCGACCGCAGCCGCTCCCGCACCTCGTCCGCACCGTCGAGACGGATCAGGACGAACGGGCCCTGTGCCCCCGGCACCGCCCGCACCCCCTCGAACTCCGCGAGGCCCGCGAGCAGATGCTCCCGGTCCGCCGCGATCCGCACCGCCGCCGCCTCCGCCTCCGCGAGTGCGTCCGGCGTCATGCACGCCTCCGCCGCGCACAGCGCGGGCGTCGAGACCGGCCACAGCGGCTGTGCGCGCTCCAAGGCCGCGATCGTCTCCGGTGCGGCGAGTACGTAGCCGATACGGAGCCCCGCGAGGCCCCACGTCTTGGTGAGGCTGCGAAGCACCACCAGGCCGGGCAGGTCCGTGCGGCCCGCGAGGGCCTCGCGCTCGCCGGGCACCGCGTCCATGAAGGCCTCGTCGACGACCAACGTGCGCCCGGGGCGGGCCAGTTGAGCGATGAGTGCCGCGGGGTGCAGGACCGAGGTGGGGTTGGTCGGGTTGCCGAGCACCACCAGGTCCGCGTCCTCGGGCACCGCCGCCGGATCGAGCCGGAAGCCGTCCGCCGCGCGAAGGAGCACCCGCTCCACGGTGTGCCCCGCGTCCCGCAGCGCCGCCTCCGGCTCCGTGAACTGCGGGTGCACCACCACCGCACGGCGTACCGGCAGCGCACGCGCGAGCAGCACGAACGCCTCCGCCGCCCCGGCCGTGAGCAGCACCCGCTCCGGCGCGACGCCGTGCCGCCGGGCCACCGCCTCCCGCGCCGCCGTCCCGTCGGGGTACGCGGCGAGGGAGGTGAGCGATCCGGCGATGCGCTCCCGCAGCCAGGCGGGCGGCGTATCGGCCCGCACATTGACCGCGAGATCGATCAGGCCCGCGCCAAAGGCCCCCCGCACCTCCGCGTCACCGTGATGACGCAGGTCGTGCGCGGCTCCCGTCTCGGCTTCCGTCTCAGCGGGCGTGGGCATGGTCGCCGTGGTGGTGGCCGTGACTGTGGCCATGTCCGTGGCCGTGGTGGTGGCCGTCGTCGTCCGGGTGGAAGTGCGGCTGCTGCGGCAGGCCCACCTTGTCCTCGAAGCCGGGCAGCGCGATCCGGTACACGCACGAGTCGCAGTTCATCCGCAGATCGCCCTTGACGGCCTCGCGGTAGCGCTCCATCACCAGGTCGAGCAACTCCGGCTCCGGGCCGATGACCTCGGCCGAGCGCACCTCGATGTCCGGGTGCGCGGCCGCCCAGCCCGCGGTCTGCTGCTTCACCCGGTCCGGCAGGATGCCGGTGAACAGGAAGTACGGCAGGACCACGATCCGCTTCGCGCCGAGCTTCGCGCACCGGTCGAGCCCGCTCGGCACATCCGGCGCGGCGAGCGACACGAACGCCGTCTCCACGCCCGCGTACCCGCGGCCCTCCCACAGCAGCCGGGCCGCCTTGTGGACCTCGGCGTTCGCGTCCGGATCCGTCGAGCCCCGGCCCACGAGCAGCACGGTCACATCGGCACGGTCCTCGGGGGAGCGGTTCGGTCCGTCGACGGCGCTGAGCGCGTCGTCGAGCCGCCGCTCAAGGACCTTCAGGAGCTCCGGGTGCGGGCCGAGCGGACGGCCGTAGGTGTACGAAACACCGGGGTGCCGCTCCTTCTCGCGCGCGAGGGCCGCCGGAATGTCGCCCTTGGCGTGCCCGGCGGAGACCAGCATCAGCGGCACGGCCGCGAACCGGGTCACGCCCCGCTCCACGAGCTCCGTGACCGCCTCGCCGAGCGGTGGCGGCGACAGCTCGATGAAGCCGCCGGCGACGGGCAGTTCGGGGTGGCGCCGGCCCAGCTCGCGCACGAAGTCGCGGAAGGCCTCGGCGCCTGCGTCGTCCCGGGTGCCATGGCCCGCGATCAGCAGGGCCGGAGGGGTGGTCACAGTTTCTCCTCGGAAGTCGGGTGGCCGGGGTGGCCGGGGTGTCCGGCGTGGTCGGGGTAGTACAAGGGGTCGGAAGTGTCGTGGTACAGAAGGGCGTTGAGGGCCGCGGCCGCGACCGCGCTGCCGCCCTTCTCGGACACATTGCTGACGGCGGGAAGCCCGCTCTCGCGCAACGCCGCCTTGCTCTCGGCGGCGCCGACGAAGCCCACCGGCAGGCCGATCACCAGCGCGGGCGCGGCGTCCAGCGTGAGCAGCTCCTCCAGGGCGGTCGGCGCGCAGCCGATCACCCACAGCGCGCCGGGCCCGACCTGCTCGTACGCGAGCCGCATCGCGTGCGCCGAACGCGTCAGATCCGGACCCGACCTGGCGTCGGCCAGGCGGCACACGGTCTCGCGCCGGGTGATGCCCGCGGCCACCATCTCGACGTCCACGACGACCGGCGCGCCCGCGTGCAGCGCCTTGTGCGCCCGTACGAGCGCGTCCTCGTCGGTCACGAGGTCGGTGGCGTACTCCAGGTCGGCCGCCGAGTGGATGACCCGCTCGACCACCGCCCGGGTCAGCGGCGGGAAGTGCGCGGTGTCGAGCCGGGCCCGAAGGCGCCGGAACGACTCCTGCTCTATGGGATGGACGATCCGCGTCGTCACTGATCGGCTCCTCTCGTCCCGTTCGTCCCGTTCGTGCCGTCCTGCCAGCGGTAGCCGCGCGGCGTGACCATACGGCCCGCGATCTCGCGGGTCGCGGTGTTGCCGACGGTGACGACGGTCATCATGTCGACGGTCGCCGGGTCGAGCGTGCCGAGGGTCGTCAGGCGCGCACTCTCGTCCACGCGCGAGGCGTTGCGCACCACACCGACCGGGGTGTGCGGCGTCCGGTGCTCGGCGAGGATGCCGAGCGCCTTGGGCAGCTGCCAGTCCCGGCCGCGCGAACGCGGATTGTAGAACGTGACCACGAGGTCCGATGCGGCGGCCGCCCGGACCCGGCGCTCGATCACCTCCCACGGCGTGTGCAGGTCGGAGAGGCTGATCGACACGTGGTCGTGACCGAGTGGCGCCCCGAGGATCGCCCCGGCCGCGAGCGCGGCGGTCACGCCCGGCACCCCGACCACGTCGATGTCGTCGCTCGCCTCGGCGAGCGCGGGCGAAGCCATGGCGTAAACACCCGCGTCACCGCTCCCGATGAGGGCGACGGCCTGCCCCTTCCGGGCCTCCTCGACGGCGGTACGAGCCCGCTCCTCCTCGGCCCCGAGCCCCGACTCCAGGACCTTGGTGCCGGGCCGCAGCAGATCCCGGATCTGGTCCACGTACTGATCGAGCCCGACGAGTACGGAGGCCCGCCGCAGCTCTTCCTTCGCCCGCGGCGTCACCAGATCCCGCGCACCGGGTCCAAGGCCCACCACGGCAAGCCGCCCCCGCGGCCCCCGCCGCACCACGGCACAGGTCGCCATCGCGGCGCGCCCCTCCGGCGCCGACTTCCGCTTGGGTACGACCAGTTCCCCGCCCCGTACGAGCGCGGCGGCCTCGGCCACGGAGGGCGTACCGACGGCCTCGCGCGGCGCTTCCGACGGATTCGGCACGTCGACGCCCGCCAACTCCTCGGCGCCATAGGTCACGAGCGGCACCCCGAGCGCCTCGGCGGCCCCGACGATCCCGGCCTCGTCGGCCTTGGCGTCGACGGTGGCGAGCTCGCAGATGGAGGCGGGGGAGAGCCCGGCGTCGGCGAGCGCGTCGCGTACGAGCCCGAGCACCTCGTCCACGGGGGCGCCCTTGCTGGCGCCTACGCCGATGACGAGGGACGGGGGGCGGAGGACGACTTCGCTGTTGCCGGGGGAGAGCGCCAAGTCGCTGACCCGGATCACCGGCTGTCCCTGCTGCTCCGGCTCCTCCGCGTGCGGTCGCTGTGCTGCTGACTGTTGTGGGCAGTCGTGCCGCAGGGCGGCACGGGTGGGCACAACCCCCGGCTCAGGGCACCGAACGTTCGACGGCAAGGCGGGCAACGGATACGGCACGTCCATGTGCAGAGCCACCTCGACGCCGTCGAGCAGGGCCCGGGAAACCCCGGCAACATCCCCCTCCACGGGCAGGCCCAGGGTGTCCAACCCCGGAACCCCGACGGAGTCGGTCGCGGTCGTGACCACCGCCTGCCCGCCGAGCACCTCGGCAACCTCGACGGCCAGCGCGTTCGCGCCACCTTCGTGCCCGCCGAGCAGCGCCACCGCGAACCGCGAAGCCTCGTCGACGCAGACCACCCCGGGGTCGGACGCCTTGTCCCCGAGCAGCGGCGCGACGAGCCGTACGACGGCACCCGTCGCGAGGAAGCACACCACCTGCTCGCACTCCCCGAAGGCCCGCCGCACGGCGTCGCCCACCGGGCCGTCGTACACCCGGACCCGAGAGGGCCACGCCTCCTCGAGCCGGGCACGCGCACGCGCCCCCGCCGCCGTGGCGGAAATCAGGCCGATCACTGAACTGCTCCTTCATTCGGGGAAGTTGGGGTAGTGGACGAGGGGGCCACGGGGGACCGGTCCCCCCACAGCAGAAACACGGGATTCGTCGCGGCGAGCCGCGTCACGTCCCCCGGCAGCGGCGCGAGCCGCGAGGACTGGAGCAGGACGCCGTCGCAGTCGTAACCGGACTCCGCGAGCGCCGCCCGCACCTGCGGCACCCGGTCGAGCGCGGCCAGGGCGACGACCACCGTGCGCCGGGTCCGCCGTGCGCAGGCCTTCACGATGTCGGGCAGCTCGCGCCCCCCACCGCCGATGAACACCGCGTCCGGGTCCGCGAGATGGGACAGGACCGTCGGCGCGGCCCCGTGCACGGGCCGTACGTCGACCCCGTGGGCCATCGCGTTCGCCCGGATCCGTTCGATCCCGTCGGCGGTCTTCTCCACGGCGACCGCGGCCGCGCCGAACCGGGCGCACTCCACCGCGACCGAGCCGCACCCGGCGCCCACGTCCCAGATCAGGTCACCGAGGCGCGGCCCCATCTTCGCGAGCGCGAGCGCCCGTACCTCGAACTTGGTGATCATGGAGTCGCGGTGGGCGAACTCGCCCTCGTCCAGGGCCCATTCCGCCGGACCGGTCCCCGGACCGGCGATCGTGCGCACCGGCGAGAGCGCCCGGGACTCGTCCAGGCAGAGCACCACACTCACGGCGCTGCCCCAGTCGCGGTGCGCGGCCTCGGCGGCGCCGACCCGCTCGATCCGCTCCGCCTCCGGGTCGCCGAGCGCGGTGGCGACGACGAGGGTGCGGTGCGCGGCCCGGTGCACCAGTTCGGCGCCGAGCTCGGCGGGGCCCGCGCCGGGGCCGGTGAGCACGGCCACCTTGGGGTGGGCGCGGCACACGTTGACGGCGGTCCGCAGATCCCGGCCGTGGGCGCTGACCACGGCCGCGTCGTCCCACGGAAGCCCGGCCCGCGCGAACGCCGTCGCCACCGACGACACCCCCGGCCGTACCTCCAGAGCTTCCGCTCCGAAACGCTCCGCGAGCACCCGTACGATCCCGAAGAACCCGGGGTCACCGGAGGCGAGCACGACCACATGCGGAAAGTCGCCTGCCCGGCCGTCCTCGGCCAGATGCTTCTCGATCGTGTCGAGGGCGGGTGCGAGCGGCCCGAGGATCACCTGCTCGACCTGCCGCACCCGCGTGGACAGTTCGGCCGCGGCGTCCAGATGCCGCCGCCCGCCCACCACCAGCGTGGCCGCGTCCAGCTTCCGCAGCGAGGCCGCGTCGGGCGGCGCGCCCGTCCCCGTACCGATGACGCTGATCACGCCGTGCCACCTCGGGAGCGTTCCGCGCGCAGTTCGCGCCGGGCCTGAGGATCGGCCTTGCGGTACCCGTGGAAGTGCCCCGGGTGGTACAGGTGCGAGCGGGTGCCGGAGGCCGACAGGGCCGGGCCGACCAGGAACAGGGTGTGCTTCCAGAGCTTGTGTTCCTTGACGGTCTCCTCAAGCGTCCCGACCGTGCAGTGCACAAGGAGCTCCTCCGGCCAGGTCGCCTGGTACGCGATCACGACCGGCGTCGACGTCGGATAGCCGCCCTCGAGAAGCTCACGGACCAGCTGCCCGGACCGGGCCGCGGACAGGAACAGCGCCATCGTGGTGCCGTGCTTGGCGAACTCGCGCACCTCCTCGCCCGGCGGCATCGGTGTCTTGCCGCCACCGAGCCGGGTCAGGATCACGGACTGCGCGACCTCCGGGATCGTCAACTCCCGCTGCGCGAGCGCCGCGACCGCCGAGAACGCGGACACGCCCGGCACGATCTCCACCTCGACCCCGAGCGCGTGGCACCGGTCGACCTGCTCCTGGGTGCCGCCCCACAGCGCCGGGTCGCCGGAGTGGATCCGGGCCACGCGCAGGCCGTCCCGGTGCGCGCGCTCGTACACGGCGACGACGTCTTCCAGGGACATGGTCGCCGAGTCGAGGATCTCGGCGCCGTCGCGCGCGTGCTCAAGGACCTCGGCCTGCACCAGGCTGGCGGCCCAGATGACGACATCGGCCTCGGCGATGGCGCGGGCGGCACGGAAGGTCAGCAGATCGGCGGCGCCGGGCCCGGCGCCGACGAAGGTCACCTTGCCGGTCACGTCGCCGTTCTCGCTGCCTTGCGTGGCGTCGGCAGGGGCATCGGCCATGGGTCGGGGTCCTCTCGGGTCGTACAACAACACTTCGGTGGGGGCTTACGGCAACGGGGGCAACGGCGGCGACGCGCAAGTGCATCGCCCCGAGCCATGGGCTAGCAAGAGCGCATGGCGGTTTTCGTCGCGCTCGGCGCGTTCCTGATGACGCTCACCGGCGGCTGGGCGGCGCGACGCGTCACCGACCGCCGCCACCTCGTACTCGGCTTCGCGGGCGGCCTGATGCTCGGCGTCGTCGGCCTCGACCTGCTGCCCGAGGCGATCGAGGCGGCGGCCGGTCACGACGTGTACGGGGTGCCGCGGGCACTGCTCCTGTTCGTCGCCGGCTTCCTCGCGGCGCACATCGTGGCGCGGCTCCTCGCGGTACGGCGGGCCCGCCAGGCCGGGCCCGGCACCGACGAGAGAGTGCCGGAGGTGGGGCTGACGGTGGCCGCGGCGATGATCGTGCACAGCCTGATGGACGGCCTCGCGATCGGCGCGGCCTTCCAGGCGGGCGGCGCGATGGGCCTGACGGTCGCCCTCGCGGTCATCGCGCACGACTTCGCCGACGGCTTCAACACGTACACGATCACCAGCCTGTACGGGAACGGCCGCGGCAAAGCGCTCACCATGCTGTTCGCCACCGCGGCCGCCCCGGTCGCCGGGGCCGCCGCCACCCTCCTGGTCACCCTGCCCGAGGGCCTTCTCGGCGGCTATCTCGGCCTTTTCGGCGGCGTACTGCTCTACCTCGCGGCCGCGGAGATCCTGCCGGAGGCACACCACGGCCACCCGGCGTGCTCCACGCTGCTGTGCACGACGGCCGGGGTGGCCTTCATCTGGCTGGTGGTGGGCGAGGCGCACTGAAGGCGCCGGGGGCGGCGCGGTCACAACTTGCCCCCGCGGCCGCCGTCCCGCCGCGCGGGTGCGATCAGCGTCGACAGATACGGCAGTGGACCCTGCTCCAACTCGTCCGCGGGACGGATCGACTCCTCGGGAAGCCCGAGCGCCGAGCCCCACACCGCGCCCTCGGTGCGCCCCGACTCCCGCAGTGCGATGGCCACTTCGTGCGCGAGCCGCCCGAACTTGTACGCCACGACCGTGCCGGGCCCGTCGAGCGCCTCCTTGAGCACGGCCGCGCCCGCCGTCACCGGGACGAGCGTCAGCGGCTCGGTGCCCTCGGTGAGCACGGCACCGCTGCGTGCGGCGAGATCCTGCATGGCGGTGATCCCGGGCACCGTCTCGACGACCGTGCCGGGCACCAACTCCGCGATGGTCTGCGCGAGATACGTGAACGTCGAGTACACATTGGGGTCGCCGATGGTCGCGAACGCGACGGCACGGTGGCCGCGAAGGAGCTCGGCGACGCGCTCCCCGGCCGCGTCCCAGGCGGCCTCGCGCCGCTCCCGGTCGGTCCGCTCGTTGAGCGCGAAGACGACCCGTACGACCTTGTCCTCAGGCACGTAGTGCAGCACGGTCGCCTCGGCGCGGCCGGGCTCGCCCACATCTGTTCCATCAGACGCAGCCATGACCGGTACGACGACGAGGTCGGCCGCGCGCAGGGCGTTGACCCCCTTCACGGTCACCAACTCGGGGTCGCCGGGCCCCACGCCGACCCCGATCAGCCTGCTGTCGCTCCTGCTGTCGCTCATCGCGCGCACCTTTCAACGAACCGTCGGGCCATGCCGGGCGTCGCCGCCCAGTGCGTGTGCAGATAGCTCGCGTGCACGCCCTGCTGGACAAAACCTTCTGTTCGCCTGTGCGGCTGGTGCAGCCCCCAGGCGGGTTCCGGGCCCGCAGCCGGTTCGAGCACGGTGCGGTGGAACTCGTGCCCTCGTGTCCGGGTGCCTGCCTGAGCGAGCACACTGTCGGAGACGGCGACGGCTTCCCGGTACCCGAGAGTCAGCCGCTCGTCCATGCGGGCCTCGGCGTCGAGCACGCCGCACATGGGCTGTCCGTCCAGGGAACGGGCGAGGTAGAGCAGCCCGGCACACTCGGCGGCCACGGGCGCGCCGGACCGGGCGAGCTCGGCGACGGCCTTACGCAGCGGCTCGTTGGCGGACAGCTCCGGCGCGTAGACCTCGGGGAACCCGCCGCCGATCACGATCCCGGCGGTGCCGTCCGGCAGTTCCTCGTCCCGCAACGGGTCGAACCGTACGACGTCCGCGCCTGCGGCGGTGAGCAGCTCCTCGTGCTCGGCGTAGGAGAAGGTGAACGCGGGGCCGGAGGCGAGGGCGACGACGGGCTGAGAGTCCAACCCCGAGCCCCGAATATCCAGCCCCTCCGGCGTTTGAGGAGCGGGGTCCGGGGGCGGAGCCCCCCACGCGGCGTTAGCCGCATATCGAAACTGTCGGGAAGGGGCGGGGCTGGGGAAAGGAACCCCCGCAGGGTCCCAAGCCGCACCCGAAAGCTCCGGCGCACTCCGCGCCAGCGCGAGCAGAGCCTCAAGGTCGCACCCCGAGCGCACCTGCGCAGCCAACGCCCGCACCGAGGCCACCGCCTCCGCCCGCCGCTCCGCCACCGGCACCAGCCCCAAGTGCCGCGACGGCGCCCGCACTTGACGCTCGCGCCGCAACGCACCGAGCACCGGCACCCCGGACCCGTCGAGCGCCTCCCGCAACAGCTCCTCGTGCCGCTCGGAGCCCACCTTGTTCAGGATCACGCCCGCGATCCGTACCTCCGGATCCCAGGACGCGAAGCCGTGCACCAGGGCCGCCACCGACCGCGACTGCGACGACGCGTCGACCACGAGCACCACCGGCGCCCGCAGCAGCTTCGCCACCTGCGCCGTGGAGGCCAACTCCCCCTGCCCCGAGGCCCCGTCGTACAACCCCATGACGCCCTCGACCACGGCGAGGTCACACCCCGCCGCCCCGTGCGCGAACAGCGGCGCGATCAGCTCCGTACCGCACAGATACGCGTCGAGGTTCCGCCCCGGCCGCCCGCACGCCAGCGCGTGGTAGCCGGGGTCGATGTAGTCGGGGCCCACCTTGTGCGGGGACACGGCGAGCCCGGCCTCGGCGAAGGCCGCCATGAGGCCGGTCGCGACGGTCGTCTTGCCGCTGTCGGACGACGGCGCGGCCACGACGAGACGAGGGACTGAGGGCACGGTCGTCACCACTCGATGCCCCGTTGCCCCTTCTGCCCCGCGTCCATGGGGTGCTTGACCTTCGACATGTCGGTGACGAGGTCGGCGAAGTCGACCAGACCCGCGGGCGCGTTCCGCCCGGTGATCACCACATGCTGCTGCCCGGGCCGGTCGCGGAGCACCGACACGACCTCGTCGGTGTCCACCCAGCCCCAGTGCATCGGGTACGCGAACTCATCCAGGACGTACAGGCGGTACGTCTCCGCGGCCAGGTCCCGCTTGACCTGCTCCCAGCCCTCCCGGGCCTTCGCCTCGTTGGTCGCGTTGTCATCCTGTCCGTCCCGCTGAATCCAGGACCACCCCTCGCCCATCTTGTGCCAGGCCACCGAGCCGCCCTCGCCCGAGTCGCCGAGCACGCGCAGCGCACGCTCCTCGCCGACCTTCCACTTCGCGGACTTGACGAACTGGAACACCCCGATCGGCCACCCCTGGTTCCAGGCGCGCAGCGCGAGCCCGAACGCGGCCGTCGACTTGCCCTTGCCGACGCCGGTGTGCACGACGACGAGCGGCCGGTTGCGTCGCTGCCGGGTGGTGAGGCCGTCGTCCGGGACGACGGCGGGCTGTCCCTGGGGCATCAGGCGATCCTCCTGTTGTGGTGGCTGCTGTACCGGCCTTCGCGTGCGCTTTCTCGTACGCCTTCTCGCACGTCCTTCACGAGCCCGGCGATCGCGTCGGCGCGCAGCTCGTCGAGCGTGACGGCGGTGGCACCGAGGTCGGCGGCCAACTGTCCGGCGAGACCGAGGCGTACGGCCCCCGACTCGCAGTCGACGACGACGGCCGCGGTGCCCTCGGCGGCGTGCAGCCGCGCGGCCCGCGAGGCGAGCGCCACCGCCCCGCCCGTCTCCCACCCCCGCCCTTCTGCGGAAGCGCTTCGCGCCCCTTCTTTCTGGCCGCCGGTGGCGCGCCCGTCCGTGACGACGACGAGCAGCGCGCGCCGCGACGGGTCGCGCAGGCGCTCGACCCGCAGCACCTCGTGCGCCTTGAGCAGCCCGGCCGCCAGCGGCGTACGCCCACCCGTCGGCAGCCGCTCAAGGCGGGCCGCGGCCGTGTCCACCGACGACGTCGGCGGAAGCGCCACCTCGGCGGCCTTGCCGCGGAACGTCACGAGCCCCACCTTGTCGCGCCGCTGATAGGCGTCGAGCAGCAGGGACAGGACCGCGCCCTTCACGGCACTCATCCGCTGCCGTGCGGCCATCGACCCGGAGGCGTCCACGACGAACAGGACGAGGTTGCCCTCGCGGCCCTCCCGGTTGGCCTGCCGCAGGTCGTCGCGGCGCACGACGAGCCCGGGCCCGCTGCGGCCGCGCGCGTGCTGGTGCGGGGCGGCGGCCTGCACGGTGGCGGCCAGGTGCAGCTTCGTCAGGGCCCCTCGGGGTCGCACGGCACCGGTGGTCCGCCCGTGCTCGGTGCGCGCCCGCGACCGCCGCCCGGCGGCACCGGTACCCGTGCCGGGCACGCTCAACAGCTTCGTGCGGAACGGCTCGGTGGCCCCGACGGGCGCCTGCTCGCCACCACCGGCCGGTGTCTGCGAGGCCCCGTCGGCCGAGTCATCCTCGGCGCGTTCGGCGGCACCGCCCTGCGACGGAACGTCCGGACCACCACCGTCGTTGCCGTCACCGTCCTGCGGCGGCTGCCCGCCCCCACCGGGCCCGTCCGGATCGGGCTCGGGGTCGTCGTCCCCGCCCTGGTCGCTCTGGTCACCCTGGTCGCTCTGGCTGTCGGACCCGCCGAACTCCTCCAGGGTCTCGTCGAGTTTGTCCTCGTCGAGCCCGGGCGCGTCGAAGGGGTTGCGCCGCCTGCGGTGCGGAAGCGCGAGCAGCGCGGCCTGCCGTACGTCCTCGGCGAGTACGTCCTCGCGCCCCGCCCACGCGGCGAGGGCGGTCGCGGTACGGGCCATCACGAGGTCGGCACGCATCCCGTCGACCTCGAACGCGGCGCACGTCGCGGCGATCTGCCGCAGCGCACCGTCCCCGAGCCGCACCTTCGGCAGCAGTGCGCGGGCGGCCACGATCCGCTGCCGCAGCGCGGCCTCGTCCTCGGCCCAGCGCCCCGCGAACTCCTCGGGCGCGTCGTCGTACGCGAGCCGCCGCCGTACCACCTCGACGCGCTGATCCGGCTCCCGCGAGGCCGCGACCTCGACGGTGAGCCCGAACCGGTCGAGCAACTGCGGCCGCAGTTCACCCTCTTCGGGGTTCATGGTCCCGACGAGCAGAAAACGCGCGGCATGCCGCACGGACACACCCTCGCGCTCCACGTACGAGGCACCCATGGCGGCCGCGTCGAGCAGCAGGTCGACCAAGTGGTCATGGAGCAGATTGACCTCGTCGACGTACAGAATCCCGCGATGCGCCTCGGCGAGCAGCCCTGGCTCGAACGCCTTCACACCCTCGGAGAGCGCCCGCTCGATGTCGAGCGCCCCCACAAGCCGGTCCTCGGACGCCCCGACGGGCAACTCGACCATGCGGGAAGGCCGTTGCCCGCGCCCGGCGTCGTCGTGCGGCCCGTCCGGGCACGCCGGATCGGGCGCCGCCGGGTCACACGAGAACCGGCACCCGGCAACGACATCAACCGCAGGCAACAGCGCCGAAAGCGCCCGCACGGCAGTGGACTTCGCGGTCCCTTTCTCACCGCGTACGAGGACACCGCCGACGGCGGGCGACACGGCATTCAATGCGAGCGCGAGCCGAAGGTCGTCCTGCCCGACGATCGCGGTGAAGGGGTAGGGGGCGGCACTCACAGGATGACCTCCGTTGTCAGCCCCTCCGGCGTTTGAGGAGCGGGGGTCCGGGGGCGGAGCCCCCAGTTACGGGAAGGGGCGGGACCGGGGAAGAAAAAGCGCCTCACTCGCCATCCCCCTCCAACTCCCCTTCCAGCTCCAGATACTGAGCCCGAAGCCGCTCCAGCGTCTCCGCATCCGGCTCCGCCCAAAGCCCCCGATCCGCAGCCTCGAGCAGCCGCTCGGTAATCCCCCGAAGAGCCCACGGGTTGGACTTCTTCATGAACTCCCGGTTCTCCGGCGAGAACACGTACTCGGCGCTGAGCTTCTCGTACATCCAGTCGTCGACCACGCCCGCCGTGGCGTCGTACCCGAACAGATAGTCCACGGTCGCGGCCATCTCGAACGCGCCCTTGTAGCCATGCCGCCGCATCGCGCTCATCCACCGCGGATTGACCACCCGGGCCCGGAAAACGCGGTGCGTCTCCTCGCCGAGCGTCCGCGTCTTGACCTGCTCCGGTGAGGCGGAGTCACCGACGTACGCCTCGGGGGACGCCCCGGTCAGATGCCGCACCATGGCGACCATGCCACCGTGGTACTGGAAGTAGTCGTCGGCGTCCACCAGGTCGTGTTCCCGCGTATCGACGTTCTTCGCCGCGACCGCGATCCGCCGGAACGCCGTCTCCATGTCCCCGCGCGCGGCCCGCCCGTCGAGCCCACGCCCGTACGCGTAGCCGCCCCACACCGCGTACACCTCGGCGAGATCAGCGTCGGAACGCCAGTTGCGGGCGTCGATCAAGGGCAGCAGACCAGCGCCATAAGCCCCCGGCTTGGATCCGAAGATCCGTGCCGTGGCGCGCCGCCGGTCCCCGTGCTGGGCTGCGTCCTCGTCCACATGCGCCCGTACGTAGTTGGACTCACCCGGCTCGTCGAGCTCGGCCACCGCCCGTACCGCGTCGTCGATGAGCCCCACCACATGCGGGAACGCGTCCCGGAAGAACCCGGAGATGCGCACCGTCACATCGATCCGGGGCCGCCCCAGTTCCTCCAGCGGCACGATCTCGAACCCGGTGACGCGCCGCGAGGCGTCGTCCCACACCGGGCGGCAGCCGAGCAGCGCCAGGATCTCCGCGATGTCGTCGCCCTGGGTGCGCATGGCGGAGGTGCCCCACACGGTCAGGCCGACCGACTTCGGATACTCCCCGGTGTCCGCCAGATACCGCGCCACGAGCGAGTCCGCGAGCGCCTGCCCGACCTCCCAGCTCAGCCGCGAGGGAATGGCCTTGGGGTCGACGGAATAGAAGTTCCGCCCGGTCGGCAGGACATTCACCAGGCCGCGCGTGGGGGAGCCCGACGGGCCCGCCGGAACATAGCCGCCGTCCAGGGCGCGCAGAATGTGCCCGATCTCGTCCGTCGTACGGGCGAGCCGCGGCACGACCTCCTCGCACGCGAAGCCCAACACGGCCACGGCGGGCGGAAGTTCGACGCCCACCACGTCCCGTACCAGCGGACGCACCGCCGCCAGCTCCCAGCCGCGCTCCTCCATGCCCTCCGCGAGCCTCCGGCACAGCTGCTCCAGGAGGTCGATCGCATCGGACCCGGTCCGGGACGGCCCCTCGACCAGGTCGGTCAGCTCGACCGGCACCTTCACGGCCGTACCCGGCTCGGCGAGCAGTTCCTTCTCGTCGAGCCCGAAGTGTTCGGCGAGCGCGGCCCGTAGGCCCGGCAGCGCGTGCGCGGCGCCGCCCCACACCTGCGAGGCGCGCAGCACGGCCAGCACCAGGTTCACGCGTGGCTCGCCCACCGGGCCGCCGCCGAGAATGTGCAGCCCGTCGCGGATCTGCACGTCCTTGATCTCGCACAGGTAGCCGTCGATGTGCATCACGAACTCGTCGAACTCCTCGTCGTCCGGCTGCTCGTCGACGTGCAGGTCATGGTGGAGCTCGGCGGCCTTGACGAGGGTCCAGATCTGGGCGCGCACGGCCGGAGCCTTGGCCGGGTCCAGGTCGGAGACGAGGGCGTACTCGTCGAGGAGCTGCTCCAGCTTCGCCAGGTCGCCGTACGTGTCCGCGCGGGCCATCGGCGGCACCAGGTGGTCCACGACGGTGGCGTGCCCGCGCCGCTTGGCCTGCGTGCCCTCGCCCGGGTCGTTGACGATGAAGGGGTAGATCAGCGGCAGATCGCCCAGGACCGCGTCCGGGGCACAGCTGCCGCTCAGCCCAAGTCCCTTGCCGGGCAGCCACTCCATCGTGCCGTGCTTGCCCATGTGCACGACGGCGTCCGCACCGAAAGTGTTCTCCAGCCACCGGTACGCCGCCATGTAGTGGTGAGAAGGCGGCATGTCCGGGTCGTGGTAGATCGCGATCGGGTTCTCGCCGAAGCCGCGCGGCGGCTGGATCATCACGACGACATTCCCGAACTGCAGCGAGGCGAGCACGATGTCCTCGCCATCGACGTACAGCGAACCCGGCGGCTCGCCCCACGCCTCGGTCATCGCGTCCCGCAGCTCCGGGTCGAGCTTCTCGAACCAGGCCCGGTAGTCCGCGAGCGGCACCCGCGCGGGCGCGGCCGCCAACTGCTCCTCGGTCAGCCACTCCACGTCGTGGCCCCCGGCCTCGATCAGCCGGTGGATCAGCTCGTCGCCGCCCGCCGGGTAGCCGTTGACGCCGTACCCGGCCTCGCGCAGCGCGTCGAGCACCCGTACCGCCGAGGCGGGGGTGTCGAGCCCGACCGCATTGCCGACCCGCGAGTGCTTCGTCGGGTACGCGGTGAACACGATCCCGAGCCGCTTCTCGGCGTTGGGCTTGTGCCGCAGGCGGGCGTGCCGCACGGCGATTCCGGCGACCCGCGACGCCCGCTCCGGATCGGCCTTGTAGACGGGTACGTCGTCGGGGCCCTGCTCCTTGAAGGAGAACGGCACCGTGATGAGACGCCCGTCGAACTCGGGGATCGCGACCTGCATCGCCGCGTCCATGGGGGTCAGGGCGGCGTCCGACTCCTCCCAGGCCCCGCGCGACGAGGTGAGGCAGAGCCCCTGCAGGACCGGGATGTTCAGCTCGGCGAGCGCGCCGACGTCCCATGCCTCCTCGTCCCCTCCGGCGCTGGCGTCGGAGGCGTGCGCGCCCCCGGCCGCGAGCACGGTGGCGACGAGCGCGTCCGCCCGCCCGATCAGCTCGTACAGCGCGGGGTCCGCGCCGCGCAGCGAACCGCAGTACACGGGAAGGGCGTTGGCGCCGTGCGCCTCGATCGCGTCGCAGAGCGTGTCGACGAAGGCGGTGTTCCCGGACAGCTCGTGCGCCCGGTAGAACAGCACGCCCACGGTCGGCCGGCCCTCGACCACCGGCCGCTCGCCGTGCACGCCGTACCCGGGCATCTGCTGCGGCTCGGCGAAGCCGCGCCCGGTGAGCAGCACCGTGTCGGAGAGGAACGCCTCCAGCTCGGCGAGGTTTCCGGGCCCGCCCTCGACGAGATAGCGCAGTGCTTCGGCGACGACCCCGGCGGGCACGGACGACTCGGCCATCAACTCCGCGTCGGGCACGGCCTCGCCGCCGAGCAGCACGGTCGGGACGCCGGACGCCTTGAGTGCGGCGAGCCCGTCCTCCCAGGCGCGCTTGCCGCCGAGGAGCCGGACCACGGCCAGGTCGGCGCCGTCGATGAGCCCGGGCAGCTCCTCGGTGACGTCGACCCGGGTCGGGTTGCCGATCCGGTAGGGCGCGCCGGACGCCCGCGCCGCGAGCAGATCCGTGTCGGCGGTGGACAGAAGCAGAACGGTCATCAGGGTGCCCCCGGAGCAATGAACGGGAGACCGGACGGAGCCCCGGTCTCGATGAGGCGCAACAGTGCGTCGGTGTCCGCGTGTTCTTCGATCAGATCGCCGAGCCGGTCGAGCTGCTCCTCGCGCAGCGCGCCGAACGACGTGTCGGGAGCGGGCACGAACCGCCGTCCCGCGGCCCGTGCCACCTCCCGCAGAAACGCCCGCCGGAAGCCATCGGACTCCAGCGAGCCGTGCCAGTGGGTGCCCCAGGTCTGGCCGACCCGGCAGCCCTCGAGGCGGTGTCCTTCGTCATCGGAGATGAACGTCTCGCCGCCGGTGACGTGGGCGACGCCGTGGTGGATCTCGTATCCCTCGACGTTCTCGCCCAGGGCCTGCCCGGTGGGCCGGGCGAGTGTTTTCTCGGCCGCGAACCGTACGCGCACGGGCAGCAGTCCGAGCGCGTCCACGGCCCCGGCGCGGGACTCGACCTCGTCCTCGATGTGCTCCCCGAGCACCTGGAACCCGCCGCAGATCCCGAGCACCGGCCGCCCCTCGGCGGCGCGCCGGGCCAGGGCGTCGGCGAGGCCGCGCTCGCGCAGCCACGCAAGTGCCTTGACGGTGCCGCGCGTTCCGGGCACCACCACGAGGTCGGCGTCGACGAGCTCCTCGGCCCGGTCGACGAACCGCACGACCACGCCCGGCTCGGCGGCAAGCGCGTCCACATCGGTGAAGTTGGACATGAGGGGCACGGCGCACACGGCCACGCGCAGCACGTCCTCGCCGACCGGCGGCGCGACGACGGACTCCCGCACGGCCCCGCGCAGGGACACGTGCAGCCCGTCCTCCTCGTCGATACCGAGCCCGTGCGCGTACGGCAGGACACCGTACGTCCGCCGCCCGGTGATCCGCTCCAGCATGTCGAGCCCGGGTTCGAGCAGGGACACATCGCCGCGGAACTTGTTGACGAGATACCCGGCGACGAGCGACTGGTCCTCGCGGGAGAGCAGCGCGGTGGTCCCGAAGAAGGAAGCGAAGACCCCACCGCGATCGATGTCGCCGACGACAAGGACGGGGAACCCGGAGGCCCGGGCGATCCCCATGTTCACGATGTCGGTACGCCGCAGATTGATCTCGGCCGGGCTCCCGGCCCCTTCACAAATCACCGCGTCATACGTGCCCCGAAGCTCGTCAAGACACTCCACCACGGTCCCGAGCAACGCCTCTTGGCGTCCGCCGTGGTAGCCGCGCGCACTCATCTCGCCCACGGGCCTGCCCATGAGCACGACCTGACTGCTGCGGTCGCTCCCGGGCTTGAGCAGTACGGGGTTCATCAGCGCGGTCGGCTCGACCCCGGCGGCCTGCGCCTGCATGGCCTGGGCCCGCCCGATCTCGGCACCTTCCCGGGTCACGAACGAATTCAGCGACATGTTCTGCGCCTTGAACGGCGCGACGGCCACGCCCTTGCGCGCCAGCCACCGACAGATCCCGGCGGTGACGACACTCTTCCCGGCATCGGAGGTCGTCCCGGCAATCAGCAGTCCACCACTCATGGGGTACGCCTCCGTTGTGACCGCTCTGACCGTTGTGGGCATACGTTCCGCAGGGCGAGTGGGGTCTCCCCTGCTCGAACGGAGTTGAGAGCTTGGGGAAGGGTGGGCACAACCCCCGGCTCAGGGCACCGTCTCGTCGACGCCCACCCCGACCGCGCGAGTACGGACACGCCCAGGGCAAGCCAACTGACCCGCCGCGAAAGCCGAACGGCACGTTCCACATCGGCCACTTCGACCTCCCGCCCGGCGGAGCCGTTCAGCACCGGCCGATGCTCCACCCGCCCCCCGTACGACAGCGTCCCCCCGAGCCGTACGCCCAACGCCCCGGCAAACGCCGCCTCGACGGGCCCGGCGTTGGGGCTGGGATGCCGCCCCGCATCCCGACGCCACGCGCGCAGCGCGCCGCGCGGGGAACCCCCGGCAACCGCCGCAAGCACAGCCGTGAGCCGCGCCCCCGGCCACCCCGCAACGTCGTCGAGCCGAGCCGAGGCCCACCCGAACCGCCGGTACCGAACCGACTTGTGCCCCACCATCGCGTCCAACGTGTTCACCGCCCGGAAGGCGACCAGCCCGGGCATACCCCCAACGGCGCCCCACACCAACGCCCCCACAACCGCATCGGACGTGTTCTCGGCGACGGACTCGACGACGGCCCGGGCGATCCCGTCCGCGTCGAGGGCCTGCGGGTCACGGCCGCACAAGTGGGGCAACCGCGCGCGGGCCCCCGCCAGATCCCCGGCGTCGAGCGCGGCACCGATGGCCCGCGCCTCGCGTCCGAGCGAAGTCCCGCCGACCACGGCCCAGGTCGCGGCGGCCGTCAGCGTGACGGAGGCGGCGGGGGAGCGGCGTACGAGAGAAGAGGCGAGCGCGGCGGCCCCGGCGGCGCCGCCCACGCACACGGCGGTGTGCAGGGCACCGGCACCCCGGTGGTCACGCCGGAGCACACGCTCGACGGCGCCCGCGGCACGGCCGAACGCGGCGACCGGGTGCCCGCGGCGGGGATCGCCGAAGAGCAGGTCGCCGAGGAGGCCGGCGGCGGCGCCGTACGCGAAGACGCGATCGGCACGCACGAGTTCAGTCCGTGCTGGAGGTACTGGACGTACTGGGGGTACTGGCCGTACGGGAGGTACCGGAGACAGCTGAGCGGCAGCCGCGCATGACGATGTGTGTCCTCACTCAGGGTCCGCGCCCTGGTTCGACGTGAACGGCGTTGGGAGTTCCTGGCTCCCCGGGCTCGGGCTGTGCGTTGTGCGTGCTACCGAACCCCGGTGACAGTGGCGGGACCGCGCCGGATTCGCACCGGCTTCCTCTCCATCACGCCGTATTGGCTCCGGAAGTCCACCACGCCCGCGAACGCCCGTCAACTCGTCGTTGACCTGCGACGGAGGAGTGTGCCGAGCCCCACAGCGAACCGCCCCGCGGAGGGCCGGTGAAGGCCCGCCCACGGGGCGGAAGGTGACGCTGTGACAGCTGGATCGTCAGACGACGATGAGGTAAATGCCGTACGCCACCGCGGCGGTGCACAGCGCGAAGCAGAGGTACGCACCCGTGCGCGCGAGCGGCGCGGAGCCGCCCTCGGAGGCGGCCGCCTCCTGCTTGGAGAGCCCGGCGATGCCCAGGGTGAACAGGCCCACCAGGGCCACGGTCGCCACCAGGCTGACACCGAAGACGGAGCCGAGCGCACCCCACTCGATGCTGATCATTTTCTACGTCCTTAGCCTTCAGTGTTCTTCGGTCTCGGAGATCTCAGGTCTCAGGTCTCAGACGGCCGCGGTCGCGCCCGCGGTCCGCGTGGACTCGGAGGCGGGGGGCTCGGCGGGAGCCGGGATGCTGGCGGCGGTCTCGTCGGCGGAGTCCGTGGCCGTCGCCGCACCGGCCGGGGCCGGCGGGGCGACCGCGGCGATGGCCGTGGTCACGACGCCCGCGGGCTCGTCGTCCGCGGCGGGTGCCGCGGTGTCGTTGACGTCGTCCGCGACGACGTTGGTGTGGTTGACGACCTGACGCCGGGAGACGAACCAGATCACGGTGCAGGAGGCGACGAGCAGGATCGCGACGGCCGCGATGCCCCAGTCACCCTGCCGGGCCACGAACTCGGCGAGCGCGGCGACCAGACCGGCGGCCGGGAGCGTCAGGCCCCAGGCGACGAACATCCGCGTCGCGGTCGACCAGCGGACCACGCCGCCCTTGCGGCCGAGGCCCGCGCCCATCACGGCGCCGGAGCAGGAGTGCGTGGTGGAGAGCGAGAAGCCCAGGTTCGAGGAGGCCAGGATGACCGTGGCGGCCGAGGTCTGGGCGGCGAAGCCCTGCTGCGGCTCCAGGTCGGTGAGGCCCTTGCCCATGGTGCGGATGATCCGCCAGCCGCCCAGGTAGGTACCGAGCGCGATGGCCAGACCGGCCGAAACGATGACCCACACCGGCGGGTTGGAACCGGGCGCGAGGGCGCCGCCCGCGACGAGCGCCAGCGTGATGATGCCCATGGTCTTCTGCGCGTCGTTGGTGCCGTGCGCGAGCGAGACGAGACCGGCGGAGGCGATCTGTCCGGCGCGGTAGCCCTTCGCGGAGGACTTCTCACCGACGTTCTTGCCTGCCTTGTACGTGACCCGTGTGGCCAGCATCGCGGCGAGACCCGCAACCAGCGGGGCGGCGATCGCGGGGATGAGCACCTTGGTCACGACGACGCCGCCGTTGACGCCGCTGAGTCCGATGGAGGCGATGGTGGCGCCGATCAGACCGCCCATGAGGGCGTGCGAGGAGCTGGACGGCAGGCCGACCAGCCAGGTCAGCAGGTTCCAGAGGATGGCACCGACCAGGGCCGCGAAGATCACTTCGGGCTGGATGCCGTCTTCTCTGACCAGTCCACTGGAGATCGTCTTGGCGACCTCGACGGAGAGGAACGCTCCGACCAGGTTCAGTACGGCGGACATGGCCACCGCCACCTTGGGCTTGAGCGCCCCGGTCGAGATGGTCGTGGCCATCGCGTTGGCGGTGTCGTGGAAACCGTTCGTGAAATCGAACACGAGCGCTGTCACGATCACAATCGCGAGCAGCAGTGTGATGTGTTCCATTTACCCAGGCAATCTCTGGACGTCAGTGGCTGTTGGAACGTAGGCAACCTGAGTGAACGGAAAGTGAACTGCGGCGAGATGGGGGGTGTCCTACGCGGAGGGGTCCCGGGGCAGCATCCGGAGGGCCCGCGTCCGCAGGCCCGGCCCTGGCAGGATCGCGCCATGAATGACAGGGAAGTCAGTGGAACGGCCGCGCCGCGGAATCTGGACGCGGCCTGGGCGGAACTCGTCGCCACCGCCCGCCGGACGGCCTCGGAAGGCCTGGTCGTCGGCACCTCGGGCAATGTCTCGGTACGGGTCGGTGAACTGATCCTGATCACCCCGAGCGGCGTCCCGTACGACCGGCTCGGCCCCGACGACACGGTCGCCGTCGACCTGGACGGCCACCAGGTCCTCGGCACCCTGAAGCCGACCAGCGAACTGCCCCTGCACCTGGCCGTCTACCGGAACACGGACGCGGGCGCAGGGGACACGGCCGCCGTGGTCCATACCCACGCCGTGCACGCGACGGCCGTCTCGACCCTGGTGGAGGAGCTGCCCTCGATCCACTACATGACGGCGGCTCTCGGCGGCCCGGTACGCGTCGCCCCGTACGCCCTGTACGGAACGGACGAACTGGCCGACAACATGCTCCGCGCCCTGGACGGCCGCACCGGCTGCCTGCTCCAGAACCACGGCACCGTCACGTACGGCAGCACCCTCGACCAGGCCTACGACCGCACCGCCCAACTGGAGTGGATGTGCCACCTCTGGCTCACCGCGGCGTCTCTCCCGGGCCGCACCCCGAGCCTGCTGTCCCTGGATCAGCTGGCGGAAGTGGCGGAGCAATTGAAGGGGTACGGGCAGCGATAACGGTCCGTCCGGCGCTTGGGAAGGGGCGAGCATGAGGAAGAAACCGGCACGCACGCCTATATCGCCTATCGCCTAACCCATCGCCCTGCACCTATCGCCCATAGCCCTACATCAACGGTGTGAGGAACCTCCGCAGCGTCTCCTCGTACGTCACCGGGTCCGCGTTCCACATGGCGGCGTGCGGCGCCCCGGGCACCGTGTGCAGCGTGACCAGGCGCGGATGGCGCGAGGCGAGGCGCCGGGACGGGGTCCAGGGGGCGAGGGTGTCGTCCGGGCCGTGGAACAGCAGCGTCGGGATCGTGCGGGCCGCCGTCTCGGCCGCCTCGGCGAGCCGGTCGCCGCGCAGCCCGGCCCGCCCCTGGGCCGCGCGCACCGTGAGCGGCAGCAGCGCCGTGGGCGTGCGCCGGGCCTTGGCGAGCGCCCGCAGCGTCGCCTCCCAGTCGAGCACCGGGGAGTCGAGCACGAGCCCCGCGATCCGCTCCCGCACCGCCGAGTGCGCGGCGGCGTGCAGCGCCATGGCGCCGCCGGTCGACCAGCCGTAGAGGACGACCTGTTCGGCGCCGTACCGCAAGGCGTACCGGATGGCCGCGTCCAGGTCACGCCACTCGCTGTCGCCCAGGTGCCCGAGCCCGTCGGGGGAGGGCGGAGCGCCCAGGTCGCCCCGGTAGGCCAGGGAGAGCACCGGAACGCGCTGCCGGTGCAGAAAGTCCATGACGACCATGGGGTGCTCGCGGGTGGTGCCGAGCCCGTGCACCGCGATCACCCAGGTGCCCCGCCCGGCCGGCACGAACCAGCCCGGAAGCCCGCCGAGCTCCCCCGGAATGTCCACGTCCGCATGGTCGAGGCCGAGCGCGTCCCGCGGATTGCCGACGTACACCTGGGGCGTCAGCCACACCCGCGCCCCGGCGGCGAGCGCACCATGGGTGACCCGCTCCAGACGGCGCACCACGGTGTCGGGCGTGGGCGGCGGTCCCTCCAGAACCGGCCCGACGACGGCGTGGCAGCCGTCGCCGCTCAGGCCGTACATGCCGGGGCGCAGCGTGGCGAGCGCACGCGTCAGGGTGACCTGCCCCGCGGCGGTGCCGTGCACGGTGAGCCTCGGATCCGAGGGCAGCGGCCGCCCCGGGGCAACCTTCAGAGCGGCGGCACTGGCGTACCGGCCGGCCGCGACAGCGGCGGCCCCGGTGCCCAGCGCGGCCGTAACGGCGGCGACGGTCACGTTCACGGGTCGCATTGCTTCAGTGTCAACGCCCCACGCCGCACCGGCCAGTCACACCGGCCCGACTTGCGCGGGGCCTTGCTTGGATGTACGCGTCGCCTGGATGTACGCGTCGGCAAACGTCGGACGTGCCGTGCTCGCCGGCGTGCGCCGCCCTCCGCTCGGTAGGGGCAGAGCGGTCCCGGCGGTCGAATACGGACGAACGGCGTTGCCTGTCGTGTGCTGCCCGTCCGGCAGCTCGTCCGGTACGGGGCTGCGGTGCGACTTGTCCGGTACGGGGCTGTGGCGCGACGGGGACGCCGCCGGTGGCCTCAACAGGGCGCGGTGTTTGCTACCGCGTACCGTCGGCACGCCGTGTGCCCACAACCCCCGACGACCCACGTTCCACCCCCGCACCCGCACCCGCACCCTGAGCCCCCTTCGGCCTGCCCCTGATCTCTCCCACCCCTGTCCGCGCCGCTTTCCTCTTCCTTCACCGCCTTCCCCTTCCCCTACCGCCTCCCCTTCCCCTACCGCCTTCCTCCCGCCGTCTTCCTTCCACCACCTTCCGTTTCCACCCCCGACAACTCGCCTCCCCCTCCGGGCACCGGGCCGCCGTCCCCCGCGAATCCGCCCTCGCTCTCTTCCGTTTGGGCTTTCGAGCGCCCAACGTGGAGACTGCCCCCGTGACGTCCCGTACCCCGCGCGACTCCAGACTGCGACTTGTCCGCCCCCGCACGCTCGCCACCGCTCCCCGCGCGGCGACCGAGCGGCGCAGCAGGCGCCCCGCGCCGCGCCCACCAGAGGGCACGCCCGCGCCCGCCGTCCTGGCCCGGATGGCCCGCGAGGGCCTGGCCGACGCGGCCCGTATCGCCCGCTGGGCCGAAACGGTCTGCGCGCAGCCGACCGGGCCCAAGGGGGCCGCCGCGCCTGGGAGGTACAAGTCGACCGGCGCCGGGGGCGCGCGCGGAGGCGGCTCCGAAGCCACGCCCGGCACCGCCCTGCGCCCCGGCCCAGGCGGAATGCTCTCCGCCGAGGCTGCCGAACAGGCTGCCGCCGACCTGGGGTTGACCCCAGGTCAGGTGCGGGCGGACTGGGACACCGCACGCCTCGCCGGGCTCGTCGAGGTGCACGGTGGCACCGCACGGCCCGGATGGCGGCTGCGTGCGTGGGACCGGGACGACTCGGCCGTGTTGCGGGGCTGGGTCGCCCTGTTCGATGCCTGGTCGTTGGTGCACCCCGCCCCGGCCGCGCTCGCCCCCGCCGCGGTGGCCGAAGTCGTCGAGGCCGTACCGCAGTTGTTGTCGCTGCTCCAGCTCTCCGCGGGGCCGGTCCCGGTGTCGCAGCTGCTCGACCTCCTGGAGCAGCGGGTCACCGAGCTCCGCGACGAGCGCTGTGAGATCCCCTTCGGCCCGCAGCCCGAGCCCGTAGGCGAGGCGGACCACACCGCCACCCCCCTGACCCCGCTGCTCGACTGGGCGCTCGAGGCGCTCGCCGCGGTCGGCGCGCTGACCCTGGACGCGCGGCAGGCGACGCTCACCCCGCTGGGCAGCTGGGCGGTCTGGGTCAAGCTGGAGCAGATCATCGTCGCCGCCCAGAGCCCCGCCGGGCACATCGAGCACTCCGCCGAGGAGATGCTCCGCGGCTGCGCCCGACTGCGCCCGAACGCCGCCCGCGCCGAGTACCGCGCCTGGCTGGCCGCCCGCCCCGTCGGCAGCGCCGTCACCGAACTCCTCGACACCGCCCGCGGCGACGACGCCCTGCTGCGCGGCCTGGCCTTCGAGGCGCTGCGCGTGGTCGGCGCCCCGGCCGAGCCCGACGTGCGGGCCGCCGCCGACGAGACCGTGCTGCGCCCGTACGCCCTGATGTGGCTGGCCGAGCAGGAGGGCACCGACCCGGAGGACGTGCACACGGCGCTCTCCCGCGAGGAGTCCACCTGGCTCTGGATCGACACGGCCGCGGCCGTCGCGGACCACGGCGAGTCCGATCTGCTCGTCCGCCACCTCGACTCGGCGGTGCAGGGCACGGTGCCCGCGCTGCTCCAGGAGGTACGCGCGGTCGGCCACCCCCGCACCGTGCAGGTCCTGGTCGCCCTGGCCGCGGCCCACCCGGACCCGGCCCTGGCCAAGGCGGTCCGCCGGGCGGCCTTCCAGGTCCACACGGGCGGCGCCTGACCGACGTCCCGCCGACGGGACCCGGCGGCTACGAGCTCGCGCCGCCCGGTGCGTACGTCCCGAAGCCCCAGACGTTCCCCTCCAGGTCCCGGGCTATGTAGTCCCGGGAGCCGTAGTCCTGGTCGGTGGGCGGCATGAGGACCTCGATGCCGTGCTCCATCGTGTGCTTGTGGTGCGCGTCCACGTCCGGCACCTGGACGTAGATCCCCACCGGCCCCGAGTCGCGGAGGGCACTCTCGAACACGCCCCCTTGGCCCCGGGAGCCGAGCATCACCACGCCGTTCCCGAAGCCGAGTTCGGCGTGGACGATCTTGCCGTCCTCGCTCTCGTACACCGCGTTCTCGGTGAAGCCGAAGCCCTCGGTGAGCTGGCGGATGGCCGCCTTGGCGTCCGTGTAGCTCAGCGTCGGGCAGATGGTCGGTGCGTCAGTCATGTCACTCCCTCATTCTTCTGCGCGTCGTTCCCGAGCCCGTACTTGAAGTCTGACAGCGCCCACTGACAATCACCCGACGTGCCGGACGCACGGATCCGCCAGGAGCCCCTGGAACCGCTCCTGGGGCACGAGGCCGAACGAGGGACCCGCGTACCCGGGCCCGCCGTGTCGCGGTGACGCCCCGAAACCGCCCCGCGCCCCCTCGCTACGCTCTGCGCCTGATCCATGGGCAACTCCGGTCAGAACGGGACAAGTGCCGGGCAGTACCAAAGGGGGCAGTGTGACCGCCGTGTCGACCGCGACGGCCGAGTCGACCAAGGGGACCCCGGAACCGCCGCCACCCACGCACATCACGAGGACGGCCCCCGCGCCCGCCACCACGGCCCCCACCCGTCAGCGCTCCCGGACTCCACGGCACGCCACCCAACTCGTCCTGCCGTTCCTCCTCGCGCTGCTCGCCCTGCCCCTGGTGACCGCCGCCCACCACGCCTGGCCCGCGCCCTATGGGGACCGGCTCACCGTCCACGCGCGCGTGGGCCACGACGCGCCCTCCGCCGAGCCCCGGCTGCGTACAAAAGGACGGACCGTCGAGGCGTACGACCCGATCACCGGCCGCACCCGCTGGACCTACGCCCGCGAGGGACGTCGCCCGCTCGGCCTGCTCCCCGCCCCTGGTCACGCCATCGCGCTCTGGGACGACGGCATCGTCACCGACACGGTCCGCCGCGACGGCCGCGCCGTCCGCTGGCACCGCGCCGTCCCCGGCGCCGCCGACTGGCTGCGCACCCCGTCCGCCCACGGCGGCGCCGGAGTACTGCGCGCCCTCGACCCCGGCGCCCGTATGGTCGCCGCCGTCACACCGGACCGGATCGTGGCCTACCGCGGGGCCGACGGCGACCTGCGCTGGGTGCTGCCCGCCCGGCCGGGCTGCGCCTTCGATCCCGCCCGCGCGGTACGGCGGGGCAGCGCCCTGCTGGTGGCCCAGCCCTGTGCCGCCGGGCAGGCCGCCGGGAAGGGCGCGGCCTGGCCCTTTCAGCTGATCGCCGTCGACGACCTCGGCCGCATCACCCCCGACCGTCAGCCCCTCGGCAACGCCCTGCCGGGCCCGCTCCCCGAAGGCCACCCGGGAAAGGCTCCGAGGCAGACCTGAAGACGCCGCAACAGGCACTTCCAGCACTTCCGGCACGGGAACAGGCCTCGGATCAGCACCGCATCAGGCGCTGCATCAAGCACAGCATCAGGCGCCGAAAAACTGGTTGCACACCCCCGTTAGAATGGCCGCTATGGCCATTCTCCTCGTGCATTAGACGGCGTCGACCTCCGCCGCAGCCCGCCGCCACCCTCCGACGAGGCGCCGCGCGCGGCACTTGGTGACTCCCCGCCCGCTGTCCGCCGTCCCTTTCCCACGCCAGGAGACTGGAAGCCTTCCATGATTACCGCCACCGGTATCGAGCTGCGCGCCGGCGCCCGCGTCCTCATCGAGAACGCCTCCCTCCGTATCGCCAAGGGCGACCGCATCGGCCTCGTCGGCCGTAACGGCGCCGGCAAGACCACCCTCACCAAATGCCTGGCCGGCGAGGGCCTCCCGGCCGGGGGCACCATCAGCCGCTCCGGCGAGGTCGGCTATCTGCCGCAGGACCCGCGCACCGGCGACCTGGATGTGCTCGCCCGCGACCGCGTCCTGTCCGCCCGCGGCCTCGACGTACTCCTGCGCAAGATGCGCGAGAACGAGGACCGCATCGCCAACGGCAAGGGCGGCACCCGCGAGAAGGCGCTCAAGCAGTACGAGCGCCAGGAGACCGAGTTCCTCACCAAGGGCGGGTACGCCGCCGAGGCCGAGGCCGCCACCATCGCCGCCGCGCTCGGCCTGCCCGACCGCGTACTCGGCCAGCCGCTGCACACCCTCTCCGGCGGTCAGCGGCGCCGCGTCGAGCTCGCCCGGATCCTCTTCTCGGACGCCGACACCCTGCTCCTCGACGAGCCGACGAACCACCTCGACGCCGACTCGATCGTCTGGCTGCGCGACTACCTGAAGACGTACCGCGGCGGCTTCATCGTGATCTCCCACGATGTCGACCTCGTCGAGACGGTCGTCAACAAGGTCTTCTACCTGGACGCCAACCGCTCCCAGATCGACGTCTACAACATGGGCTGGAAGCTCTACCAGCAGCAGCGCGAGGCCGACGAGAAGCGCCGCCGCCGCGAGCGGCAGAACGCCGAGAAGAAGGCCGCGGCCCTCAACTCGCAGGCCGACAAGATGCGCGCCAAGGCCACCAAGACCGTGGCCGCGCAGAACATGGCCCGCCGCGCCGAGCGGCTGCTCGCCGGGCTCGAGGACGTGCGCCAGGCCGACAAGGTCGCCAAGCTGCGCTTCCCCGAGCCCGCGCCCTGCGGCAAGACCCCGCTGACCGCCGAGAGCCTGTCGAAGTCGTACGGCTCACTCGAGATCTTCACCGACGTCGACCTCGCGATCGACAAGGGCTCCCGGGTCGTCATCCTCGGCCTCAACGGCGCGGGCAAGACCACCCTGCTCCGCCTGCTCGCCGGGGTCGAGAAGCCGGACACCGGCCAGGTCGTCGAGGGCCACGGCCTCAAGCTCGGCTACTACGCGCAGGAGCACGAGACCCTCGACCCGGACCGCACCGTCCTGGAGAACATGCGCTCGGCCGCGCCCGACCTCGACCTGGTCGAGGTGCGCAAGACGCTCGGCTCGTTCCTGTTCTCCGGCGACGACGTCGACAAGCCGGCCGGGGTCCTCTCGGGCGGCGAGAAGACCCGGCTCGCGCTCGCGACCCTCGTGGTCTCCTCCGCGAACGTCCTCCTCCTCGACGAGCCCACCAACAACCTCGACCCGGCCAGCCGCGAGGAGATCCTCGGCGCGCTGCGCTCCTACAAGGGCGCGGTCGTGCTCGTCACGCACGACGAGGGTGCGGTCGAGGCGCTGCAGCCGGAGCGGATCATTCTGCTTCCGGACGGTATCGAGGACCTGTGGGGCGCCGAGTACCAGGACCTGGTCGCCCTCGCCTGACCCGGCCCGACGGGACCGACCCGGGTCCCGAGCGACGGAACCAGGACCTGATCAACTCGTACTGGATCATTCGCCCGACGCGTGATCCATCATCTGAGTGAGTGGGACTGGTACCAGGCTGTGTCGTACACGGATTTCGTCACTGTCTGTCGTACGTGCTCCCGGCACCCGGGCCCGCCGCGCTGACCTGGCACTTCGCCGTCGAACCCGTTCGGCCGTACGTCCACGGGCGGCCGGAGGGATGGATTCCTCTTGTGTCTACGGGCGCAACGCCCGGAAACCCGGCCGAATGGACCTTGCCGAATGGGTGGCCAGGACGCCCCGGAGGGGTGATCATGAGAATTCCAGAGCGCACTTCCCATGAGGAGGCACGGGTGGCCGAGACTCTGAAGAAGGGCAGCCGGGTAACCGGCGCCGCGCGCGAAAAGCTCGCGGCAGACCTCAAGAAGAAGTACGACAACGGGGCAAGCATCCGGGCGCTGGCCGAGGAGACCGGCCGCTCCTACGGATTCGTGCACCGCATGCTGAGTGAATCCGGAGTCATCCTGCGCGGACGTGGCGGGGCGACGCGGGGCAAGAAGGCCGCCTCCGCCTGAGGGCGGTGGGTGGCCACCGTCTTCGGTGGTGGCCACCCGGTCGATCGAGCGGTCGGCCGGGTGGTTACTGTGCAGTCACTTCATTACCAGGCTTGTGACCGCAGCCCACCGGAGGCGCCCCATGGCTTCGCTCGACCCCCAGCACGCGACCCCAGCTCCGGACACCGGCGCATCCACCGTCCTGGAACGGGACGGCGTGCGCCTCGACGTCGAGGGCGAGCTCGCCACGGTGACGCTCGCCAACCCGGCCAAGCGCAACGCCCAAAGCCCCGCATTCTGGCGGGCGTTGACCGAGGCCGGGCGGTCCCTGCCGGGCAGCGTACGGGTGGTTGTGCTGCGCGGCGAGGGCAAGTCCTTCTCCGCCGGGCTCGACCGGCAGGCCTTCACTCCGGAGGGCTTCGACGGCGAACCGTCCTTCATCGACCTGGCACGCGGCAGCGACGCCGAACTCGACGCGGAGATCGCCAAGTACCAGGAGGCGTTCACCTGGTGGCGGCGGAGCGACCTCGTCACCATCGCCGCGGTCCAGGGGCACGCCATCGGGGCCGGGTTCCAGCTCGCCCTCGCCTGCGACCTGCGGGTCGTCGCCGACGACGTGCAGTTCTCCATGCGCGAGACCAGCCTGGGCCTGGTCCCCGACCTCACCGGGACGCATCCGCTGGTCTCCCTCGTCGGCTACGCCCGCGCCCTGGAGATCTGCGCCACCGGCCGCTTCGTCCACGCCGAGGAGGCCGAGCGCAGCGGGCTCGCCAACCTGGTGGTCCCCGCCACCGAACTCGACGCCGCCGCACGGGATCTGGCCGCGGCCCTGCTCGCGGCGCCGCGCAACGCCGTGATCGAGACCAAGGCCCTCCTCCAGGGTGCGGTGACGCGCCCGTACGAGGAGCAGCGGGCGGCGGAGCGGGCCGCGCAGGCGCGACGGTTGCGGGACCTGGCGGGGCTTGGCGACTAGGGCGCCAACCTGCTGGGCCGATCAACCGGAAGGGCTTTCCTCGTCCGCCCTGGCTCGCCGGAATCAATCCACCGCGGTCACGACCACCGCGACCGTCGGCCGTTCCGTCCTGAACGCGTCCGCTACGGCCTGCCGTACCGCCAGCGCGACCGTCACGGCACGGTGGTCCGCCGCCACCGCCAGCTCGACGCGGACGTGCGGGGCGGCCAAGGCCGCGTCCGGGTGTGCGGCGCGTCGCTCACGGCGCTCCACGTGGACCGCGCGCCCGGGCCTGCCGCTGCCCGGGATGCCGGACAGGACACCGCTCAGCCGGGTCACGCCGGGCACGGCGAGGGCGGCGGCTGCGGCACGGGCCTCGTCGGAGCCGCCGTCCGTGGTCGCGTCGGCGGTCGTTTCGGTCGTCGCGTGCGGGGGCGGTGGGTGGTCTTCCCCGGGCGGTACGTCGACGGGCTCGGGTTCCTCGTCGAGCAGCTCCGTCACCCGTAGATCCACCGCCTCGACAAGCAGGCCGAGGTGGTCCGCGGTCCCGGCCAGGGCGGTGCGGAGCCGGTCCGCGGTGTGCGGAAATGGGGTGGCCGGGGTCGCCGTCGCCGCGAACGCCGCCTCGATGCGCAGTGGCCCGGGCGGCAGCGCGCCGGGGGGTGGCGGTACCCCCGGTTCCGTCGTCGCGGCCGGGTCGGCGAGGCTCAGCCGGACGGCTCCCGGGCGGACCCCGCGTACCGCCGCGGCCGCTGAGGTCAGAGCCGTGGCCGCCGCGCGCTCCGCGAGCCACGCGCCGTCCGTCGGGCCTCCCAGGGGCAGCAGCCGCCCGAGGCCGAGTCGGTCGCGGAGTTCGTCCGTCCACCGGTCAGCGGTCATTACCCCAGCCTGCCGCATCCACGGCGCGAAGTGCGGCAACCGCACTTAGTGTGGGCCCAAGGGGAGTCACCCAACTGGATCGGGACGGATGCGATGACGGACGCCACCAACACCGACACCTCAGAAACCACCGGACTCACCAAGGCCACGGGACCCCGTAGGAAGCGGGGCAGCGGAGATCCTGGGACCCGCGGGCGTACCACCATCGCCGACGGTGTGGTCGAGAAGATCGCCGGGCTCGCGGCCCGTGACGTGGTCGGCGTGCACGCCCTTGGCACTGGTATCACGCGCACCTTCGGCGCCGTACGCGACCGGGTACCCGGCGGCACCAAGTCCGTCAGCCGCGGTGTGAAGGCCGAGGTCGGCGAGGTGCAGACGGCGATCGACCTGGACATCGTGATCGAATACGGGGTCTCCATCGACGAGGTGGCACGCGCCGTGCGGGAGAACGTGATCATGGGGGTCGAGCGGATGACCGGCCTGGAGGTCGTCGAGGTCAACATCGCCGTCGACGACGTGAAGCTGCCCGATGAGGAAGAAGAGACGCCGGAATCCCGGCTCCAGTGAGTCGCCGGGAGCGGCGGTGGTGAGGAGTACGGCATGAGCATGGCAGCGGTCGGCCTGCTGGCCGGCATGGGCCTGGGCCTGGCCGCGTACTTCGGCGGCTTCGGGGCCTTTCTCCTGGTCGCGGCGCTCGGCGCGCTCGGCTTCCTCGTCGGGCGGTACGCGGACGGGGACCTGGACCTTGGTGATCTCTTCCGGAGCCGGGGCGGGGCCCGAGAGCCCCGCGAGCCCCGTGGCAGTCGGCGGCGCTAGTGGCCGGGGCCGGACAGCGGACCGAACCCGGGGAGCAGGGCGGACCCCCCGAGGGTGGACCCCCCGCGGAGCAGCCCGAACCTGGCAAGCGGGGCAGGGTCGGGCAGCAGCTCGAACCCGGGGAGCGCGGCGCCCTGCGGATCGCCGACCGGGTCGTCGCCAAGATCGCCGCGCAGGCCGCGCGGGAGGCGCTGCCCACCGGCGTACCGGCGGGCGGTGACGCACCCAGCGCCACGGTCTCGGTGCGCCGCGGCAGCGCCCGCGTATGGGTCGCCCTTGACCTCGACTACCCCTGCGACATCGGCGCGGAGTGCGCCGAGGTGCGTCGCCAAGTCACCCAGCGGGTAGAGGCGTTGGCGGGCCTCGCGGTACCCCGGGTGACGGTCCAGGTGGAGCGGCTGCACTCGGCGTGGGCGTCGCGGTCCGCGGCACAGGGGAGGACACGATGACCGAGCACTCACCGGACAGACCCCCGGACCGGCCGCCGGACGGAGAGCCGGGCGGAACACCGTACCGTCGTCCACCGCAGCCGGGCGGCGAGGGCGGCGGCGGCCCCTCCCGCCGCCCGACCCAACGGCTGCCCGTGATCGAGCGGACGGCGACGGCCGAGCTCGGCCAGTCGGCCTCCGCCGCCGCGTACACCCCGGTGCTCACTCCGGAGGAGGGCGGCTCGCACCGACGCCGCTGGTCCGCGCGCCGGATCCCGGCGGTGATCGCCGCCCTGGTGCTCCTCGGCGGCGCCGGACTGCTCCTCTACGACGTGGCCGCGGTGCGCGCCGGGCGCCCGCCGATGGCCTGGCGCCGGATCCTGGGCCGGGAACTGGCCGCCCGGCCGCTCGACGATCTCTGGGTGCTCATCGGGGCGGGCGGCGCGATCGTGGTCGGCCTCTGGCTCCTGGTCCTCGCGACCACCCCGGGACACCGCGCGCTGCGCGCGCTGCGCGCCGCCGACCCGGACGTACAGGCCTGGCTGAACAACGACGCCGCCGCGCTCGTGCTGCGCGACCGGGCGATGGAAGTGGCCGGGGTGCAGTCGGTACGGGTGCGCGTCACCCGGTCCGCCGTGGACGTGCGGGCCGTCTCCCACTTCCGTGAACTCGACGACGTACGCGCCGACTTGGACGACGCGCTCGGTGACGGCATCGCCTCGCTCGGCCTGGCGCGGGCGCCGGGCCTGTCGGTCCGCGTCCACCGCCCCGGAACGTACGAGAAATCCAGCAAGTCTAACAAGTCAGGTAAGTCCAGTAAGTCCGGCAAGGAGGCCTGAGGATGCTGCGGACCGTGAACCGCGTACTGCTCGGCCTGCTCGGCCTGCTCCTTCTGCTCGTCGGCGGTGCCGTCCTGGCCGCCGGGCTCGGGGTGCCGATGCCGTCCTGGTGGGTGCATGAGGGGCAGCGCGACGTGCTGCTCAGCGAGGCCGAACGGGAGCGGTGGCGGGACGCCGGGTGGTGGTGGCCGGTGGTCTTCGCGGTGCTCGGCGCCCTGGTGCTGCTCGCCCTGTGGTGGCTCGCCGCCCAGGCGCGGCGCGGCCGCCTGGCCGAGGTCCTGGTCGACAGCGGCGACGGGCAGGGGGCGCTGCTGCGCGGCCGGGCCCTGGAGGGCGTACTGGCCGGTGAGGCCGAGGCGTTGGACGGCGTGGAGCGCGCCCGCGTCACCCTGAGAGGCCGCCGCAGCTCGCCGGAGGCCCGCGTCGAACTCCTCCTCACCCCGGACGCGGAGCCCTCCGGCGTCCTCCACGGCCTGACCACCTCCGCCCTGGCCCGGGCCCGCGACTCGGCGGGCCTCGCGGTACTCCCGGCAGAGGTACGGATGACAGCGGTCAAACACCGGGCGCGGCGGGTGAGTTGAGCCGGGACTCGTCCCGGCTCGTGCGGGTCAGAAGCCCCGGCGCGCCCCGCCGTCCACCGGGATCATCACCCCGGTCACGTACGACGCCGCAGGTGAGAGCAGGTAAGCGGCCGTGCGGCCGAATTCCTCCGGGGTGCCGTAGCGGCGCAGGGGGATCTTGGCCTCGTTGGCCGCGCGGGTGGCCTCCGGGTCGGGGGAGAGGCCGTCGAGTTGACGCATACGGTCCGTGCCGATGCGGCCCGGGAGCACGCCCAGTACGCGGACGCCGCGCGGACCGACCTCGTCCGCGAGGGACTTCGCGAAGCCCGCGAGGCCGGGGCGCAGCCCGTTGGAGATGGTGAGTCCGGCGATCGGCTCGTACACCGAACCGGACAACACGAACGCGATCACGCCGCCCTCGCCGAGCTCGGCCGCCGCGCTGCGGGCGAGCCGTACCGCGCCGAGGAACACCGACTCGAAGGCGGCCTGCCACTGTTCGTCGGTGTTGTCGGCGGCGAAGCCGGGCGCGGGCCCGCCCACGCTGATCAGTACGCCGTCGAAGCGGCCGAACCGCTCGCGGGCCGTCGTGATCAGGCGGGCCGCGGCGGCCGGGTCCGCGTTGTCGGCGGCGACGCCCGCGGCGCCGTCGCCGAGTTCGGCCGCGGCCTCGGCGACCGTCTGCTCGTCCCGGCCGGTGATGACCACCCTCGCGCCGTCGTCGACGAGCGCACGGGCGGTGGCGTTGCCCAGACCCCGGGTGGCTCCGGTGACGACGTAGACGCGGTCCTTCAGTCCAAGATCCATGGGTCCATCCTGCCGGGTCGGTTCAGGGGCGGTACACAGGGCGTTCATTACGCGGGCGCCGGTTCGTCCTCCGGCTCGGTGGCCGTCGGCTCGGCGGCCGCGTGGGCGCGGTCGCGGGCCTCGCGGCGGACGAGGATCCACCAGCCCACCGGGACGCCCGCGGCGAACAGCCACCACTGCACGGCGTACGCCATGTGCGGGCCGATCGAGTCGTGGTCGGGGGCGCCGATGAGCTCGGGCGTGCTGCCCTTCGGCTCGGGCGCGGTCAGCTCGACGTAGCCGCCGAGGACGGGGCGGCCGAGGTCCTTCGCCTGCTGCTCGCTGTTGATCAGCATGGTCTGGCGGGGCGGCAGGCCCTTGAGGTCCTTGATGCCGCTCGCGTCGGTGGTCTCGTCGGCCATCAGGCGGCCGGTGACGGTGACCTGGCCCTTCGGGGGCGCGGGGACCTTCGGGTAAGCCTGCTGGTCCGAGCCGGCCGGGACCCAGCCGCGGTTGACGAGCAGGGTGCGGCCGCTGTCGAGGACCAGTGGGGTCAGGACGTGGTAGCCGACCTGGTCGTCGGCGTTGGTGCGGCGGCGTACGACGACCTCGTGCTCGGTGTCGTACGCGCCCGTGGCGGTGACCCGGCGCCAGAGGTCGGCGCGCGGCACGGTGTGCCCGGGGGACGTGAGGTCCTCGACGGGGACGGGCTTCGCGTCGAGGTTGTCCGCGATCAGCTCGTTCTGCGCGACGCGGTGCTCGTGACGGTGCTGCTGCCAGAAACCCAGCTCGACCATCACGGGAATGAGGACGAGGGCGAGAAGGGTGACGAGCACCCACTGCCGGGACAACAGGAAGCGGTACACGTCCTTGACGTTACCCGGCCATGGCATGGCCCCCTTCGGGAGGGTCCCGTCGGGGGCCGAATCCCCGCGCGGGCGGGGAGCACATGGCCGACTTGCAGGGCCATGGGGTGTACCGCGGACCACCCCCGCGTGAGCGGGGCCACTGCATTGCCGCGGTGCCCTGACAGCGAGTGGCGTGGCCTCGTCGGTACGGGTCACTTGATGCTGTCGACGATGCCCACCTTCCCTTCCGAGCGCGCGCAGTGCGCACCGCAGTAGTAGTGGCCCTGCACCTCGACGCCCTGCCCGATGATCTGGCAGCGGCAGTGCTCGCAGATCGGCGCCATGCGGTGGATGGCGCAGGAGAAGCAGTCGAAGACGTGCACCGCGCCCTGCGCGTGCACCTCGAAGGACATGCCGTAGTCGTTTCCGCAGACCTCACAACGTGCCATGCGCCACAGGGTGGGACGGCCACCGCGTCAGCGCCGGGAGGGCATGCGGGGCGCGGCCCGACAATCACCCGTCTGACGCCCGGGACCCGACCAAGGCAACTGGTGTGCTAGCCGTCCCCTCGACCTTCGCGGGCTCTAGCTCGCGGGCCCACCCGACGCCGGGGCCACGTCGCGCAGGAGCTGGCCGAAGGCCGCCTCGTCCAGGATCGGGGTGCCGTACGACTTCGCCTTGACGGTCTTCGACGTGCCCGCGTCCGGGTCGTTGGTGACCAGGAGGCTGGTCAGGCGGGACACGCTCGTGGCGACGTGCAGGCCCGCCTCGACCGCGCGGTCCTCGAGCAGCTCCCGGTCCACGGAGGTGTCGCCGGAGAACGCGACCCGCATGCCCTGCTGGAGCGGTTTGCCGTCCTCGTAACGCCCGGGGTTGGGGTACGGGCAGGCGGGCCGCTTGCGGGACGGGCGCCAGCTGCCCGGCCGGTAGCCGCCGCCCTGGCGGCCGATGCGGCCGGACGTGCCGGACACGGCCGGGCTGTCCTGCCACTCCGTGAGCGGTCGGCACTCGTGCAGCGGGAGCCGGACGCCGCTGTCCGCGGCCGTGTGCAGGCTCGGCCGGAACGCCTCGGCGAGCACGCGCGCGTCGTCCAGGGCGTGGTGCGCGCGCTGCTGTACGACGCCGAAGTGGGCGGCGAGCGACTCCAGCTTGTGGTTGGGCAGCGGGAGCTTCAGCTCCTTGGACAGGGCGATGGTGCACAGGCGTTGGCGTACGGGCGCGGTGCGCGCGGCGCGCGCGTACTCGCGGGCGATCATCGACCAGTCGAAGACGGCGTTGTGCGCGACCAGGACGCGGCCGTCGAGCCGGGCGGAGAACTCCTCGGCGATGTCCGGGAAGAGCGGGGCACTTTCCAGTACGTCGCTCGTCAGGCCGTGAATCCATACGGGGCCCGGATCGCGCTCGGGGTTGACCAGCGTGTACCAGTGGTCCTCGACGTCGCCGCGGGCATCCAGCTGGTAGACGGCAGCGGAGATTATCCGGTCGTCGCGGGCGAGGCCGGTGGTCTCCACGTCGACGACCGCGTACCCCTGGGGATACGCGGTCGGCCACGGTCCTGCGGTCTGGCGGCGGTCTTCGAGCATGGTCCATGAGGATACGGGCCACCACTGACAGCGCCGACACACGGTCCGGGTCGCCGTCCGGGCCTGCGTCGGTTCAGCGCGGTGCGAGCAGTCCGTCCACCAGGGTGCGTACGGAGAGCGTGAACAGCTTCTCCGGGTGGGGCGGGGCGGCGAGGCCGCGGGCGAGGGCCGGGTCGTGTTCGGCGGTCGCCGCGTCCCACAACTCCTCGTCGCCCGGGCGTTGTACGGGCGCGCGCTCGCGGTTCCGCTCCACCAGGACGAACCCGACGACCTGGAAGAGCACCGCGCGCACCACCTCGGCGGCGTGCACGCCGCGCAGCCCGGCGGCGTGCACCTCGTGCACCAGGGTCTGTGTGGCGGGCAGGAACATCCGCTCGGTCAGGCCGCGTTCGTGGACCATCGCCACCAGATGGGGGTGGTCGCGCAGCTGTCGGCGCAGCGCGCGGGCCACGGAGACGATGCGTGCCGCGGGTGTGCGGCCGCGGGCCCGGATCTCGCCGAGGTCGGCGACGGTGCGGGCGACGAGGGCGTCCAGGAGCGACTCGCGGTTGCCGACGTGCCAGTAGATCGAGGTGACGGCGGTGCCGAGTTCGGCCGCGAGTTTGCGCATGGTGAGCGCGCCCGGGCCGTGCTGCTTGACCAGGCCCGCGGCGGCGTCGAGGACCTGCTCACGGGTGAGCGCGGCCCGCGGCGGTCTCGCCGGTCCCTTCGGTGCGGTGTCTCCCGCCATGGTGCGGCCCCCTCAACTCCGTTGCGTGCATGGCCCTTTACCCTTCACGCGTTCCGCTGTAACACAGTTACAGAGCCGCAGGGTCACTGGAATTCCCCCTCCGGAAAGGGTGGTACGCCATGGCACGGGTACGGTACGGCGCGCGCACCGAGGACGAGATCCGGGCGGCGCGCGAGAAGAGTTCCAAGCTCCCCGACATCTGGTCCACGGGCGTCGTCGCCGTCTGGGAGAGCGACCCGGACGCGGTGGCCGCGGTCCTTCCGCCGCCGCTCAAGCCGACCGGGCGGGCCCTCGTACGGGCCAACATAAGTACGGTCGATCTGCCGGGCTACCCGCTGGGCGCGGGCTCCGTGTCGGTCGCCGCGGAGCACGGCGGCGTCGAGGGCTGGTATCCGCTGGTCATGCCGATGACCCACGAGCGGGCCCTGATCGGCGGCCGCGAGGTCTTCGGCGAGCCCAAGAAGCTGGGCGAGGTCGAGGTCGAGCGGGACGGCCTGGTGGTACGGGCCTCGCTCGCCCGGCACGGCATCGCGTTCGTCGAGGTGCGCGGCGCGGTCGGCGGCGCGCTGCCGGTGCCGGAGCCCACGCGCAGGACCGACTTCTACTTCAAGTTCCTGCCCGCGGTGGACGGGCGCGGCTTCGACGCGGATCCGGTCCTTGTGCACTGCGTACGCCAGGAGAAGGTGCGGAAGCTGGAGAGCGTCACCGGCGACGTGGTCCTGCGCGAGTCGATGTACGACCCGGTCGCCGACCTGCCGGTGCACCGCCTCGTCGAGATCACCCTGGGCGAGAAGACCACCGACCAGCAGGGCACGGTCGCCGAACGCGTCGACGCCCGCGCCCTGTTGCCGTACATCCACCAGCGGTACGACGACCCGCTGCAGATTCTCGACGGTCCTCCGGAGGGGAGCGCCTGATGCTGTGCCTTCCCGGGGGCTGTGACATCAGCGGCTGGCGCCACGGGCCCCCGGACCCCCGGCCGGACAAGCGGTCGGTCGACCAGGAACCGGAAGGTGAGGCCGAGTGGAGCTCCAGCCAGGACAGGTAGCCGTAGTCACCGGAGCGGCGAGCGGCATCGGGCTCGCGATGGCCCGTCGGTTCGCCGCCGACAGATTGAAGGTTGTGCTTGCCGACGTAGAAGGGAGCGCTTTGGAGAAGGCCGCCGCCGCGCTCCGTGAGGACGGCGCCGAGGTGCACGCGCGCGTGGTGGACGTTTCCGAGCGGGACCAGGTCGTCGCGCTCGCTGACGCGGTCTACGACAAGTACGGCGCCGTGCATGTCCTGTGCAACAACGCGGGCGTCGGCTCGGGCGCCGAGGGCCGCATGTGGGAGCACGAACCCAACGACTGGAAGTGGGCCTTCGCGGTCAATGTGTGGGGCGTCTTCCACGGCATCCAGGCGTTTCTGCCGCGGATGCTCGCGGGCGGCGAGGAGGGCCACGTCGTCAACACCTCGTCGGGGGACGGCGGGATCGCGCCGCTGCCCACCGCGTCCGTGTACGCCGTCACCAAGGCGGCCGTGGTGACCATGACCGAGTCGTTGTACGCCCATCTGAGGGCGGAGCACGCGCGCGTGGGCGCCTCCGTGCTCTTCCCGGGGCCGCACATGCTGCGCACCGGCTTGTGGGAGTCGCACCGCAACAGGCCCGACCGGTACGCCAAGCAGCGCCCGCGCAGAACGCCGTACCGCAGTCTCGACCAGTGGGAGGCGGCGATGCGGGAGGCGGGCCAGGAGGTGCGGTTCACGCCCGTCGATGAGGTCGCGGACTTCGTGGCCGAGGGCATTCGGGCGGGCCGCTTCTGGCTGCTGCCGGCGAGCGACCACAGCGACGAGCAGATCCGCCGCCGGGCCGCGTCGATGCTGGAGCGCGCGAACCCGTCGTATCTCGAACGCTTCATCCTGGACTGATTCCTGGACCGAGTACTGGACTGAATCCTGCACTGAGGGAGCCGCCATGACGGACCCGCACGACCCCTACCTGATCATTTCCTCCGACTGCCACGCCGGGCTGCCCACCGAGGAGTACCGGCCCTATCTGGAGGCCCGTTTCCACCGGGACTTCGACGACTTCCTCGCCGGGCGCGAGCGGCGCCGCGAGGAGATGACCCGGCTCGGGGTGCGCAACGAGGCGTTCGCGAACAAGTGGTTCGCCGACAACGAGGAGGGCCTGAGGGGCGGTTGGGACACCGCTCAGCGCATCAAGGAGCTCGACGGCGACGGCGTGGCCGCCGAGGTCGTCTTCCCGGACGCCGACGCCGTGGACAGCAAGACCGCCGCGCCCTTCGGGGTCGGCCTCGGGCTCTCCGGGGATCAGGACCCCGAGCTCGGCATGGCGGGCGCGCAGGCGCACAACCGTTGGCTCGCGGAATTCGTCGGCGGGAACGCCGAGAACGCGGCGCGGCACTGCGGTGTCGCCCTGTTACCCATCACAGGCGAGACGGACCGTATCGTCGCGGAAATCCACCGGGCCAAGGAGTCGGGGCTCGGCGCCCTGATGATTCCCTCCATGTGGGTGGACAAGGAGCCGTACCACGACCGTCGCTACGACCCCGTCTGGGCGGCCGCCGCGGAGACCGGCATGCCGGTGGTCACGCACTCCGGGGCGGCGCCGCGCCACGAGTACGGCGACCACCTGGGCATCTACGTCAGCGAGGTCACCTGGTGGCCCGCGCGGCCGCTGTGGTTCCTGCTCTGGTCCGGGGTCTTCGAGCGCCACCCGGGCCTGAAGTTCGGGGTCGCGGAATCCGGCTGCTGGTGGCTGCCGAACCTGTTGTGGTTCATGGACCGGCTCTATCTGGGCGCGCACGGCGGCAAGAAGCTCTCCCCGTTCGCGGAACTGAAGCGTCCGCCCCATGAATACCTGGACCGGCAGGTGTTCATCTGCGCCACCAACACCAAGCGCCGCGAACTCGCCCAGCGCTACGAGATCGGCGTCGACAACATCCTGTGGGGCTCCGACTTCCCGCACCCGGAGGGCACCTGGCCCGACACGCGCGCGTGGCTGCGGAAAACCTTCCACGACGTCCCCGTAGGGGAGACCCGTCGCATGCTCGGCCTCGCGGCGGCGGACGTGTTCGGCTTCGACACCGAGAAGCTCGCGCCGATCGCCCGCCGCATCGGCCCGACCCCCGCCGAACTCGGCCAGCCCGAGGACCAGTCGGCGGTGGAGGCCTCCTGGGCACGCTCCCGCGAGGTGGGCCGCCACTGGCTGACCGACCACGACTTCCCGACGCTGGGGGTGGACCGATGACCGACACCGACCGCTACACCGTCATCTCGGCGGACTGCCACGCCGGAGCCGATCTCCTCGACTACAGGCCCTACTTGGAGTCGCAGCACCACGACGCGTTCGACGCCTGGGCGGCCACGTACGTCAATCCGTACGAAGACCTGCTTGCCGATACCGCGGACAAGAACTGGAACTCCGAACGCCGGATCGCCGACCTTGAGCAGGACGGCATCGTCGCCGAGGTGGTGTTCCCGAACACCATCCCACCGTTCTTCCCGTCCGCGTCCCTGATGGCCCCGGCACCCACCCGCGCGGAGTTCGAGCAGCGCTGGGCGGGCCTGCGCGCCCACAACCGCTGGCTGGCCGACTTCTGCGCGGCGGCACCGGGCCGCAGGGCGGGCGTCTTCCAGATCCTCCTCAACGACGTGGACGAGGCGGTACGCGAAATCCGCTGGGCCCACGGCGCGGGCCTCACGGGCGGCCTCCTCCTGCCCGGTACGCCACCGGGCTCGGGCCTCCCGGAGCTGTACTCACGGACGTACGACCCCATCTGGGCCACTTGCGCGGAGCTCGGCGTCCCGGTCAACCACCACGCGGGCTCGGCCTCACCGCCACTCGGCGACGAACCGGCCGCGCGCGCGGTGTTCATGGTGGAGACGACCTGGTTCTCGCACCGCGCGCTCTGGCACCTCATCTTCGGCGGCGCGTTCCGCCGCCACCCGTCCCTGAAGCTCGTCCTGACCGAGCAGGGCTCGGGCTGGATCCCCGGCGTGCTCGACATGCTGGACTACTACCACGGTCGGTTGGTGACGGCCGCGACGAAGGCGAACACGGCGAATGCGGCGAACACGGCGAAGACGGGGGAGAGGGCGGAGACCACGGAGACCGCAGAGTCGAAGTTCGGCGCGGGCCTCGCGGAATCCATGGGCAAGGGCCCGTCCACGGTCTGGTCCGAGAACTGCTACGTAGGCGCCAGCTTCATGCGCCCCCACGAGGTGGGCCTGCGCGACCGGATCGGCCTCGACAAGATCATGTGGGGCAGCGACTACCCCCACGACGAGGGCACCTACCCGTACTCACGCGAGGGCCTGCGCATCGCGTACGCGGGCCTGCCACGCGACGAGATCGCGGCGATGGTCGGCGGCAACGCGGCCCGCGTCTACGGCTTCGACCTCGCGTACTTGGACTCCCTGGCGGCGAAAGTCGGCCCGACGGTCGAGGAGCTGGCGGCGCCCTTGACGGAACCCCCGGCGGACGCCACCTCGCCGGTCTTCGCGCGGGGCGGGTCGGTGCGGGTGTGGTGAGTCCGTACGCGTGTGGTGACCGGAGGCCGTAAGACCTTGCTCCGGTCACCACGGACAACTCTGCACCGAGGGACCGGCCGCACCACGACGAGGCCCACGACGGAGACATGAGCACCCGCCTCAACTGGCTACGGGCCGCGGTGCTCGGCGCGAATGACGGCATCGTCTCCACCGCGTCTCCACCCAACGCGCCTCGGAGTGTTGGAGGACCGCGGCCTGAGCCCCGAGGTGGCCCGCGAGGCGGCCGAAGAACTCACCGAGAAGGACGCCCTGCGCGCCCACGCCCGCGTGGAACTCGGCATCGACCGCGACACCCTCACCAACCCCTGGCACGCGGCGGCCGCGTCCTTCTGGTCCCCGGAAAACAGCGCCAAGTGGTCGAGCGCGGAGCCGACGCGATTGGAGAAGATCCACAGGAACCAGCGGTGTACCCGCGGTAATACTTGTCGGTAACAGCCTCTAGCCGAGCCCGCCGGTGGCCCTTACGGTGCACGCATGTCCCCGAATCTGCCCGACGTGGTGCTGTGGTCCATACCCGCGTTCCTGCTGCTCACCGTCATCGAGATCGTGAGTTATCGGCTGCATCCCGACGAGGACTCCGCCGGGTACGAGACGAAGGACGCCGCCACCAGCATCACCATGGGGCTCGGCAGTCTCTTCTTCGACCTGTTGTGGAAGATCCCGATCGTGGCGATCTACACCGCGGTGTACGAACTGACGCCGCTGCGCGTGCCCGTGCTGTGGTGGACGGTGCTCCTGATGCTGCTGGCACAGGACTTCTTCTACTACTGGTCGCACCGTGGCCACCACGTGATCCGCATCCTGTGGGCCTGCCACGTGGTGCACCACTCCAGCCGCAAGTTCAACCTCACCACGGCGCTGCGGCAGCCCTGGACGACGCTCACCGTCTGGCCGTTCTATCTGCCGCTGATCGTCTGCGGTGTGCATCCGGCGGCGCTGGCGTTCTGCTCGTCGGCGAACCTCGTGTACCAGTTCTGGATCCACACAGAGCGGATCGACAAGCTGCCCCGGCCCATCGAGTTCGTGTTCAACACGCCCTCGCACCACCGGGTCCACCACGCCTCCCAGGGCAACTACCTGGACCGTAACTTCGGCGGCATCCTGATCATTTGGGACCGGCTCTTCGGGTCGTTCACACCCGAGACGGACCGTTGCGTCTTCGGGCTCACCAAGAACATCAACACGTACAACCCGCTGAAGGTGGCCACCCACGAATACGTCTCCATCGCCAAGGACCTTAAGACGGCGGAGAGTTGGCGTGAGCGGGCAGGGCGGGTGTTCCGCGGGCCCGGCTGGGCACCGGAGCGGCTGCGGGAGAATGAGGCCGCCGCCGAGAGCGCCAAGGTGACTGCCGCCGAGGGCGCCAAGGTGACCGAGGGGGCGGCGTGAGCTCCACCCGTGCCGAGCACGCGGAGGCTGAGACCGAGCAGCCGGTCGTGCGGTCGTACGGGCTGCGGCGGGCCTTGTTCGTCGCCTTCGCTGTCGCCGTGGTCGTCGATCTCGGCTCCCTGCTCCTGGACGTCGAGCTCGGGCATCGGATCGCCAAGCCCCTGCTCATGCCGCTGCTCGCCGCCTGGGTCGGCGCCCGTGGCGGGTCCCGGCTGCTGCTCGTGGCGCTGCTGTTCGGCTGCGGCGGTGATGTGCTGCTGCTCTTCGACGCGGATGTGGCCTTCCTCGCCGGGATGGCCTCGTTCGCGGCCGGACACGTTTGTTATCTGGTGCTTTTCCGGGCGGTACGCGCGCGTGGTGGGGCCCTTGGACGGTCCGGCGGCGGGCTTCGTGCCGGACTGGCCGCGGGCGGCAGCCGAGTTCGCGTGGGACTCGCCGCGGGCTACGGGCTCGCCCTCGTCGGCACCGTCGCGTTGCTCTGGCCCGACCTGCCGGCCGATCTGCGCATCCCGGTCGCCGGGTACAGCCTGCTCCTGACCGCCATGGCGTTCCGCGCCACCAGCCTCGGCTGGTACGCGGGGGTCGGCGGCGCGCTGTTCCTGCTCTCGGACACCCTGATCGCCACGGGTGTGGCCGAGTGGCCGCAGCTGCCCCGGCCCGACTTCTGGATCATGCTGACGTACGTCACCGCGCAGGCGCTGCTTGCGTACGGCGTTATGAAGGCGATGGGCGACGACGAGCCGACACGGGGCCGACGGGGCTAGCGAGGACCTAGCCCCAGAGCGGTCGGTTCCACCAGATCGGGGCCGGTACGGCCGTCAGGAGTGCTGATACCGCCACGACCACGCCCAGGACGATCACTTCGACGCGGGCCGGGACCACGGCCGTGTAAGCGTCGGCGGAGCGGCACAGGCGGCGTCGCGCGGCGAACGCCAGGCCCGCGACGGTCGCGACGAGCAGTAGCTTGGCGCAGAGGACGCGGCCGTACGCGGTGGTGATCAGGGAGTCGAGCGGGACCTTCCGCAGCGTCGAGCAGATGCCCGTCGTCGTGATCCCGGCGAACAGCACCGCCGCCACGCGCGCGTACAGCCCGAGCAGCGCGGCGCCCGCCTCGGGACGCGACCGGCGCCAGGCCCGCATCGTGCGCAGGACCTGGAGCAGGCCGCCCGCCCAGAGCGCGGCGCACGTCAGATGGACCAGGGTGAGCGCGCTGCCGATCAGCGGCGCGTTCTCCGGTCCGGCCTCCGGGTGGGCGCGCAGCGCCTCCGCCACCACCACGGCGGCGAGTGGCAGCACGGCCGTGCCGGGGCGGCGCGAGCGGGCACAGAACCCGGCCGCGGCAAAGGCGTTGACCTCCAGGAGCGCGAGCCGCCCGTCCGTCGTCCCGTACAGCTGCCCGGGCTGGAGCTCGGCGAGCCGGTCGGGCGGCAGATTGCCGTTGGCCACGATCAGGGCGAGCCCGATGGCGGCGAGCGCCCCGACCGCGGCGGCGTACAGCGCCCAGCTCCGGGCCGTCTCGCCGGGCGGCTGCCCGGGCACCAGGCGGGCCAGCCGGACGGCGGCCGACTCGCCGACGAGGACGCAGAGCGCGGCGAACATCAGCATCCGCAGAAACGTCACGAGCCCGGCGGCGGGCGCCGCGGCCTCCCCGGTGCCGCGCAGCGCCAGCGGCGGGCCGAGCAGCGGCACGAGCGCGGCCGCCATGACCAGGACGAGCAGAGCGGCGCTCCGCCGGACCGTGACCCGTCGAGCGGCCTCGGCCACGGCGCCCCGGGCGCCGTCGGCGCTTTCCGCGGGTTCCGCGGGTTCCGCGGGTTCCGCGGGTTCCGCGGGTTCCGCGGGTTCCGCGGGCTCGGCGGGTTCGGTGGGCGCGGCCTGGCGCCGGGTGTCGTCCGAGGGGACGACAACGGAGGGACGCGGCGTGCTCATTGACTGATCGTTACCGGAGGCCAGGGCTCCGGCAAGCCTCGGCCGTCCACTGGGGCGAGATACGGACACGCCCCCCGCCCGGCGGTCGGCTCAGGGGCGCGGGCCTAGGGCCACTCGGCGTGGTCCGCGCCCCAGTGGCCCGGTGGCCGTACCCAGTCCGTGGGCCCGCCGTCATAGCCGACCGGGGAACGCGCGTACCGCAGGTGTCCCAGCGTGCTGTCGGTCTCGAGCAGGTACTCCTCCGGGTCGTACGCCGGACCCGCACCCGGACCCGCACCCGCACCCGCACCTGCACCTGCACCAGGGTCCGCACCCGGATCCGCACTCTGCCCCTGCCCTTGACCCTGACCCGCCGTCCCGATCCCCGCCCCCGGCCCCGGCCCCCTCGCACCGAGTTCCTGGAGCCAGTGCGCGGTCTGCGCCAGGGCGAACCGTACGTACCGCGTACCGCCGTCTGTCTGCTGCTCGGTGAGCGCGCGCAGCACCGCCGCCGCGAGGAGGTACCCCGTGCCGTGATCCAGAGCCTGCGCGGGCAGCGCCCCCGGCGTGGCCGTCCCGGTCGTCCCGCCCGTGAGGACGCCCTCGTCCGACTCCGCCGCCGCGATCCCCGAGGCCACCTGCACCAGGCTGTCGAAGCCGCGTCGCCCCGCCCAGGGCCCGTAGTCGCCCCACGCCGAGATCCCCGCCACGACGAGCCCCGGCCTGCGCGCGGCGAGCGCCTCGGGGGAGAGGCCGAAGCGGTCGAGGGCGCCCGGGCGGTAGCCGGTGACCACCACGTCGGCCTCGGCGAGCAGGCCGTCGAAGGTGCCGCGGTCCGTGGCGCGGGCCAGGTCGAGCAGCGTGGAGCGCTTCCCGAAGCCGGTGTCGGCGTGCTGGTCCAGGAGTTCGGGGTGCCGGGGCGCGTCCACGCGCAGCACATCGGCGCCCAGGAGCGCGAGCGTACGGGTCGCGACCGGGCCCGAAATGACCCGCGTGAGGTCGAGCACCCGCAGCCGCCTGCCAGGACCGGAAGGACCTCCAAGACCGCCGGAACCGCCAAGACCGCCGGAACCGCCGGAACCGCCAATACCGCCAGGACGCCCGGGCTCACCGGCCCCGCCACACGCGCGTGCCGATGCCCGAGCCGTCGGAGCCGTCGGAGCCGTCGGAGCCGTCGGAGCCGTCGGAGTCGTCACCGGTGCCGCTTCTTCGAGCTGCTCCACCGTCAGAAGCGGGTGCCGCGCGACCTCCGCGCCCTGCGGATGCGCGGCCCACTCCGCACGTGTACGGAGGGCCACGGCAAGCCCTCCGGCCGCGTACACGCTCTCCTCCACCTCGAGCGCGGAGCGGCCCGCGAGCTCGGCCCCGACCCGCTCCTCCGGCACGTCGAGCGCGGTGAGGAGCGCCGCCTTGTGGTGCGGATAGTTGGCGTGGGTGCGCACCCAGCCGTCGGCGGTGCGCCAGAAGCGGGACAGGGGCGCGAAGGTGGTGGGCGCGCGCCCGTCGATCCGCAGATGCCGCTCACTGGTGAAGGCCGTCGCCACAGCCCCGTCGTCCACCCGCACCTGCGGTACGCGACCGCCTTCCGCGGCGTACTCGGCGGCCGCCAGGGAACATGCCGCCACACACGCGCGTGCGAGGTCCCGCACCGGCAGCCGCGCGGGCAGCACCCCGGGCACCTCATGCCACGCGAGACGCGAAAGCAGCCCGGGATCGCCACCGAGCGCCGTCCACACCTGCGCCACAGCCGAAGCCGAATGACCTTGGTCCATAAGCCCATTGGAGCAGATGGGTCCGACATCCCACCATGGGAACCGACTCTCCACCATGACCACATGAGTACGGGACCATGACCACATAAGTACGGGCCGCCCGGAAACCGGACGGCCCGTACTCGACCGCAAGAGGCGTCGCCGATGTGGCCGTCGCTACCGTAGGTGCCGCTACTTACGGACCGCGTCCAGCGCGTCCACGATGCCGGTCCCATAGAAGCCGTTGACGCGGTCGCCGCCCTCACAGACGGCATCCACGTCCCCGTCGCCGTCCGGGTCGTACGGCTCGGTCGGGCAGCCCGGGTTGTCCGCCTGGGCCTTGAGCATGTGCCGCAGCTGGGCCGGACCGGCCTTCGGGTGGGTGGACTTCAGGAGCGCCGCGACCCCGGACGCGTGCGGCGAAGCCATCGAGGTGCCCTGAAGATAGGCGTACTCGTTGTTCGGCATCGTCGACAGAATGCGCCCGTTCTTCGACGGGGTGTCCGGGATCTGGTACTTGTCGCCGCCCGGCGCCGCGATATCGATCCAGCCCGCGCCGTACGTCGAGTAGTACGACTTGAGGTCCTTCACGCCCGTCGCGCTGACGGTGACGACGCCCGGCAGCTGCGTCGGAAGGTCGAAGCATTCGCTCGGGTCGATGGTGCGCTCGACCGGAGTGGTGTCGTCCGGGCTGGAGTCGTCCACGAGTTCGTCCGCGGCCAGGTCGTGGTTGGAGTTGCCCGCCGAGGCGAGGTTCAGGGTGCCCTTGCGCTGGGCGTACAGCTGGGCCCGGTTCACGGCGTCGACGATGGCCCTCTGGTCCGGGTCGTCGACGCAGTTGTACAGCCACGGGTCCACGTAGTAGCTGTTGTTGGTGATCTCGATGCCCTTGTCCGCGGCGAACACAAAGGCGCAGACCACGCTCTCCGGGTAGAAGAGCTGGGTGTCCGGCTCGGACACCTTGATCCCCGCGACTTTGACGCCGGGCGCCACGCCCGCGACGCCGACGCCATTGCGCGCGGCGGCGATCTCACCGGCCACATGGGTCCCGTGGTACGACTCCGGCGTGTACGGCCGCCAGGCGCCCGGCGAGGTGTCCGGCTTGCCGCCGACGCAGTTCGCGGACTGTGAGGCGGAGAAGTTGGGCGCGAGGTCCGGGTGGGTGTCGTCGACGCCGGTGTCGATCACGCCGACCGTCACCTTGTCGCTGCCCGGGTTGATCTCGGCGGCCTTGTCGGCGCCGATCGCGCGCAGGTCCCACTGCTCGGCCTCGAGCGGCTCGGCGTCCTGGGCCGTCGACTGCGTCTGCTTCTGTGTCTGCTTCGCACCGGCCGCGGGCGCTTCTATGTACTGCGGGGCACCCTCCTCGGTGGTGCCCGCCGCCTTCAGCGGGGCGGTACGGGTGGCACCGGCGCTCTGCACGCCGCGCACCCCGCGTATCTCCTTGCCGAAGTCGGGATTGGCCGAGCGGACGACGATCACGCCTATTCGCTTGTAGGCGATGACGACCTTGCCGTCGGCCTTGGCTATCGCCTTCCGTACGGACTCGACGGTGTCGTGGTCCGGACGGACGTTCACGACGTACGCCAACTCCGGTGCGTCGGCGGCCGCGTGGGCCTGCGCCGGGTCGGGCGCGGCCGACGCGGCACCCGGCAGCAGACCGAGCGACGCCGTCGACAGGGCGAGCGCCAGGCCGACCGGCGCGGCCAACCGGCGCCGGCGTCTGGGGCGCAGATGAGTCATGGGGTCTCCACTTCATCCGTGAACCAAAAAGAGCCCGAACACGGGACGTGCTCGGGCCGAACAAGCCGCGCGGAACGAGTAGTTCGGGCCTCGCGGCTGCGCCGAACCTAGCGCCGAAGATCCGCGGCGGGCAATGGCTCTCAAGGGCCGTTCACAGGACTCAGGAAGCAGATAGTTGCGACATTGAAATAGTTGCGGCATTGAACCGGAACGCGCAGGCCGTCCCGCGGTTAACAGGGCGAGAAGCCACCATCAACCCCCTGTTGGATCACGCGCCGGAGACTTAATATCACCATCCGACCCGCGCGTGATCCTCGTCACTGCGAGGTCGATATGTCCCAAGTGCCCCACACCACATCGTCTGTGTCACTAGGAGATTCCGTGTCCACCGACGCACCGCCACCCGCGGAGGGTGGTACCGCAGGCAGTCCCACCATGCCCTCGGCGGAGGCCTTCCTCGAGGTGCAGAAGGGCGCGGAATTCGGTGAACTGCGCCGTTCTCACCGCTCCTTCGCCTTCCCCCTGACGATCGCGTTCATCGCCTGGTACCTGCTGTACGTGCTGCTGTCCAACTACGCCGGCGGGTTCATGGGCACCAAGCTCTTGGGCAACATCAACGTCGCGCTCGTCTTCGGCATCCTGCAGTTCGTCACCACATTCCTCATCGCCTGGCTGTACTCGCGCCACGCCGCGGCCAAGCTCGACCCGAAGGCCGAGGCGATCAAGTCCCGTATGGAGGCCGAGGCATGAGCCCGCACGCCCTGTTGGCGGTGTCCGACGTCCCCCTGGCGGCGGGCGCCGACGTCACCGAACACCGGCCGCTGATCATCTCGTTGTTCGCGGCCTTCGTCATCGCGACCCTCTTCATCACCGTGTGGGCGGGCCGCCAGACCAAGGACGCCGCCGACTTCTACGCGGGCGGACGGCAGTTCTCCGGCTTCCAGAACGGCCTCGCCATCTCCGGCGACTACATGTCGGCCGCGTCGTTCCTCGGCATCGCGGGCATCATCGCGCTCAGCGGCTACGACGGCTTCCTGTACTCCATCGGATTCCTGGTCGCCTGGCTGGTCGCGCTGCTCCTCGTGGCCGAACCGCTGCGCAACTCCGGCCGGTTCACCATGGGCGACGTGCTCGCCTACCGGATGCGCCAGCGGCCGGTGCGTACCGCCGCGGGCACCTCCACGATCGTCGTGTCCATCTTCTATCTGCTCGCGCAGATGGCGGGCGCCGGTGCCCTGGTGGCGCTGCTGCTCGGGATCACCGGCGAGAGCGGCAAGATCCTCGTCGTCGCCCTGGTCGGCGTCCTGATGATCGTGTACGTCACCATCGGCGGCATGAAGGGCACCACCTGGGTGCAGATGGTCAAGGCGGTGCTGCTGATCGGCGGCACCATCCTGATCACCTTCCTGATCATGCTGAAGTTCAACTTCAACCTCTCCGAACTCCTGGGCGCCGCCGCCGAGAACAGCGGCAAGGGCAGCGCGTTCCTTGAGCCGGGCCTCAAGTACGGCATCGACTCGACCTCGAAGCTGGACTTCATCTCCCTCGGCATCGCCCTGGTGCTCGGCACCGCGGGCCTGCCGCACATCCTGATCCGCTTCTACACAGTGCCGACGGCCATCGCCGCGCGTAAGTCGGTGAACTGGGCGATCGGCATCATCGGCGCCTTCTACCTGATGACGATCGTCCTCGGCTTCGGCGCCGCCGCGCTGCTCTCGCAGGAGGAGATCAAGGCGTCCAACGAGGGTGGCACCACCGCGGCCCCGCTGGCCGCGTTCGAGATCGGCGGCGGCAGCGGCTCCGCGGGCGGTGCGATCCTGCTCGCGGTGATCTCGGCGGTCGCCTTCGCGACCATCCTCGCGGTGGTGGCCGGACTGACCCTGGCGTCCTCGTCGTCCTTCGCGCACGACATCTACGCCAACGTCATCCGCAGGGGGAAGGCCACCGAGAAGGAAGAGGTCAAGGCGGCCCGCTTGGCGACCGTCCTGATCGGCGCCGTCTCCATCGTCCTCGGCGCGCTCGCCCGCGACCTGAACGTGGCGTTCCTGGTCGCCCTCGCCTTCGCGGTCGCCGCCTCCGCGAACCTGCCGACGATCCTCTACAGCTTGTTCTGGAAACGGTTCACCACCCAGGGCGCGCTCTGGTCGATCTACGGCGGCCTGATCGCGTCGGTGGGCCTGGTGCTGTTCTCACCGGTGGTGTCCGGCTCGGACAGCGCGATGTTCCCGAACGTGGACTTCCACTGGTTCCCGCTGAGCAACCCCGGGATCATCTCCATCCCCGTGGGCTTCCTGCTCGGCTGGCTCGGCACCGTCCTGTCCAAGGAGGAGCCCGACACCGACAAGTTCGCCGAGCTCGAGGTCCGCTCCCTCACCGGCACGGGAGCGCACTGACCTGGGCGGGGCCCTCTCGTAGGAAGCACCGGTGACGGCCGCGTCGTTCGGATCGTAGAGATCTACGACGCGGCCGCCGCGCTCCTCGTGGGATCAGCGTCCTGTTGTTGTCAGTGCCGTCACGTAGGCTCGATCGTGAATTGACCCGGACAGGGAGGGGGCCGACGTGCTCATCGACACCTATGGCCGTGTGGCCACCGACCTGCGGGTCTCGCTGACCGACCGGTGCAATCTGCGGTGTACGTACTGCATGCCCGAAGAGGGCCTGCAATGGCTGGCCAAGCCCGATCTGCTCACGGACGACGAGATCGTCCGCCTCATCACCATCGCCGTCACCCGGCTCGGCATCACCGAGGTCCGCTTCACCGGCGGCGAGCCGCTGCTCCGCCCCGGCCTCGTCGGCATCATCGAGCGCTGCGCGGCCCTGGAGCCCCGCCCCAAGATGTCCCTGACCACCAACGGCATCGGGCTCAAGCGCACCGCCAAGGCCCTCAAGGCGGCCGGCCTCGACCGCGTCAATGTCTCCCTGGACACGCTCCGCCCGGACGTCTTCAAGACCCTCACCCGCCGCGACCGCCACCAGGACGTCCTCGACGGCATGGCCGCCGCCCGCGACGCGGGCCTGACCCCCTTGAAGGTCAACGCCGTCCTGATGCCGGGCCTCAACGACGACGAGGCCCCCGACCTCCTCGCCTGGGCCATCGAGCACGACTACGAACTGCGCTTCATCGAGCAGATGCCCCTGGACGCCCAGCACGGCTGGAAGCGCGACGGCATGATCACCGCGGGCGACATCCTGCAATCCCTGCGGACCCGCTTCACGCTCACCGAGGAGGGCCAGGAGGAGCGCGGCTCCGCCCCCGCCGAGCGCTGGATCGTGGACGGCGGCCCGCACACCGTCGGCGTGATCGCCTCGGTCACCCGCCCCTTCTGCGCCGCCTGCGACCGCACCCGCCTGACCGCCGACGGCCAGGTCCGCACCTGCCTCTTCGCGACCGAGGAGACCGACCTGCGGGCCGCGCTGCGTACGGAGGGCCCGGACGGCTCGGACGAGGAGATCGCCCGCATATGGAAGCTCGCCATGTGGGGCAAGAAGGCGGGCTCGGGCCTCGACGACCCGACGTTCCTGCAGCCGTCCCGACCGATGTCGGCGATCGGAGGCTGAGTGACCGCAGACCAGGGCGTGCCCTCCGGCTTACGCGTCCGACGCGTCGTCCCCGTGGGCTGCCTCCCACTCCTTGAGCGCCACGACGTCCTTCAGGAAGCCGCGCACCCCGAGGAACTTCGACAGGTGCTCGCGGTGCTCCTCGCAGGCAAGCCAGGTCTTGCGCCGCTCCGGCGGGTGCAGCTTCGGGTTGTTCCAGGCGAGCACCCACACCGCGTCGGCTCGGCAGCCCTTGGCGGAGCACTGCGGAGTGGCGGGGGGCTCGGAAGACAGGCCGGGAAGGTTCACGCCTCAACCCTAAACAACGCCGAACACAGCGAATTCACGGCCTGACAAAGGCGACGCCGAGCAGCCACGGGGGGAGCTGCCCGGCGTCGGTCCGTCGCTCCGACGGGGGATGCGGAGCGCGTACGCAGTATGTCACGGGCGACCCCGTGCGGTGCACCGGAACTACACGATTGATCTGAGCTTTTCTTGAGCTTTGCAGACTGATGCAGGTCAGCTCGGACGCTGCGCCCCGGCGTGCGGTTCCTGGGCGCCGGGTTCCGTCGTGGATTCCGGGTGCGTCGGCCCTGGCGGCGGGGGCAACTCCGGCCGGTCCGGCGGGACGACGAAGGTCGACGGCAGCTTCGGGGCGCTCTCCCGGCCCGCGTTGGCGATCACCACGGCGATGTAGGGGAGCAGTACGCCCAGGACCAGGGCGACGATGGCGACGTACCGCTCGACGTTCCAGAGCACGGCGGCGAGGATGACGGAGAGGGTGCGCACGGACATCGAGATGACATAGCGGCGCTGCCGGCCGCGCACATCCTCATGCAAGCCCTGACGGGCCCCGGTGATCTGGAAGACCTGGGTCTTGCTCTGCTTCCGCATCGCGTTCCACCACCCCGAGAGCTGACCCCTCCACCGGTGCACGGTGCCCGGCCCGAACGACCTCCACGTTACGCCGCGGCTGCGCAGCCTACGAGACCGGGGTCCGCCCTACCTGCGCAAAACGCCTGCGCCCGGGCACGTACGAGCGGGCCCGACATGCGCCGTAGGGCGGTTGGCCGGACACTGGCCGTAACTGCTCACCGAGCCGTCTGAGGAGGCAGCCATGGGCTGGTTGTGGGCGATCATTGTCGGATTCGTGCTGGGACTGCTCGCGAAGGCGATCCTGCCCGGCAAGCAGCACATGCCGCTCTGGATGACGACGATCCTGGGCATCATCGGTGGCGTCGTCGGCAACTCCCTCGCCGCGGGCTTCGGAATCGACGAGACGAGGGGCATCGACTGGGGACGACATGCGTTGCAGCTCGCGGCCGCCGTGGTGCTCGTGGGCCTCGGTGACATGGCCTACAAGATGGCCAAGGGCAAGGAACAGGTCACCTGAACCCCTCCCGTATGGAAGAGGGGTTCAGGGCGTACCGACCCGAAGGGGGTCCGGTTCCATCGGGAACCGGACCCCCTTCGGCCATGCCCGGGGCGGGCCGCCCGGACGGTGCCGCTCAGTCGGCGACGAGCTCGATCGCCGCGAGGTTCTTCTTGCCGCGGCGCAGCACCAGCCAGCGGCCGTGCAGCAACTGCTCGCCGGTCGCGACGGCGTCCTCGCCGGCCACCTTCACGTTGTTCACGTACGCCCCGCCCTCCTTGACCGTGCGGCGCGCGGCCGACTTGCTGGGCACCAGGCCGACCTCGGCGAAGAGGTCGACGACCGGGCCGAGCTCGGTCACGCGGGCGTGCGGCACCTCGGCGAGGGCGGCGCTCAGCGTCGCCTCGTCCAGGTCGGCGAGCTCACCCTGGCCGAACAGCGCCCGCGACGCGGCGATCACCGCGGCGCACTGGTCGGCGCCGTGCACCAGCGTCGTCAGCTCCTCGGCGAGCGCGCGCTGCGCCGCGCGGGCCTGCGGGCGCTCCTCGGTCTGCTTCTCCAGCTCCTCGAGCTCCGAGCGGGACTTGAAGCTGAGGATGCGCATGTACGTCGAGATGTCGCGGTCGTCGACGTTCAGCCAGAACTGGTAGAAGGCGTACGGCGTGGTCATCTCCGGGTCGAGCCAGACGGCGCCGCCCTCGGTCTTGCCGAACTTGGTGCCGTCCGCCTTGGTCATCAGCGGAGTGGAGAACGCGTGCACGTTGGCGTGCGGCTCCATGTGGTGGATCAGGTCGAGGCCCGCCACGAGGTTGCCCCACTGGTCGGAGCCGCCTTGCTGCATCACGCAGCCGTAGCGCCGGTACAGCTCCAGGAAGTCCATGCCCTGGAGCAGCTGGTAGCTGAACTCCGTGTAGCTGATGCCCTCTTGGGACTCCAGGCGGCGGGCGACCGAGTCCTTCGTGAGCATCTTGTTCACCCGGAAGTGCTTGCCGATGTCGCGGAGGAACTCGATGACGGTCATTCCGGCCGTCCAGTCGAGGTTGTTCACCATCACCGCGGCGTTCTCACCCTCGAAGGACAGGAACGGCTCGATCTGGGAGCGCAGCCGCTGGACCCAGGTCGCGATGGTCTCCGGGTCGTTCAGAGTGCGCTCCGCGGTCGGCCTCGGGTCGCCGATCTGGCCGGTGGCACCGCCCACCAGAGCCAGCGGGCGGTGGCCCGCCTGCTGGAGGCGGCGGACGGTGAGCACCTGCACCAGGTGACCCACGTGCAGGCTGGCCGCGGTGGGGTCGAAGCCGCAATAGAACGTGACCGGACCGTCCGCGAGCGCCTTGCGCAGTGCGTCCTCGTCAGTGGACTGGGCGAAAAGGCCGCGCCACTTCAGCTCGTCGACGATGTCCGTCACGGGTCTCATATCTCCTTGGGAAGGGTCCTGCAACTGGCTACGAGGTTATACGCCCCGACTGACAGAGCTCATATTGAAGTCCGGCACCCGCAGCGCGGGCATCGCGGCCCGCGTGAAGTAGTCGCCCCACTCGCGCGGCAGCGTGCGCTCGGTCCGCCCGGCCTCGGTGGCCCGGCCGAGCAGGTCGACCGGCGACTCGTTGAACCGGAAGTTGTTCACCTCGCCGACCACCTCGCCGTTCTCGACCAGGTACACGCCGTCCCGGGTCAGGCCGGTGAGGAGCAGCGTCGCCGGATCGACCTCGCGGATGTACCAGAGGCAGGTGAGCAGCAGTGCCGGGCCGCTGTGGCCGCTGTCGGCGACCATCTCCTGGAGGGTGCGCTCGCCGCCGCCGTCCAGGACCAGATTGTCGATCGCGGGGGCGACCGGAAGGCCGGTCAGGCCCGCGCTGTGCCGGGTGGTGATCAGCTGGGCCAGCTCGCCCTCGCGGATCCACTCCGTGGGGGAGAGGGGCAGGCCGTTGTCGAAGACCGAGGCGTCGTCGCCGGAGGCGTGCGCGAGGACGAACGGGGCCGATTCCAGGCCGGGTTCGCGCGGATCGCTGCGGAGCGTCAGGGGCAGCTCGGAGAGCTTCTCGCCGACGCGGGTGCCGCCGCCGGGGCGGCTGAACACGGTCCGGCCCTCGGCCGCGTCCCGGGCCGCCGCCGACCAGTACTGGTAGATCAGCAGGTCCGCCACGGCGGTCGGCGGCAGCAGCGTCTCGTACCGGCCCGCGGGCAGCTCGACCTTCCGCTCGGCCCAGCCGAGCCGGGTGGCGAGCTCCGCGTCGAGCTGCGCCGGGTCCACGTCCGTGAAGTCCCGGGTGGCGCGGCCCGCCCAGGCGGAGCGGGCGCGGTCGGGCGACTTGGCGTTCAGCTCCAGGGTGCCGTTGGGCTGGTCGTGCCGTAGCCGCAGCCCCGTGGACGTACCCACATAAGAAGAGACGTGTTCGTGGTTGGCGAAGCCGTACAGCTCGCGGCCGCCCGCACGCGCGCGTGCGAAGGCCTCGCCGAGCGCCGGAGCGAACCGGGCGAACACGTCGGAGGACGTCTCGGCGGGCGGCTCGGTGAAGTCGGCGGACGGTTCGGCGCCGGTCACCAGGGGCTGCGCGTCCTCGGCGGGCCCGGCCGCGCGTGCGGCCTCCTCGGCGGCCCGCACCACGCTCTCCAGCTCGTCCGCGGTGACCGCGGAGCGCGAGACGACTCCCGAGGCCGTGCCCTCCTTGCCGTCGACGGTGGCGATGACGGTGAGGGTCCGCCCGCGTGTGACGCCGTTGGTGGTCAGGGCGTTCCCGGCCCAGCGCAGGTTCGCCGTGGACTCCTCGTCGGCGATGACGACGCAGCCGTCGGCGCGGGACAGCTCCAGGGCACGCTCGACGATCTCGTGCGGCTTGCTCGTACGTACGCTCATCGCCCGGCCTCCTGAGTCGTATTGAGGATGTTGACGCCCTGGAAGAGGGCCGACGGGCAGCCGTGCGAGACCGCCGCGACCTGGCCCGGCTGAGCCTTGCCGCAGTTGAACGCGCCGCCCAGGACATACGTGTCGGGGCCGCCGACCGCTGCCATGGAGCCCCAGAAGTCGGTGGTCGTCGCCTGGTAGGCGACATCGCGCAGCTGGCCCGCGAGCCGACCGTTCTCGATCTTGAAGAACCGCTGGCCGGTGAACTGGAAGTTGTAGCGCTGCATGTCGATCGACCAGGAGCGGTCCCCGATGACATAGATGCCGCGCTCGACCCCGGAGATCATCTCGTCCGTCGACGGCCCGTCCGGTGCGGGTTGCAGCGACACATTGGCCATCCGCTGCACCGGCACATGCGACGGGGAGTCGGCGTAGGCGCAGCCGTTGGACCGCTCGAAGCCGGTGAGCTTCGCGATCCGCCGGTCCAGCTGGTAGCCGACCAGGGTGCCGTCCTTGACCAGGTCCCAGGACTGCCCGGCCACGCCCTCGTCGTCGTACCCGATGGTGGCGAGCCCGTGCTCGGCGGTCCGGTCCCCGGTGACGTTCATGATCTCGGAGCCGTACTTGAGCTTGCCGAGCTGGTCGAAGGTGGCGAAGGAGGTGCCCGCGTACGCCGCCTCGTAGCCGAGGGCGCGGTCCAGTTCGGTGGCGTGGCCGATCGACTCGTGAATGGTCAGCCACAGGTTGGACGGGTCCACGACCAGGTCGTACGTGCCCGCCTCGACGCTCGGCGCGCGCATCTTCTCGGCGAGGAAGCCCGGCATCTGCGCCAGCTCCAAGTCCCAGTCCCACACCCCGCCGAGCAGGTACTCCCAGCCGCGTCCGACCGGCGGCGCGATGGTGCGCATCGAATCGAACTCGCCGGTCCTGTCGTCCACGGCGACCGCGGTCAGCTGCGGATGCAGCCGGACCCGCTGCTGCGTCGTGACGGTGCCCGCCGTGTCCGCGTAAAACTTGTTCTCGTGCACCGTGAGTAGCGTGGCGTCGACATGCGCCACCCCCTCGGCGGCGAGCAGCCGCTCGCTCCACTCGGCGAGCAACCCCGTCTTCTCTTCTGTAGACACCGAAAACGGGTCGATCTCGTACGACGAGACCCAGACCTTGTCCGCGTGCGTCGGCTCGTCCGCGAGCTCGACGCGCTCGTCCGACCCGGCCGCCGCGATCACCTGCGCGGACAGCTTGGCCATGGCCACCGCCTGCGCGGCGACCTTCGCGGCCGCGTCCATGGTGAGATCGACGCCCGAGGCGAAGCCCCAGGTGCCGCCGTGCACCACGCGCACCGCGTACCCGAGGTCCGTGGTGTCGGAGGACGCGGCGAGCCGCGCGTCGCGCAGCCGCCAGGCCGCGCTGCGCACCCGCTCCAGGCGGAAGTCGGCATGGTCGGCGCCCAGGGCGCGGGCCCGGGCGAGCGCCGCGTCGGCCAGCGCCCGCAACGGCAGCGCCGTGAAGGCTGCGTCGATGGAATGAGGCACGTGTGTCTCCTGTCGGCTGCTGTCTGCTTCCGGAAAGCGACCTGCTCCGCCGATCATGCCGCCCCCGTAGGTCCGCGGACCACGATTTTCTGTAGAGACCCGACAGTGGCGGTCCCGTGCCCCTGTCGACGGTCGATTCTTCGGACAGGGGGCGGTACCGATAGTTTGCCTAAGTACCCCCGCAGCTAGTGAAAGGGTGATCCGTTGAGCCGGTCGGTTCTCGTCACCGGAGGAAACCGGGGCATCGGCCTCGCCATCGCGCGTGCCTTCGCGGACGCGGGCGACAAGGTCGCGATCACATACCGCTCGGGTGAGCCTCCGAGAGGTTTTCTGGCCGTCCGCTGCGACATCACGGATGCCGAACAGGTGGAGCAGGCGTACAAGGAGATCGAGGAGCGGCACGGCCCCGTCGAGGTCCTCGTCGCCAACGCCGGCGTCACCAAGGACCAGCTCCTGATGCGGATGTCCGAGGAGGACTTCACCTCCGTACTGGAGACCAATCTGACCGGAACCTTCCGGGTCGTGAAGCGCGCCAACCGGGGCATGCTGCGCGCCAAGAAGGGCCGCGTCGTCCTGATCTCGTCCGTCGTCGGTCTCCTCGGTTCCGCCGGGCAGGCCAACTACGCCGCGTCGAAGGCCGGACTCGTCGGTTTCGCGCGCTCGCTCGCCCGGGAACTCGGGTCGCGGAACATCACGTTCAACGTCGTCGCGCCCGGCTTCGTGGACACCGACATGACGAAGGCGCTCACCGACGAGCAGCGCCAGGGCATCGTCGAACAGGTGCCGCTCGGCCGCTACGCGCAGCCGGAGGAGATCGCCGCGACGGTGCGGTTCCTCGCCTCCGACGACGCCTCGTACATCACTGGAGCCGTCATCCCCGTTGACGGCGGATTGGGCATGGGTCACTGAGCGACATGAGTGGAATTCTCGAGGGCAAGCGCGTCCTGATCACCGGTGTGCTGATGGAGTCGTCCATCGCCTTCCACACCGCCAAGCTGGCCCAGGAGCAGGGCGCGGAGATCATCCTCACCGCCTTCCCGCGGCCCACGCTCACCGAACGCATCGCCAAGAAGCTCCCGAAGCCCGCCAAGGTCGTCGAGCTGGACGTCAGCAACGACGAGCACCTCGCCCGCCTCGAGGACGTCGTGCGCGAGGAACTGGGCGGCCTGGACGGCATCGTCCACTCCATCGGCTTCGCCCCGCAGGACGCCCTCGGCGGCAACTTCCTGAACACGCCGTTCGAGTCGGTGGCCACCGCCATGCACGTCTCGGCGTTCTCGCTGAAGTCGCTGACCATGGCCTGCCTGCCGCTGATCCCGGAGGACACCGGCGGCGCCGTCGTCGGCCTGACCTTCGACGCACAGTTCGCCTGGCCGCAGTACGACTGGATGGGCCCGGCCAAGGCCGCTCTTGAGGCCACCAACCGGTACATGGCCCGCGACCTGGGCAAGCGGAACATCCGCTGCAACCTGGTCTCGGCCGGACCGATCGGCTCCATGGCCGCCAAGTCCATCCCCGGCTTCTCGGAGCTGGCGAGCGTCTGGGACAGCCGCTCCCCGTTGACCTGGAACCTCGAGGACCCCGAGCCCGCCGGCCGCGGTGTCGTCGCGCTGCTCTCCGACTGGTTCCCGAAGACCACCGGCGAGATCGTCCACGTCGACGGCGGCCTGCACGCGATCGGCGCCTGACCGGGCCGTTCTTCAGTAGCGCCCGTTTCGTGGCGCGCGCACCTTCTGTGGCGCGTACGTCCCCGACGGCTCTCTCTATGTGGCGCGTACGTTCCGACGCCCCGTTTCCCGCAGCGCGCGGGAGGCGGGGCGTCGCCCATTCGGACCCACGGGCCGCGCGCCCGCCGCCCGGACTGCGCATGCTGGGAGCGGAGTTCGCGATGTCCCCCTTGAGGTGCAGCCGCGGCGGAAAGGTCACGTCGACGAGCCGCCGCAGTACGGCCGAGGAGGTCCCCAGGTGCGCAGGCCCCGCAGCGTCGTTGCCGCCCTCGCCGGATGTGCCGCCCTCCTGGCCGCCCTCTCGTCGTCACTGCCCTCGGAGGCGCTCACCGCCCGGCCGCGCGCCGCCGACGGACCCCGGGAACAGGCCGAGGAGAACCGGCCGAAGCCCTTCGGCGCCCAGTGCCGCACCACCGTCCAGGGCACCCGCGTCGTCGCGTACTGCCACAACCCGTATCCGGAGACGGACTGGCTCACGCTGCACGTGGAGTGCGCGCGCTGGTGGGACATCGACTCCGACGGCGCGCGCGTGGCGGTGGGGCCCGCGATGACCGTGCGGCTCGACGGCCGCTGCTGGAAGGAAGTCGGCGCGGCCTGGGTCAGCCACAGCCGCTGAACCGCGGCCCGGTCGGCGGGTCCCGCGGAGGTCAGGCGCCCTGGTCGTCGAACAGCTCCGGGCGGCACATGAAGGGATAGCCGGCCGCCTCCGCGGCCGCGGTGTCGGCGTCGCCCGCGCGGATCGCGTCCAGGAGCCGCGCGTGGTCCATGTGGTTCTCCGGGCGCAGCTGCTCGCCCACGTCGTGACGGAGCCAGGAACGCAGGACGTCGCCGAGGTCGGCGTACAGCTCGGTCAGGACGTCGTTGTGGCCCGCGGCGACCACGGCCTGGTGGAAGGTGGCGTCGGCCTCGATGAAGGCGTCCCGGTCGCCCGCGGCCCACGCCTCCTCGCGGCGCACGAGCAGCGCGTCCAGCTGCTTGAGCTCGCGCTCGGTGCGCCGCTCGGCCGCGTGCCGGGCGGCCGTGGACTCCAGCGTGGAGCGCAGCTCGGCGATGTGCCGCGGATCGGCGTCGGCGAACCTGCGGTGCATGACGCCCGCCAGCTCACTCGTCGCCACTACGTAGGTGCCCGAGCCCTGCCGGATGTCGAGCAGACCGTTGTGCCCGAGCGCACGGACGGCCTCGCGCACGGTGTTACGCGCCACCCCCAGCTGCTCGACCAGCTCCGGCTCGGTCGGGATGCGGGAGCCCACCGGCCAGTCGCCCGAGGTGATCTGGTTCCGCAGTTCGGCGATGACCTGGTCAGAGAGGGCGGAGCGCCGTGGGGACGACAGCGGCATAGGGCTTCCTTTGTCGGGCGGCCGGGAACGTCGAGGGATCTTAAAGCACGTCAGCGATTGGACAACCAATCATCCCATGATTCTATGATGGCGCACATGCCACGCGAGGAAGCCCAGACGACGACCCTGCCCCCAGCCCGTACGACCGGCGATGCCGCTCCCGCTGAACCGGCCGCCCCCGCCGAACCGGCCGCCACGCGCGCGTGGCTGATCCGGCTCGTTCCGGTCGGCATCGTCCTCGCGGCCCTCAACCTCCGCCCCGCCATCACCAGCCTCGGCGCCCTCCTCGAAGAGGTGCGCGACGGGCTCGCCATGAGCGGCAGCGTCGCCGGACTGCTCACCTCCGTACCGCCGCTCTGCTTCGCGATCTTCGGGGCGACCGCGCCGCGCCTGGCCCGCCGCTTCGGACCGGGCGCGGTGGTCTGCGCCGGTATGGCTGCGATCGCCACCGGCCTTGTGGTGCGGCCGTTCGCGGGCGGTACGGCCGGATTCCTCGCCGCGAGCGCGCTCGCCCTGATGGGCATCGCGGTCAGCAACGTACTGATGCCCGTCATCGTCAAGCGCTGGTTCCCCAACCGGATCGGCTCCATGACCGGCCTCTACTCGATGGCCCTCGCCCTCGGCACCTCCGTGGCCGCCGCCGCCACCGTCCCCATGACCCAGGCCCTCGGCGGTGAATGGCAGACCGGACTGGCCGTCTGGGCGCTGCTCGCGGCCGTCGCGGTCCTGCCGTGGCTTCCCCTCGTACGCGAGCGGGGCATGGGCACACAGGGCACCACTGGAGGACAGCCGTCCGCCGACCGGGAGCGCGCCGCCAGCACGGAGCGCCAGGCCGACGGGCTCCGCATCACGCGCAGTCGCACCGCCTGGGCGCTCGCCGCCTTCTTCGGCCTCCAGGCCACCGGCGCGTACATCACCATGGGGTGGATGCCGCAGATCTTCCGGGACGCCGGAGTCTCCGCCTCCACCGCCGGTGTGCTGCTCGCGGTCACCATGGCGATGGGCGTGCCGCTCTCCTTCGTGATCCCCCGGGTCGCCGGGCGGATGCGGCAGCAGGGGCCCATCGTCGCGGTGCTCGGCCTGTGCGGCCTCACCGGTTACGCGGGCCTGTTCCTCGCCCCGGCAGCCGGAGCCTGGGCCTGGGCCCTGCTGCTCGGCGTCTCCAACTGCGCCTTCCCGCTCGCCCTCACCATGGTCGGCATGCGCGCGGGCACCGGCGTGGGCGTGGCCAAGCTCTCCGCCTTCGCGCAGAGCACCGGCTACCTCATCTCCATCCCCGGGCCGCTGCTCGTCGGCGTCCTCTACCAGCACAGCGGGGGCTGGGGGCTGCCCATCGCGCTGATGGCCGGGCTCATGGTGCCGCAGATCGCCGTGGGCTTCCTGGCCGGACGGGACCGCATCATCGAGACGGAGTGCGCCCGGGCGGCCTGACGGATCCGGGGGGCGGCTCGGCCATGGGTTGGTCATGGGTCGGCCACCCCCGCCGCCGCAGAGCGGGCAAAGGGTGCGAGACTGGCCGCATGCCTGTGCTCGAGCCGAACCCCCAGAACGGCCAGAAGAAGCTGCTGATCGTGCTCGGCGCGATGCTCGCCGTCAGCGTCGTCATCGGCGTGATCGCCTCCATCGCCTCACCCTGATCCGCGGTGGGGCCAGCTGATCCGCGGTGGGGCCAGCACCCCCATCCCCTAGGGGGCCAGTCTGAGGGGCAAGTAGGTGGATCCCCCGATGGGCACGACGCCGCCGACTCCGTAACTTCGAGATGTGCCGCGAACACGCGGCGCCACGAACCTCGAACCTGCCCTCAGCGGAGGCGACATGTCGGCCCTCTTGCCCACCAGGCACACAGGCCCCGGGCCCACCCCGCGGAACCGCGGCGGCAAGGTCACGCTGCCGTGGTGGGCGGTGGTCCTGCCCGCGATCGCCTTCGCCGCGCTGCTCCTGCTGATACTCGACCCGTCCCGGACCCACGCCTCGCCCGACGGCTCGGGGCTCCTCGACCACCTCGGCCACATACGTCGGAGCCTGCCCTTCTGACGGCCTTGACTCCCCGGTCACTCATGCGGGGAGACCACGTCAACTCCCTGCGCTCCATGGTGCGTTTCATGCGAAGCTGGGATGCATGAGCGTCGATACACCCCGCAGGATTGTCCTCCTCCGACACGCGAAGGCCGACTGGGGACAGGAGTCCGACCACGAGCGCCCGCTCGCCGACCGCGGCCGCAAGGACGCCTCCATCGCCGGCCGCAGGCTGGCCGAGACCGGCATCGACTTCGATCTGACCCTCTGCTCGACCGCGACCCGGACCCGTGAGACCTGGAAGCTCGCCGTCGCGGAACTGCCGCACCGGCCCAAGACCGTCTACGAGGAGCGGCTCTACGAGGCCTCGCCCGGCGAGCTGATCGCCGTGCTCAACGAGGTCCCGGACGAGACGGGCGACGTACTGATCGTCGGCCACAACCCCGGCATGCAGGGGCTGGCCGACATCCTCGCCGGAGCCGTGGAGGGCGACGCCCAGACCAGGATGGCGCGACGGGGCTTCCCGACCTCGTCCATCGCGATGCTGTCCTTCCGCGGCTCCTGGAAGGCGGTCGAGCCGGGAGTGGCCACGCTGCTCGAGTACTGGACGCCGCACGAGTAGGGCGACGTCGTACGGGGGCAATGCCGCACGGGGGGCGATGCCGCACGGGCTGGACGGCGCGCACCGGCCTCATGGGCTACCGGACGCGCGCCGTCGGCCGTGCCACGGGAGGGGGAGGGGTTGGGGGGGGAGGGGGGACCCCCGAGCCCGGGAAGCGTCACCGGCAGACCCGGAAAGCGTTCACCGACCCCAAGCCCCGCGCCCCGCCTGCCCGCCCCGTGAGGCAAACAGCCCGGCACCTGGCCCGAGGAAACACCCCGGCATCCCGCCCGAAGCAAATGGCCTGCCGCCCGGCCCGAGGCAACGCCCCGGCATCCCGCCCGAAGTAAATGCCCCGGCGCCCGGCCCGAGGCAACGGTCTGCCGTCCTGACCGAGGCAAGCCCCGGCGCCCGACCAATCGACCTAGCCCTGAGCCGGCCCCCCGTCATCATGCGTATCCGCCAGCTCTACCTCCTCGCGCGTAACTCCGAGCAGGTAGAGCACGGTGTCGAGGAAGGGGAAGTTCACGGCGGTGTGGGCGGCCTCGCGGACGACCGGCTTGGCGTTGAAGGCGACGCCGAGGCCGGCGGCGTTGAGCATGTCGAGGTCGTTGGCGCCGTCGCCGATCGCGACCGTCTGCTCCAGCGGGACCCCGGCCTCCTCGGCGAAGCGGCGAAGGAGTCGTGCCTTGCCCGCGCGGTCCACGATCTCCCCGGTGACCCGGCCGGTCAGCTTGCCGTCCACCACCTCCAGGGTGTTGGCCTGGGCGAAGTCGAGGCCGAGCCGCTCCTTCAGGTCGTCGGTCACCTGCGTGAACCCACCGGACACGACGCCCACTTGGTAGCCGAGCCGCTTCAGGGTGCGGATCAGGGTGCGGGCGCCCGGCGTGAGCCGTACCTCGCTGCGCACCTTGTCCACCACGGACACATCGAGACCCTCGAGCAGGGCCACGCGCGCGTGCAGGGACTGTTCGAAATCCAGCTCGCCGCGCATCGCCGCCGCCGTCACCTCGGCGACCTCGGCCTCGCACCCGGCGTGCGCCGCGAACAGCTCGATCACCTCGTCCTGGATGAGGGTCGAGTCGACGTCCATCACGACCAGGCGCTGCGCCCGACGGTGCAGCCCCGCCGAGACCACCGCGATGTCCACGCCGCGCGCGTGCGCCTCCGTGGCGAGGACCGTGCGCAGCGGCTCCGTCGCGGTGCCGGAGACCGCGAACTCCACGGCCGTGACCGGGTACTTCGCCAGGCGGAAGATGCGGTCGATATTGCCGCCGGTGCCCGTGATGCACGCGGCGATCGCCGCGGTGGACTCGGCGGTGAGGGGATGGCCGAGCACGGTGACGTGGGAACGGCCCTCGCCGCGGGGCCGGTTGTCGCCGATCCCGGAGATGATCTCGGCCTGCATCTTCATGGACTCGGCCCAGCTGTGCACGGTGGACCGCAGCTCGCCCTCCGCAGCGGCGGGCGGGGCCGTGACCAGGGCGCAGAGCACGATCCGGCCCCGCGTGACGACCTGTTCCAGGTCTATGACATCGACGGCGAAGGCGGCGAGGGTGTCGAAGAGACCGGCGGTGATGCCGGGGCGGTCCTTGCCGAAGATCTTGACGAGGAGGGTGGGGACGTCAGCTGTGTGCGGGGGCTGCGATGCGCTCATGGTGCTTCTACGGTATCGGGCGCCACTCGAACATGGTCGGTCAGTCCCGCCTGCCGGACACCTACCCGGTCCCGCTACCCGGTCCCGCCCTCCGGTTCCGCCCGGCCCCGCCCCGGTCACACGATGACCGTTAATCCACGTTCCATAGATGTATGGAGGGATCTATACGTACCCGTAGTCGCTTGCCCTTCTCCTGCCTTTTTCGGGGGAGCCAACAAAACGGGCCTCAGGGCTTCTACGGGGCTTTCGCCAGGCCCGACTTTCGGACAGCGGGCCGAGCCTGAAATAGTTCCCCACGATGTTCGACATCCCTAGACTCCCCAAGACGGGGGCTAGCTCGGGGGACAACGTAGTGGGGCATGGAGTGCCGGAACTCGTACTGGAATTGAATGGACAGACCTGGACGCTGGATCCGTCCCGGTCTTATGCGCTCGGACGCGATCCGGGCGGCGATGTGGTGATCGACGACGCTCGGGTGTCGTGGCGTCACGCCACCATCAGCTGGGGCGGCCGGAGTTGGGTCATCGAGGACCACGGCAGCACGAATGGCACGTTCGTGCAAGGGCACCGGATCCAGCACATGGAGATCGGCCCGGGCTCGGCCGTGCACCTCGGCAATGCGACCGACGGCCCGCAGCTGAACCTCAGCGGCGCCGCGGACACCGCCGGTGCCATGGCCGGGCAGCAGACACCTCAGCAGGCGCAGCAGTTCCAGCAGGGACAGCACGGACACCAGGCGCAGCAGCCGCACGCGCACCAGGCGCCGCCCATGCACCAAGCGCCCCAGCACGCCCAGCAGCCGCACCCCCCACAGCAGGGCGGCTGGGCACCTCAGCAACCACAGCATCAGCCGCCCCACCAGGGCCAGCAGCCCCACCAGGCTCAGCCGCAGGCGCCTCACCAGCCTCAGCAGGGCCAGCAGCCCTACGCCGCCCAGCAGCAGGGCTGGCCGCAGCAGCCCGCCCAGGCTCAGCACCCCCACGTACCGCAGCAGCACCAGCCGACTGCCGACCCGTACGCCCATCAAGGCCCAGGTCAGGGCCAGGGCCAGGGTCAGGGCGCAGGCGCCGCGCCCGCCCATGGCGACCGCAGCCCCACCACCTTCCACCAGGTGGCTCTCGGCCACGTCATGCGGATCGGCCGTGCCCTCGAGAACGAGCTGGTCGTCTCCGACCTCCAGGTCTCCCGCCACCACGCCGAGTTCCGCACGACGCCCGACGGCCGTTTCGAGATCCGCGACCTCGGCTCGCACAACGGCACGTACGTCAACGGCCAGCCGCTGGCCAAGTCCGGCACCGCGCTGATCGGCCCGAACGACATCGTCGGCGTCGGCCACTCCACCTTCCGCGTGGTCGACGGCCGCCTCGAGGAGTTCGTCGACACCGGTGAGGTCAGCTTCGCGGCCCGCCACCTCACGGTCACGGTCGACGGCGGCAAGCAGATCCTCAAGGACGTCTCGTTCGGCGCCCCCGAGAAGTCGCTCATCGGCGTCATCGGCCCCTCCGGCTCCGGCAAGTCCACGCTCCTGAAGGCGCTCACCGGTTACCGGCCCGCCAACCAGGGCGACGTCATGTACGACAACCGGAACCTGTACCAGCAGTTCGCCGAGCTCCGGCACCGTATCGGCCTGGTCCCGCAGGACGACATCCTGCACAAGGAACTCAAGGTCAAGACGGCCCTCGCCTACGCGGCCAAGCTCCGCTTCCCGGACGACACCGCCGCCGCCGAGCGCGAGGCCCGGATCAACGAGGTACTCGCCGAGCTCAAGCTCGACATCCACGCCGACAAGCGGATCACCTCGCTCTCCGGCGGCCAGCGCAAGCGCGTCTCCGTCGCCCTCGAGCTGCTCACCAAGCCGTCGCTGCTCTTCCTGGACGAGCCCACCTCCGGCCTCGACCCGGGGATGGACCGCGACGTCATGCAGCTGCTCCGCGGTCTCGCCGACGACGGCCGTACGGTCCTCGTCGTCACGCACTCCGTGGCCGAACTCGGTCTGTGCGACAAGCTCCTGGTGATGGCGCCCGGCGGCGGCGTGGCCTACTACGGTCCGCCGGACGAGGCGCTCAACTTCTTCGGCTACGACAGCTGGGCCGATGTCTTCTCGGCCTTCGAGAACTACCGCGACTACGACTGGATGGGCCGCTGGCGCGGTTCGCAGCACTACCAGATGTACGCGGCCGACGTGGACGCGGCGCCGCAGCAGCAGCCGATGGCCGTCGACCCGTACGCGCAGATGGTCCGCCCGCCGAAGACACAGGGCTGGGGCTCCCAGCTGTGGACGCTGGTGCGCCGCTACGTCTCGGTGATCGCTTCTGACAAGTCGTTCCTGATCCTGTCCTTCGTGACACCGATCCTGCTCGGTCTCGTCAGTACGGTGATGCCGTCCGACTACGGCCTGACGGCGCCCCTGGGCAAGACCAACGGTGATGCGGGCCCGATCCTGCTGATCCTCGCGGTCGGCGCCTGCTTCTCCGGAGCGGCCAACTCCGTACGTGAGTTGATCAAGGAGCGGGTGATCTACGAGCGCGAACGCGCCACCGGACTCTCCCGCTCCGCGTATCTGATGTCGAAGGTGATCGTCCTGGGCGTGGTCGCCGCCATCCAGGGCATCCTGATGTGCATCGTCGGCTTCATCCCGCGCGATCTGCCCGAGGAGGGCCTGCTCGCGTCGAACCCGGCGATCGAGATGACCCTGGTGATGGTGTTCTTCGGGGCCACCTCGATGATGTTCGGCCTGATCATCTCCTCGCTGGTGAAGACCTCCGAGAAGACCATGATCCTTCTGGTGCTCTTCGCCGTCGTCCAGGTCGTGTTCACGGGCGTCCTGTTCAAGCTGTTCGACAGCCCCGGCGTCGAGCAGTTCGCCTGGCTGATGCCGGCCCGCTGGGCCCTCGGCGCCCTCGGCACCACGACCGACCTCGGTCGCCTGATGCCGATGGACAAGCAGAACCCGACCAACACCGACCCGCTGTGGGAGCACGACCTCAGCCAGTGGCTGACGAACATGGGCGTCCTGGTCGCCATGGGCATCATCTGCGGCTTCGTGGTCATCCGGCTGCTCCGTCGGCACGAGCCCGAGGTCATGCGCAAGTGACCGGCTGATCAACGCATACCATCCGACGCTGAAGGGCGGCACCCCGCACGGGTGCCGCCCTTCAGCGCATGTTCAAGGGGTCAAGGTCTGCCTCAGTAGGCGCCGTTGACGTTGTCGATCGAGCCGTAGCGGTCGGCCGCGTAGTTGGCGGCGGCGACGATGTTGGCGACCGGGTCGTACTGGCTGTGGGCCGTGCCTTCGACGTGGTACGCGTCGAAGGTGGGCTTGATGACCTGGAGCAGGCCGATCGAGGGCACGCCGTTCTGGGCGTTGATGTCCCAGTTGTTGATGGCGCGCGGGTCACCGGCGGACTCACGGATGATGTTCCGGTGCAGCCCGTCGTACGAGCCGGGGATGCCCTTCTGCTTCATGATGTCGAGGGACTGGCGAATCCAGCCGTCGAGGTTGTTGGCGTAGACCGGCTTGCGCGCGGCGGCGCGGGAGGCGGCCTCCTTGGCCTCGCGCTCCTTCTTCGCCTTCGCCGCGGCCTCGGCCTTGGCCTTCTCCTCGGCAGCCTTCTTGGCGGCGGCCTCGGCCTTGGCCTTCTCCTCGGCGGCCTTCTTGGCGGCGGCCGCGGCGTCCTTGGCCTGGGTGTCGACAGCGGCGTGCTGCTTGGTGACGCTGGTGTGGACCTGCTTGCTGGCGGTCCACGCCACCGGAGCGGCAGAGACCTCGGTTGCCGACGCGTCATTGCCCGGCACGAAGGAGAAGGCGAGGGCGGCCGCGCCGAGCGTGGCCACACCGGCGATCGAGAACTTCTGGCTCTTGGTCAGGCGGGAGGAATGACCAGGGGTGCTCGTGCTGAGCTTGGGCATGACTTTGGACCTCTTCGAATAGCGGAGAGCGCTCCTTTTCACTGCCGGCGGGACATTGAGTCCGGCAAAAGCGCCGTGGTCCGAAAAACCACGGCGCCGAGCGACGAGAGCCATTCTTAGCGGCCGCAAAATTCTGTGGCAAAGGTGTGACGTACGACCCCGGTTAGTGGATCAGGGGGTCCAGGTATGTCCCGAATACCCAGTAGCTATGTCCCGATTACCCGCTCCTGCGCCGTTCACGGGACCTTTACAACTCCACTAGGGACCTTCGTACGTGACGTGCGCCCTATGCGCGGGCTCACATCGACCACGTAACAGTCTCACCAGCAGTTGCCCGAGCAATTCATACGGTGACGATCCTCGTCCGGAAGTAGGAGGTGGCTGTCACCGAACTCGTGCCAGAGGTAGAGGCGTTCCACTGCCTCGGTATAAGCCCTGGCCACGGCGGTCTTACCGGCAAGGGCCTCGAGCATCAGGAGATGGGACGCCGCCGGTTCGTGCAGCCCGGTGAGCAGACCGTCGACGACCCGCACCCCGCGCTCCGCCGTCACCACGAGATCCGTCCACCCGGAGGCCGCGGCGACCGTACCGGCCGGGTCCGCCGCCGATTCGACGGCCCGCACCGCGGTCGTGCCGACCGCGACGATCCGCCCGCCGCCCGCCTTCGCGGCGTTGATCAGGTGCGCCGACGCCTGGGGCACCGCGAACCGCTCCGGATACGGCGGTTCGTGCGCCTCGGCCGACGCGACCCCGGTGTGCAGCGTGACCGGCGCGAACTGCACACCGCGGAGCACCAGGTCCGTCACCAGCCGCGCCGTGAAGGGCCGCGCCGCGCTCGGCATCTCCGCCGAGCCGGTGCCGTCGGGCTCCGGCAGCGAAAACACCGTCTGGTACGCGGACAGCGGCTGGTCCCGGTCCGTATAGGAGTAACGAATCGGCCGCCCGCATCGGCGCAGCAGCCCGGGCACGCCGTGCACCCCGTCGCCCGCCCACACCCGGGCCCACCACAGCCGCGTCCCCGCCGGGTCGAGCGGCTCCTCCAGGATGAGCCGACCGCCCCCGTCGAGCCGTACTTCAGTACCCGCGGGACCGCCCGCACGCGCGCGCGTGGTGCCCGAACCGTCGGGTTCCCGCAGCTCAACGGCCCACCGCTCGTCATCGCCCCGGGTGGAGAAATGCACCACCACGCGCGCGTGCCCCAGGACTCCGTCGACCGCGGCAGGCAGCGTCGGTGAGGTGTTCACCACAAGGAGGTCACCGGCGCGCAGCAGCTCGGGCAGTTCCACGAAGTCGTGGTGCGCCACCCGCTCGCCGTACGACACCAGCAGCCGCACCCCGTCCCGATCCCGCCCCGGCACCCGCTCCTCCACCGGCACCCGCGCCGAAAGCCCCGGCGGCACCCGCAGCCCCGCGACGGCGCTCGCACCGGAGCCCGTGACCGTCACCCCGCTCACCGCGCCACCAGGAGCTCGGGCGCCGCATAGCGACCGCTGGCCGGACGCTCGTCCAGGAGCCGCAGGAAGCCCGGCACCACCGACGCGGGCAGCGGCCGCGCCGAGTAGGCGTCGTGGTCGTCGTGGTTGTCGAGCGGTACCGCCGCCCGATACAGATCGGTGCGCATGTCCCCGGGGTCCACCGCCCACACCCGAAGGTCCGGCTCCTCCACCGCGAGCACCGCGGACAGCTGGTCGAGCGCCGCCTTCGACGCCCCGTAACCGCCCCAGGTCTCGTACGCCTCCACCGCGGCGTCCGAGCTCAGGTTGAGGACGGCCCCCGCCCCGGCGGCCCGCAGCAGCGGCAGCGCCTCGCGTACGAGGGCGAGCGCCGCCACCACATTGGTCTCCAGGGCCTGCCGAAGCCCGTCGAGCGACAGCTCCGCAAGGCGTACGAGCGGTTCGGCACCCAGCGCGCTCGCGTTGTTCACCAGCAGGTCGAGCCCGCCGAGCACCCGTGCCTCGGCCACCAGGGCGCCCCGGTGCCCGGCGTCCGTGACGTCCCCGGGCAGCGCCACCACGCGCGCGCCGTACCCCCGTAGCTCCTCGGCCGCCTCCCGGAGGGGCGCCGCCGAGCGCGCGTCCAGGACGAGGTCCCAGCCCCGCCCGGCGAGCGCGGCGCCCAGCGCCCGCCCGAGCCCCTTCGAAGCCCCCGTGATGATCGCAACCGGCATGCCGACCGTCCCCTCTCACCCGTCAGCCCCGGCCAGGTCGCCGGGTCTGCCGCCAACGTAGGAACGGGCCGGGGCCCGGCGCTTCGTACCACGGAACCCTTCACCGAAGGCCCTTCGCCCTAGGCCCGGGCAAGGGCCCTGAGACCTAGTCCCTGAGCCCTAAGCGGCCGCGTCGCTGGTCCGATACGCGCTGTCACACCCCGCCGGTACGGTGAGGCCATGAGTGAAGGTCCCCAGGCCGGACTGCACGCGGTGAGTTCCGCGCTGCTGGCCATGAGCAGGCACCTGGAGGTGCGTGACGTCCTGAAGACGATCGTGGCCTCCGCCCGCGAACTCATTGACGCGGAGTACGCGGCGCTCGGTGTGCCCGACGACCACGGCGGCTTCGCCCAGTTCGTGGTCGACGGCGTCTCCGACGAGCAGTGGCGGGCCATCGGACCGCTGCCCCGTCAGCACGGCATCCTCGCCGCGATGCTGCACCAGGACGGCCCCGAGCGTCTCGCCGACGTACGCAAGGACCCACGCTTCGGCGGCTGGCCGAAGGCCCACCCGGACATGTCCGACTTCCTGGGCCTGCCGGTGCGGGACGGCGACGAGACCATCGCCACCCTGTTCCTCGCCAACAAGAAGTGTCCCAAGCCGGAAGGCGGTTGCGGCTTCACCGAGGACGACGAGCGGTTGCTCGGCATCCTCGCGCAGCACGCGGCGATCGCGCTCACCAACGCTCGCCTCTACGAACGCAGCCGCGAGCTCACCATCGCCGAGGAGCGCTCCCGGCTCGCCCACGAACTCCACGACGCCGTCAGCCAGAAGCTCTTCTCACTGCGCCTGACCGCGCAGGCCGCCGCCGCCCTGGTGGACCGCGACCCGGGCCGCGCCAAGGGCGAGCTCCAGCAGGTCGCCGCGCTCGCCGCCGAGGCGGCCGACGAACTGCGCGCCGCCGTCGTCGAGTTGCGCCCCGCCGCGCTCGACGAGGACGGCCTGGTAGCCACCCTGCGCACCCAGGTGCAGGTCGTCGACCGGGCCCACGCGGCCAGCGTCACCTTCGACGCCGACGGCGTGCGCGCCCTGCCCGCCGCCCAGGAGGAGGCACTGCTGCGCGTCGCCCAGGAGGCGCTGCACAACGCCCTGCGGCACTCCGGCGCCGACCGCGTCCGCGTCGCCCTCAGCAAGCGCGGCCAGGGCGCGGCGCTCCATGTCACCGACGACGGCAGCGGGTTCGACCCGTGGGCGGTGCGGCGCGCCGGACGCCACCTCGGCCTGGTCTCGATGCGGGACCGGGCGAGCGGCGTCGGCGGGCGGCTCACCGTGCAGTCCGAGCCCGGTAAGGGCACCACGATCGAGATGGAGGTCCCCGGTGGCTGAGGAAGAGAGGGGCAGCGCGCAGCGCTTCGATGGAAGGGCGGTGGCGGGCGACGGGCGGGCAATCAAGGTCCTCCTGGTCGATGACCATCAGGTGGTCCGGCGCGGATTGCGTACCTTCCTGGAGATCCAGGAGGACATCGAGGTCGTCGGCGAGGCGTCGGACGGCGCCGAGGGCGTCGCGCGCGCCGAGGAACTCCGGCCCGACGTGGTCCTGATGGACGTCAAGATGCCCGGCATGGACGGCGTCGAGGCGCTCCGTAAACTCCGCGAACTGGACAACCCGGCCAAGGTGTTGATCGTCACGAGCTTCACCGAGCAGCGCACCGTCGTCCCGGCCCTGCGCGCCGGAGCGTCCGGTTATGTCTACAAGGACGTGGATCCGGACGCCCTCGCCGGTGCCATCCGCTCGGTACACGCGGGCCACGTTCTGCTGCAGCCCGAGGTGGCGGGCGCGCTGCTCGCCCAGGACGAGCAGGGTGGCCCGCAGAGCAGGGGCGGTTCGCTCACGGACCGGGAGCGCGAGGTGCTCGGCCTGATCGCCGATGGCCGCTCCAACCGCGAGATCGCCCGCGCCCTCGTCCTCTCCGAGAAGACGGTCAAGACCCATGTGTCGAACATCCTGATGAAGCTGGACCTGGCCGACCGCACCCAGGCCGCCCTCTGGGCCGTACGCCATGGCCTGACCGGCTGATCGACCGCGTCTGTGCGGTGAGCGACACGGGCTGTACGGCTGATCGGCACGCCCGGTGCGGCTGATCGACGGACGCTCGCCCCCGGACCATTCATGCCTTCGTGTGGATCTCCGCAAAGCGGCGCATCTCAGGCGTATTCGGCCGTTCTCCAAAACGTATCTGCGGCGGTCGGCCGCAGCGTTCGCAAGGAGGAGCCAGAAGTGAAGAACCTGAAGAGCGTCGCGGCCGTCGCCCTGGTCGCGGGCGGCCTGGTCATCGGCGGCGGCGCCGGCACCGCCTCCGCGTGCAACGCGCACGGGCACGGGCACGGGCCCTGCGGGGGCGGGGGCGGGGGCCAGACCGGCGACGTCCTCGGCGGTCACGGCAAGGACGGCAAGGGCAAGGAGGGTAAGGGGAAGGACGGTAAGGGCAAGGACGGTAAGGGCAAGGACGGTAAGGGCAAGGACGGCAAGGGAGACAACAACGGGGGCATGAACGGCCTGCCCGGCGGCGGCGGTGGCGCGGGCGCGAACGGCGTCGCCGTGAAGTCCCCAGGCATCGGCTCCGGCAACCAGGTCCAGGCCCCGGTCCACGTCCCGGTCAACGCGACGGGCAACTCCGCCAACGTGATCGGCGTCCTGAACCCGGCCTTCGGGAACGGCAGCATCAACGCCTGACGGACACCCGGCCCAACCTCCTCGTCGGCCCCTTGGGACTCGTTCCCCGGGGGCCGTCGGTGTGTACGGGCGCCGCCAAGTTCCGCAGATCATCTGCTTATTGACTCGAATGGGGGTATCGGACCCCCGCCCCGTGTCATCCGCTTGGCCCAGCGCGTTTCTCAGCGTGCGACTCCGCGGCTGGGGTCGCAAAGACCGTAACTCCCGGGAAAATCCCGGACCTTGCAGGAGGAACACTTTCCATGAAGATTGCCAAGAAGGCCGCCCTGGTCATCGCCACCGCTGGTCTCGCCGCAAGTGCGGGCGCGGGCGCGGCGTTCGCCGCTGCCGACGCCAACGGCCACGCCGTGCACTCCCCGGGCGTCGGCTCCGGCAACCAGGTCCAGGCCCCGGTCCACGTCCCGGTCAACGCGACCGGCAACTCCGTCAACGTGATCGGCGTCCTGAACCCGGCCTTCGGGAACCTCAGCACCAACAGCTGAGACGACCCGAGGCAGATACCGGGCCGGAACAGGTACCGAAAGGCCCCGCGAGCCACACCGGTTCGCGGGGCCTTCCGCACGACTTCCCGAACCCGCCCGCTGCATCCCGCCCGCGACGTCCCGGCCTCGGCGTCCCGCGGCGTCGAGCCGCACCTACCCCCGCGACTCCACCGCCGAGTTGTAAGCCGCCACCTGCGCCCGCCGAGCCGTCCGCTCCACCGGTCGCAGCGCCTGCGCCCGCGCCGACATCTCGGAGGCGCTCACGGCCCCGCCGTGTCCGTTCTCGTACGCCAGGGAAATCATCAGCCCCACGCGCTGCGCGAGCTCCAACACCCGTACCGCACGCGCCGGATACCCCGGCGCGAGCACCTCGCGTCCCGCCTCCGCCCGCGCCCGGTACGCGTCCACCGCCGCCTCCGCGACCGGACCCGAACCGGCCACATCGAGCCGCGAGAGCACCGTGGTCGCCTCCCTCAGCGCCTCCGCCAGCTCCCGCTCCGCTTCGCTCAGGGTCGGTACGTCCGCGGGCGGCGCCTCCCGTACCGGCAGACAGTGCCAGAGGACCTCCACGTGCCGGTCGGCCGCGTCCGGGCCGGAACCGGCCTCGTACACCTCGGGCACGAGCCCCAGCGCGACGCCCTGGCAGATCACCGCCTCCTCCGCCTCCATGGCCCGGGCGTTGAACTCCGGCGGCCCGCTCAGGCCGAGCGGATGCCCGGGCGCGGGCAGCGCGACCCGGAGCCCGGTCGCCCCCAGGGCCCGCAGCCGGCCGAGCGCCAGCGTCAGACCGACCGGCCCCGTCTCGCCGGGCAGCCCCTCGACCCGGTGCACCGCATCTTCGCCGACCATCGCGAGAACCGCGTCATCCGGTGACACAAGCCCAGCAATCAGGGCATTTCCCCAAGAGGCCAGCAGGCCCGACCGTGGTTCCGTGAGCATGGACACCAGCCTAAGGACCGTACTGGCCGATGGAGTGCCCGGCGGGTGGCGTAGGTTTTCCCTGGGGGCTGCGCCCACAGGCGCGAGCGAAGGCCGAGATCTGCAATGGGAGACAACGCGCTCATGAGCGATGTTCTGGAGCTGGTGGACGTATCCGTGGTCCGTGAGGGACGTGCCCTCGTCGACCAAGTCTCCTGGTCCGTCAAGGAAGGCGAGCGCTGGGTGATCCTCGGCCCCAACGGCGCGGGCAAGACGACGCTCCTCAACGTCGCCTCCAGCTACGTCTTCCCGAGCACCGGCACCGCCACCGTCCTCGGCGAGACGCTCGGCAAGCCCGGCACCGACGTGTTCGAGCTGCGCCCGCGCATCGGCATGGCCGGCATCGCGCTCGCCGACAAGCTCCCCAAGCGCCAGACCGTCCTGGAGACGGTCCTCACCGCCGCGTACGGCATGACCGCCACCTGGCACGAGGACTACGAGGACGTCGACGAGCAGCGCGCCCGCGCCTTCCTCGACCGCCTCGGCATGACCGACTACGTGGACCGCAAGTTCGGCACCCTCTCCGAGGGCGAGCGCAAGCGCACCATGATCGCCCGCGCCCTGATGACCGACCCCGAACTGCTGCTCCTGGACGAGCCGGCCGCGGGCCTCGACCTCGGCGGTCGCGAGGACCTCGTACGCCGCCTGGGCCGCCTCGCCCGGGACCCGATCGCCCCGTCGATGCTGATGGTCACGCACCACGTCGAGGAGATCGCCCCCGGCTTCACGCACGTCCTCATGATCCGCCAGGGCAAGGTGCTCGCCGCGGGCCCGATCGAACTCGAGCTCACCTCGCGCAACCTGTCGCTCTGCTTCGGCCTCCCGCTCGTCGTCGAGCAGCAGGGCGACCGCTGGACCGCGCAGGGCCTGCCCATCAGCTGAGCGTCGACTCAGCGTCGCTGAGCCCGCGTTGGCACCCAGGCGCCCTGTCCACGGGGCAGCCTTGCCGCCTACCATGACCACGTGGACATCGACGCGTGGGTGTGGTGGCTGATCGGTGCGGTCGCCCTCGGTATTCCTCTAGTAGTGACCGCCATGCCGGAGTTCGGCATGTTCGCCGTCGGGGCCGTCGCCGCCGCGGTGACCGCGGCACTCGGTGGCGGCATCGTGCTTCAGGTCGTGGTGTTCGTCGTGGTCTCGGTCGCGCTGCTCGCGGTCGTACGCCCCATCGCGGCGCGACATCGTGCGCAGCAGCCCCAACACGCCTCCGGAGTCGAGGCGTTGAAGGGCAAACAGGCGGAGGTCCTGGAGCGCGTGGACGGCAGAGGCGGCCGGGTCAAGCTCGCGGGCGAGGTGTGGTCCGCCCGCGCCTTCGACGCCTCCCAGTCCTATGAGGTGGGCCAGCACGTGGACGTCGTCGAGATCGACGGCGCTACAGCGATCGTGATGTGACGGAAAACGGTACGCGCCCGACGGTGGTCTGACAGACTCACCATCAAGATCCTCTAGAGCTCGAAGGGCACAGGGAGCACGATGCAACCGATCATCATCGTCCTCATCATCCTGGTGGTGTTGGTTTTCATCGCCCTGATCAAGACGATCCAGGTGATCCCGCAGGCCAGCGCCGCCATCGTGGAGCGCTTCGGACGGTACACACGCACGCTCAACGCGGGCCTCAACATCGTGGTGCCGTTCATCGACACGGTCCGCAACCGCGTCGACCTCCGCGAACAGGTCGTGCCCTTCCCGCCGCAGCCGGTGATCACCCAGGACAACCTGGTGGTGAACATCGACACGGTCATCTACTACCAGGTGACCGACGCCCGCGCGGCCACGTACGAAGTCGCCTCCTACATCCAGGCGATCGAGCAACTCACCGTCACCACACTGCGGAACATCATCGGTGGCATGGACCTCGAGCGGACCCTGACCTCCCGCGAGGAGATCAACGCCGCACTGCGCGGCGTCCTCGACGAGGCCACCGGCAAGTGGGGCATCCGCGTCAACCGCGTCGAGCTGAAGGCGATCGAGCCGCCCACCTCCATCCAGGACTCGATGGAGAAGCAGATGCGCGCCGACCGGGACAAGCGCGCCGCGATCCTCACCGCCGAAGGTATCCGCCAGTCCGCGATCCTCACCGCGGAAGGCGAGAAGCAGTCCGCGATCCTCAAGGCCGAAGGTGAGGCCAAGGCCGCCGCCCTGCGCGCCGAGGGTGAGGCCCAGGCCATCCGTACGGTCTTCGAGTCCATCCACGCCGGAGACCCGGACCAGAAGCTGCTCTCCTACCAGTACCTCCAGATGCTCCCGAAGATCGCCGAGGGCGACGCCAACAAGCTCTGGATCGTGCCCAGCGAGATCGGCGACGCCCTCAAGGGTCTCGGCGGCGCGATCGGCAACTTCGGCCCGCTGAGCGGCGGTTCGGGCACCCCTCCGACGGTCTCCGTCCCCGCTCCGGCCAGTGAGCGCCGCGAACAGCCGCCGCTGGACTGACGGCTCACGTCCCGTAGCGCTGAGATACGCACAGAAGCGCGGGCGCCCGCCTCTACAAAGAGACGGACGCCCGCGCTTCGCTCGCTATTTACGGTCGTTATTTACGCTTGTTACTTACGGTCGTTGGTTACGCCGCCGCAGGCTGCGGCAGCCAGTCCGGCAGCGCCCCACGGCCCTCCGCGCCCAGGGCGAGCAGCATCGCGTCCCGCGGCGTCGGCACGAACGGTTCGGTCAGCAGCGGCATCCCCGCCTGCTCCGGCGTACGGTCGGCCTTCCGATGGTTGTCCGCCGAGCAGGACGCCACCGTATTGAGCCAGGTGTCGCCGCCACCCTGGGACCGCGGCACCACATGGTCCACGGTCGTCGCACGCCGACCGCAGTACGCACACCGGTGCTGGTCCCGGATCAGGACACCCCGCCGCGACCATGGAGCCTGTCTTCGGAACGGCACCCGCACATACCGGCACAGCCGGATGATCCGCGGCACCGGAAGCTCCACGGCCGCCGCGCGCATCCGCAGTTCGGGGTGGGCCTGCTCGACCACGGCCTTGTCCTGAAGGACCAGCACGATGGCTCGGTTCAGTGACACCGTCGACAGCGGCTCGAAGCTCGCGTTCAGTACCAGCGTGTCCCGCATCGCGCCCACCCTCCCGTGTGCATCCGTCCACCCCACGGCGGACTGGATCAACTCTGGCCGGGCGCGCCGCGTGGGACAACGCAATAAAAATGCCCGCCCCTGATCACCTTCATGACCAGGGGCGGGTAAACAGACCGTGAACGATCGGGTCATTAACGGTTCTTGACCGGTACGGGGCTCAGCCCTCGTCCGGCGCGGTGTACTCACCGATCAGCTGCGCGCGCGCAAGGGTGTGGAACCGCAGATTGAAGCCGACGACCGCGGGCGAGGCATCCGCGTCCGGACCCAGCTTCTCCTGGTCCACCGCGTACACGGTGAACACATAGCGGTGCGCACCGTCCCCGGGCGGGGGAGCGGCGCCGCCGAAGTCCTTGTTCCCGTAGTCGTTCCGCGCGTGCACGGCGCCCTCGGGCAGCCCCGCGAACTTGCCGCTGCCCGCACCCGTCGGCAGTTCGGTGACCGACGCCGGAATGTCGAAGAGCACCCAGTGCCAGAACCCGCTGCCCGTAGGCGCGTCCGGATCGAAGCACGTCACGGCGAAGCTCTTGGTCTCCGCCGGGAACCCCTCCCACCGCAGCTGCGGCGACACATTGCCGCCGGACAGGACCTGGGCGTCACCGAGCACCTCGCCCGGCGCGACGTCCTCGCTCAGGACCGTGAACGACGGCACCTGCGGCAGGAAGTCATGGGGAAGCGGCGGCCTCTTGTCAGTCACATCAAACCTCCAGTACGGCGGTCAAGCCTGCACCGCCGAGCCTAGAGCCAGTTCCGCTTGCTCCCGACCGCCGACAGCCACTCGTTCAGGTAGGCCGCCCAGTCGGTCCCCTGGAAGTCCTGGAGACCCACCGTGAAGTGCCGGTACGAGTCGCTGCCCTCGCTGAAGAGCCCCGGCTTCTTGTCCATCTCGAGTACGACATCCATCTCGCGGTCGTCCGCGACAAAGCTCAACTCGACCTGGTTCAGGCCCCGGTACTGCTGCGGCGGCGCGAACTCGATCTCCTGGTAGAACGGCAGCTTCTGCCGCGTACCCCGGATGTGCCCGCGCTCCATGTCCGCGCTCTTGAAGCGGAAGCCCAGCTGAATGAAGGCCTCCATGATCGCCTGCTGCGCCGGCAGCGGGTGCACGTTGATCGGGTCCAGATCCCCGGAGTCCACGGCGCGGGCGATCTCCAGCTCCGTGGTCACGCCGATGTTCATGCCGCGCAGCGGCGTGCCCTCGATAAAGGTGACCGGCGTCTCCCACGGGATCTCGAGCCCGAACGGCACCGCGTACACCTGCCCCGCCTGGAGCTGGAAGGCCCCGCCCAGGCTCTGCTTGGTGAACTCGATGTCCTGCTTGACCTCCTGGTCGCCGCCCTCGACCTCGACCCGCGCCTGCAGTCCGACGGCCAGGCCCTCGATCTGCTGGTCGACGTTCCCGCCCTGGATCCGCACCTCACCCTGGACGACGCCGCCGGGCACGACGTTGACCTCGGCGAGCTCCGTCTCCACCGACGCACCGCCGGCCCCGATGCTCGCAAGCAGCCGCTTGAACCCCATGACTCTCCTCCCCGGACCCGTGCGCAAGGCTCGTTCCGAAAGACCTGTATCTCCGACCAGTCATCTCTGACCACTAGAAACGCGAACCGGCCAAGTCCGGTTCCGCGCCCTCACCCTGGCGGCCCGGGAATCCCTTGACCACCCGTGTGCCTACGTACTTTGGACTACGCTCGTACGCCATGATCGCGGCCCCTGACCGTACGCCCCTCACCCGGTCCTTCTTCGCCCGCCCCGCACTGGAGGTGGCGCCGGACCTCCTGGGCCGCACGCTGGTCCGCCGCACGCCGGAGGGCGCGATCGAACTCCGGCTCACCGAGGTCGAGGCGTACGAAGGGGAGTCCGACCCCGGATCGCATGCTTATAGGGGACGCACCGCCCGCAACGGCGTGATGTTCGGCCCGCCCGGCCACGCGTACGTCTACTTCACCTACGGGATGTGGCACTGCCTCAACCTGGTGTGCGGCGAGGAGGGCACCGCGAGCGCCGTCCTGCTGCGCGCGGGCGAGATCACGGCCGGGGCCGAGCTGACCCGCGAACGGCGACAATCGGCCCGCAACGACAAGGAACTCGCCAAAGGCCCGGCCCGCCTGTGCACCGCCCTGGCCGTGGACCGCGCGCTCGACGGCGCCGACGTCTGCGCCGGCCCTGGGGGCGTGTTCTCCCTTCTCGCCGGTACGCCGCCCCCGCGCGACCAGGTGTGCAACGGTCCGCGCACCGGGGTCTCCGGTGACGGTGGCGTCCACCCGTGGCGGTTCTGGGTCCTCAACGACCCGACGGTCAGCCCATATCGGGCCCACGTACCCAAGCGACGCCGGACTTGACGCTCCCTGGCGGGGTCCGTAATGTAGTCCGAGCCGCTTGAACCGGGTACTGCCTTTGACAGCAGCCGGAAGCGGCCAACCCACTCACTGTGACACCCTCAAACGGGGTCCATTTTGGCATGCCGAAATTCGACTCCGGAGACTCGATTATGAGTTGCCGAGGGAATCCGCTAACGTGGTGGAACGCCGAAAGGCGAATGGCTCTCCAACGGCCACGGATTCGAATTCTCGAACCGCTCCCGATGGGAACGGAACGGGAAAAGGATCTGGTAAGGTTGGAAACACCGAAGGGAAGCGCCCGGAGGAAAGCCCGAGAGGGTGAGTACGAAGGAAGCGTCCGTT